>NZ_CP056775.1:5000000-5260000 GCF_016894445.1 Dyadobacter sandarakinus
AGCATCAGGCGATCCTTATGCCGTTAAGATTTACAATGAGTACTCAAAAGCTCAGATGACAAGCTTTCCCAACTTGTCGGAAGATGATATCAAAAGCATTTTTGCGTATGTAGACAATGCATCCAGCGCGGCTCCTGCAGCGGCAGCTGGTGGTGCAGCGGCTCCTGCTGCAGCGGCAGCGGGTTCTGCGCAAGGCGGTGCACCTTCGGACATGTTCATTCTTGTGCTGGTTGCACTTGTGGTTGTCATGTTGCTGGTTCTTGGCGTATTGCTGGTAATTGTTTCCTTGTTGTCCAAGGCTGTTACAGGGGAGACGGTTGAGCCGGTTAGAGGTGATTTTGCCAGTCGTCTTGGTGCATCTTTAAAGAAAATGGCTGGCGACCCGGCTATCCGGTCAGCTACGATCTGGATTTTCCTTCTGCTTGTTATTAAAGCTACGATTGACGGTGCTTACAGTGTTGGTGTTCAGCAGGGTTATGCACCAAAGCAGCCAATTTCCTTCTCACATAAGCTACACGCAGGAGAATACAAGATTGATTGTAATTACTGCCACACCGGTGTAAACAGGGGTAAGTCTGCTCACATTCCTTCGGCAAACATCTGTATGAATTGCCACGGTGTGATCAAGAAGGAATCACCTGAAATCCAGAAGATTTATACTTCTATCGAGAACAACCAGCCTATTGAATGGGTGCGTGTACACAACCTGCCTGACCTGGCTTACTTCAACCACGCTCAGCACGTGAATGTAGGTGGTCTGGAATGTCAGAACTGCCACGGTGAGGTTGAAAAAATGGAAGTAATACAACAACGTTCATCATTGACGATGGGATGGTGTATAGACTGTCACCGCAAGACGGAGGTTAATACAAAGGACAACAAGTACTATGACAAGCTGGTGCAGTTGCATGCTGAGGGAAGCAAGGAAGCTTTGAAAGTAGCTGATATTGGTGGTTTGGAATGTTCAAAATGCCACTATTAAGAGAGAAATAACACCCGGATACATAGCATTGTATTGAATAAGTTTTATGGAAAATACTGATAAAAGATACTGGCGGGGACTTGAAGAGCTGCGGAATGATGAGAAGTTTGTAAAGGATGCAAGTTCTGAGTTCGGTAGCGAGCCGATCGGTGAGAAATATGAGAGTTTAATAGATGGAGCAGGTAGTCACCGACGTGATTTCCTGAAAGTACTTGGTTTCGGTATGGCAGCTGTATCTCTGGCAGCCTGCGAAACTCCGGTAAAGAAGGCAATTCCTTATGTAAATAAACCAGAAGGAGAATTTCCAACCATTGCAAACTGGTATGCTTCTACCTATTCAGAAGGTGGAGAATATGCCAGTATTCTGGTTAAAACAAGAGAAGGCCGCCCGGTTAAGATAGAAGGTAACTCCCTGTCGAAAGTATCTGCAGGAACGGGTGCGAGGGTACAGGCGTCACTGCTTGGCCTGTACGACAATGAAAAACTAAGAGGACCGAAAAAGGGTGAAGATACCAAGGTATCCTGGGAAACGGTTGATAAAGAAATTACCGCGCAACTCGGACAGATCGCTGCAAAAGGCGGAGCAATCAGAATTTTGTCATCAACAATTCTCAGCCCGTCAACCAAAGCCGTTATAGCTGATTTTACTGCAAAATACCCAACTACGACACACGTAGTATACGATGCAAATTCCTCAGCCGCAATCCTGAAGGCCAATGAGCTTTCCTTCGGTAAGGCTGTTTTTCCTTCGTACGATTTCAGCAAAGCGAAAGTAATAATAGGGATTGATGCTGACTTTTTGGGTACCTGGGTGGCGCCGGATGGTTATGCCAAAGCTTACGCAGCAACCCGCCGGGTGAGCAGCGAAGCAGGTGGTAAGAAAGATATGTCGCGGCATTACCAGTTTGAATCGGGTTTGTCCGTGACGGGTAGTAATGCAGATTATCGTGTAGCAGTTAAGCCTTCCCAGATCGGTTTGGTAGCCGCTGCGCTTTACAATAAAGTAGCCGCCAAATTAGGTGGTACTTCAATCAGTGCTGCGGCACTGCAAATCCCTGACCTGGACAAAGCTGCTGCCGAATTGGTTGCTGCAAAAAGCCAGGCATTGGTAGTAAGCGGCATTAATGATCCGGCTGTACAGGTTGTGATCAACGCATTGAATGGTTTGCTCGGCAGTTATGGCACAACCATTAATCTAGACAAGCCTGTAAATTTCCGTCAGGGAAATGACATCGCGATGAATCAGTTTATCGACGATGTGAAAGGTGGAAAGGTCAGCGCATTATTCCTGCTTGGTGCGAACCCTGTTTATGATCACCCCCGTGGTGCTGAGTTGGTATCTGCATTGCCGAGAGTTACTCTTAGTGTTTCTTTCAGTGAGCGGGCCGACGAAACTTCATCTCTGTTGAAATACATCTGTCCTGCGCCTCATTTTCTTGAATCTTGGGGAGATGCAGAACCAGTTGCCGGATCTTACAGTCTTATACAGCCTGCAATCAGCCGCATATTCACGACCCGTCAATCTCAGGAGAGCTTATTGAAATGGGCTGGCTTGCCAACCGATTTCCATGCATATGTGCGTTCGTACTGGAGAAAGAATGTGTTCCCGCAATCAGGCGCTGGTGATTTCGAGAAATTCTGGATCAAATCACTTCATGACGGGGTATTTGATATAAATACTACTGCTATTGCAAATGGCGCCACGTTTGCCGGTGACCTTACAGGCGCAGCATCAGCTATTTCTAAAAACTACAAGGCATCTTCATCCGGAATCGAGTTGATGCTGTATGAGAATGTTGGTATAGGTACAGGTTCAACAGCAAACAACCCTTGGTTGCAGGAACTTCCTGATCCGATTACAAAAGCTTGCTGGGACAATTACGCTTGTATTTCCCAGAAAACGGCAACTGATCTTGGCCTGTCACAAGGTGATGTAGTTAAAGTTGACCTGAAAGGTAAATTGGTTGAAGTACCTGTTGTTATCCAGCCAGGCCAGGCAAACGGAACAGTAGCGATTGCCGTAGGATACGGTCGTGAAAAAGCAGGAAAATCTGCAAATGGTGTAGGTAAGAATGTATTTCCATTTGCTACATCAACCGGTGGGTACATTTCATTTAACCCGGGAGAAGTTACCGTAACCAAGACGGGCGATACACGTGAAATCGCTCAGACGCAGACGCACAGTACTGTAATGAATCGTAAGTCGGTTCTGCAGGAAACCATCCTTTCTCATTTCCAGAAAGATCCGATGGCCGGTAGGTTCAAACCGGAAATCCAGACTGCTGAAGGTCCGGTAGATGCTACCGACCTGTCGTTGTGGAATGGTCATAAATATAAAAACCATTCATGGGGAATGGTCATTGATCTCAATACCTGCTTTGGTTGCGGATCATGCGTAGTAAGCTGTCAAGCTGAAAACAACATTCCGGTAGTAGGTCGCCAGGAAGTGATTAACAGTCGTGAGATGCACTGGATCAGGATTGACCGCTATTACAGCAGCGATGCTGATGCCGAAGATCTTCGCGGATTGGAAATTGCATCGGAAAATCCGGAAGTTACATTCCAGCCAATGCTGTGCCAGCATTGTAACAACGCTCCGTGCGAGACGGTTTGTCCAGTTTTGGCAACAACCCACAGCTCAGAAGGATTGAACCAAATGACCTACAATCGTTGCGTAGGTACGCGTTATTGCGCAAACAACTGTCCTTACAAAGTACGTCGTTTCAATTGGTTCAAATATTTTGATAATGATAACTTCGATTATCATTTCAATAATGATTTGGGTAAAATGGTGATTAACCCTGATGTAACGGTACGTTCACGTGGAGTAATTGAAAAATGCTCAATGTGCGTACAGAGAATTCAGGAAGCCAAGCTGACAGCGAAAAAAGAAAGAAGACGTATTGTGGATGGTGAGGTAAATGTGGCTTGTGCTTCTGCATGTCCAACTGATGCTATTACGTTTGGCGACATGAACGATCCTGAAAGCAGGGTTTCCAAGTTGCTTGAAGTAGAGCGCGAAGGCCGTGCATTCCACATGCTCGAGGAAATTAACACTCGTCCGCAGCTGGCATATCTTAGCAAGATCCGTAACAAGGAAGCGGGAGTTGCTAAGGCAGGTGCAGAGAAGGAACACGCTTGATTCTGAGGTTGAATTAGAAGATCAAAACAATAAATTGATATTAGTATGCATGTTACTTCACCTGTAAGAGAACCCCTGATTCAAGGCGGGAAAACGTACGCAGACGTAACGGAAGATATTTGTCGCCACGTTGAAGGAGCGCCGACCAAGGAGTGGAAGATCGCATTTGGTATTTCCCTGATTGTTCTGGCGTATGGTACAGTATGCCTTGCCTGGACCTGGTGGGAAGGACTTGGCGTGTGGGGATTGAACAAGACAGTAGGCTGGGCGTGGGACATTACCAACTTCGTATGGTGGGTAGGTATTGGTCACGCAGGTACATTGATCTCAGCGATTTTGTTGCTTTTCCGTCAGAAATGGAGAACGTCTATCAACCGTGCAGCGGAAGCGATGACGATCTTTGCGGTTCTTTGTGCTGCGTCTTTCATTCTGATGCACATGGGCCGTCCATGGTTGGCATATTGGGCTTTGCCACTTCCAAACGCATTCGGATCACTTTGGGTGAACTTCAACTCACCGCTGGTATGGGACGTTTTTGCGATCAGTACTTACTTCTCTGTTTCATTAGTGTTCTGGTACATTGGTCTTATTCCTGACCTTGCCACAATCCGCGACAGAGCAACCAGCAAAGTTTCACGCTTCATGTACGGCACTTTTGCTATGGGCTGGGATGGTTCAGCTAAAACATGGGCACGTTACGAATATATCAGCTTAATTCTTGCTGGCTTATCAACACCGCTCGTACTTTCCGTTCACACAATTGTTAGTATGGACTTTGCAACGTCCGTTATTCCGGGATGGCATACTACAATCTTCCCACCTTACTTTGTTGCAGGAGCGATTTTCTCGGGTTTTGCGATGGTACAAAACCTGATGCTGATTACTAGGGTAGTTTACCGGTTGGAAGACTATATCACACTGGAGCACATTGAAACCATGAACAAGGTAATTACCCTGACCGGTTCGGTAGTAGGTGTTGCCTATATCACTGAGTTCTTCATTGCATGGTATGGTGGTGTTGAATACGAATATTATGCATTCTTCAATCGTATGACCGGTCCTTACTGGTGGGCATACTGGGCTATGATGACCTGTAACGTAATATCTCCACAGCTGTTCTGGTCAAGAACACTGCGCAGAAGTATCACTTTTACGTTCTTCATTTCAGTAGTGGTAAATATTGGGATGTGGTTTGAACGCTTTGTAATTATTGTGACGTCACTGCACCGCGACTACATTCCTTCAAGCTGGACGATGTTTTCTCCAACCAGGTATGACATTGGTGATTACATATTCTCATTCGGGCTTTTCTTTACACTCTTCCTGTTATTCTCGAAATATCTGCCGGTTATAAACATGGCCGAGGTAAAAGCCGTACTGCGCTCAACTTCTGCCCAGCTTCCGGGAAAAATTGCTGGTGTAGCGAAAGTACGTCAGCGTGGAACAGCTGAGCCGGCGTATAATAAGGATAAAGAATAGAAATTTAGACGACTTAGAAAGTTTCAATTAGTATAAACATGGCAGAGTTATCTGGTAAATATTTGGTCGGGGTTTACGACGACGATGATACTGTTCTTCATGCAGTGCCAAAGCTGCGGAAGGCCGGAGTTAAGATCAAAGAAGTTTATTCACCCTTTCCGATTCACGGAATGGATGAAGCCCTTGGGCATCCCAGAACAAGAATCGGTATTGCCGCCTTTATGTTTGGTGTTACAGGCTGCTGCTGCGCATTGGCATTGATGATCTGGACTATGGGTATTGACTGGCCGATGATTATTGGTGGTAAAGATCCTATTTCGATCCCAAACTACATTCCTATTACCTTTGAGCTTACGGTACTATTCACAGCATTTGGAATGGTAACTACCTTTTTTGTATCTAATGGACTCGGACCCGGTACGCATGCTCACCCAAGGTTTGATGAGCGTTCTACTGATAACAAGTTTGTGATGGCAATTGAGCTTGGTCGCAATTCTATGACGGTTGACGAGATTACCCGGGCTTTGAGAGACAGCGGCGCAGAAGAAGTCAATGTTAAGCAATTTTAAAAGCGTGTTCGTAATGAGATTTAAAGGTTTATATAGATTTTCCCTGATTGCTGCTACGCTTTTTTTGGCAGTTACTGCCTGTAAGCGTAAGCCTAATGACCCTGGAAAAGAGTATGCTCCCAACATGTACCTGCCAGTAGGGTACGAACCTTACAAGCAGGAGAAAGCAAACCCAATCAATCCGATGGGTTTGACAATGAGACTTCCTGTTGCTGGTACAGTAGCCCGTCGGAATTATCGTACATCCTTTGGAGAGTCAGACTCAGTGAGTACCGATCTGATGGTTTACAATGTTCCTGCCGATAGCATTACGATTTCGGAACGCGTGTTGAAGAATCCAGTGCCTCTTAATGAGCAGTCATTAGCAGAAGGTAAAGTACTTTACGATCGGTACTGCCAGCATTGCCATGGCGCTACGGGAGCTGGTGACGGAAAAGTTGGAGCGATGTATAAGGGTGTTCCGAATTATGCGAGTGATGCTTACAAGAATTTGAATGAAGGACATATTTTCCATGTAATTACCTACGGAAAAGGCAGAATGTGGCCGCATGGGTCGCAGATTAATCCGGAGGAACGTTGGAAGATTGTACACTACGTTCAGAAGTTACAGAAGGGCGCTTAACGAAATTTGAATAACAGAGAAATTAAAATATAATGGCATCAGCACATTCGATTCCTTCTATTGAAGAGCGGTTTGAATTTACATCAGGAGCTAAGAAGAGTTTGTTGATTGGCGGTGGCGTAGGTGTTGCCCTGATTTTACTTGGAGCTTATCTTGCGGCAACAGGTAGCGGTCATGAAGTTGCGGCTCATGGTGCAGAACATGCAGCACAAGCTGCAGGGCATGCCGCTGCACATGGCGGAGGCCATGAAGCTGCTGCGGAAGGCGGGCATCATGCAAAAGGTTTGATGGCACGCATCTGGGCCAATCTTTGGGTTAATGGCGTGTACTTTACAGGTATGGCGGTTGTAGGAATGTTTTTCTTGTCCTATAACTACCTGGCTCAGGCTGGATGGTCTGCGGTTTTCAAGAGAGTTCCTGAGGCGCTGCCAGCATTCTTGCCAGTTACGGGTGTTGTGCTAATCGTTACATTCCTTTTTGGTGGACACGATTTATTTCACTGGACGCATGAAGGATTGTATGAAGTTGGTGGTCCTGAGTACGACGCAATCATTGCTGGTAAAAGAGGCTACTTGAATACGCCTTTTTACCTGATACGTCTTGTTCTTTACTTCGCATTGTGGTACGGTTTGTGGCGTGTGATTCGGAACTTGTCTTTGCAGGAGGATGAGATTGGTGGTACTGATTTTTATGAAAAATCAATCCGTTTTGGAACTGCATTTTTGGTTGTATTCGGTGTAACTTCTTCCACGTCGGCCTGGGACTTTGTAATGTCAGTTGACACACACTGGTTCAGCACAATGTTTGGATGGTATACACTTGCAAGCTGGCACGTAGCCGGGTTAGCAGTTATCACGCTGACTATCGTTTTACTTCGTGAACGTGGTTATTTGCGTGCGGTTAATTCAAGCCACCTGAGAGACCTTGGTAAGTTTGTATTTGCTTTCAGTATTTTCTGGACATATGTATGGTTCGCCCAATTCCTGTTGATTTACTACGCCAACTTACCGGAAGAAACGATTTACTTCATTGAGCGTTTCCGCGGACATGGTGGATTCTTCAAAGCCCCTTTCTTTATTACCTTGTTCCTGAACTTCTTCTTTCCTTTTCTGGTCTTAATGACAAGGGATGCAAAGTTTACCCATTCTATTTTGAAAGTTGCTTGCTGGAGTGTGATTATAGGTCATTACTTGGATTTCTACACGAACATTATGCCTGGTTCCATGGGTGCCAGTGCAGGGTTTGGACCGCTGGAAGTCGGATTCTTTATTTTGTTCCTCTGCGCGTTCGGTTATTCGATTGCTAACCAATTGACGAAAGCTAATCTGATTCCGAGAAATCACCCTATGCTGGAAGAGTCGTTGCATCACGACATAGCTTAATCGAAAATCAGTCATCATTATGTATATAGTTATCGCATTAATTGCTCTTGTTTTTGTCGTGCTCACGGGTGTTGTGATCGCCCGGCTTCAGAAAGTTCTGAAAAGTATTAATCGATCGGACGAGTACTCTGCGGTTCCTTCAGGAAACAAGGTCAACGGAGCGTTGTTCATTGTTATATTAGTTCTGGGAGCAGTATCTATTACCTGGTCCTACCTGCATGCACGCGAATTCTTCCTGCCGGAGGCATCTTCAATACATGGCAGGAGAACTGATGACCTGTTTTGGTTTTCAATGGGAATTTTGACGATACCATTTATCATTGTCAACTTTCTGATATTCTTCTTTTCCTGGAAGTACCAGCACAAGCCTAATACCAGGGCGTCGTTTTATCCTGAAAATCACAGGTTAGAGTTGATCTGGACAATTGTTCCTGCTATTGTTATGGCACTTTTGGTATTTACCGGATGGAGAGCATGGTCTGACATTACTTCGGAAGCGCCAAAAGATGCCGAAGTGATTGAGATTACAGGAAAGCAGTTTAACTGGATTGTACGTTACGGAGGTGTTAAGGATAATACATTGGGTGATTACAATTACAAGCTGATCGACTCACAAAATGAAGTAGGTATTGATCTCTCCGATGAAAACTCGTTTGATGATTTTACCACTCCAAGTGAAATGCACATCCCGGTTAATCGCCCGGTGTTGCTGAAGATTAGAGCTCGCGATGTGTTGCACAGTGTGTTCATCCCTCACATGCGTGTCAAAATGGATGCAGTTCCAGGTTTGCCAACCAGGTTTTGGTTCGTGCCTGATAAGTCGACAGCTGACATGCGTGCAGAACTGAATAACCCGAACTTTGACTATGAAATTGCCTGTACAGAAGTTTGTGGGCAAGGACACTTTTCAATGAAAATACGCCTTATCGTTGAAGACGAAGCATCTTACAAGAAGTGGTGTGCTGAGCAGCCAAGTTTCCTCCAGACTTATCCGGAGTACTTGGCGAAGGTTCCTGAAAATCTGAAAGCCAAGGCTATGAAGTTTGTTCCTGCTGAGGCAGCAACACCAGCGGCGGATAGTTCAGCAGCTTCAGGGAGTGTAGGTGGAGGAGCAAGCAGTCTTCGCTAATTTTGAAAAATCTAATACAATAATTATATGTCAGCTATTGAAGGATTAGATTCAGCTCACCAACATGTTGTCGAGCATGAACATCATCATGAAGAGCCTAACTTCTGGAAAAAATATATTTTCTCAGAAGATCATAAAGTCATTGCAAAGCAATATCTGATCACTGGTATCCTCTGGGCTGTTATAGGCATTTCCATGTCTGTTATATTCCGGATACAACTTGGTCTTCCGGATTCTAACCTTTCATGGTTAAAACCGGTACTTGGAGGTTGGATTAGTGATACAGGTAAGCTGGATCCTAACTTTTACCTTGCGCTTGTTACCATGCACGGTACCATTATGGTATTCTTTGTGCTTACAGCCGGGTTGAGCGGTACTTTTAGTAACTTCTTAATTCCATTGCAGATTGGTGCCCGGGATATGGCTTCGGGCTTTATGAACATGCTTTCCTACTGGTTCTTTTTTCTTGCCAGTGTTATCATGTTCGCCTCACTGTTTTTACAGCAGGGACCTGCTGCGGGTGGATGGGTTATTTATCCCCCACTAAGTGCGCTTCCGCAAGCACACCCGGGATCAGGCATGGGTATGACCCTATGGCTGATGAGTATGGCTTTCTTTATCGTATCTCAGCTACTAGGTGGTATTAACTACATTACTACGGTTATCAATTTGCGTACACGCGGTATGTCATTTGACAGGCTGCCACTCACAATCTGGTCTTTCCTGATTACAGCGGTACTCGGTCTTATTTCGTTCCCGGTTCTTCTTTCGTCCGTATTGCTTCTCATCTTCGACCGTCACTTCGGTACCAGCTTTTATCTTTCAGATATATATATCAATGGAGAAGCATTGCCGAACGTAGGTGGTAGCCCTATTTTGTTCCAGCACCTTTTCTGGTTCCTGGGTCACCCTGAAGTTTACATCGTTCTTCTGCCAGCACTTGGTATTACTTCAGAAGTAATTGCAACAAACTCGCGCAAACCGATCTTCGGTTATCGCGCCATGATTGCATCTATGCTGGGTATTGCATTTTTGGCATTCATCGTTTGGGCTCACCACATGTTTGTGACAGGTATGAATCCATTCCTTGGCTCAGTGTTCATGTTCCTGACGCTGATCATTGCCGTACCTTCCGCAGTAAAAGGGTTCAACTATATTACTACGCTTTGGAGAGGTAACATCGTTTTTACGCCGGGTATGCTCTTTTCAATCGGATTGGTTTCTCTGTTTGTGTCAGGAGGTTTAACCGGGATTATTCTTGGTAACAGTGCCCTTGATATCCAACTGCATGATACGTACTTTGTTGTTGCCCACTTCCACCTTGTAATGGGTGCGGCTTCGGCCTTTGGATTATTTGCGGGAGTTTACCACTGGTTTCCTAAAATGTTTGGAAGAATGATGAATACCAGCCTCGGACAGCTACACTTTTGGTTGACTTTCCTGGGCGTATATCTGGTGTTTATTCCAATGCACTATGTAGGTATCGCTGGTTTTCCTCGTCGATATTATCAGTTCACAAGCTACGACTTTACCCATAAGTTCATGGACATGAATATGTTCATTTCCGTAGCTGCGATTTTCGCTTTTCTTGCTCAGTTTATCTTCCTTTGGAACTTCTTCTACAGCATTTTCAAAGGTAAGAAAGCGCCTCAAAATCCGTGGAGATCGAATACGCTTGAATGGACAGCTCCTGTCAACCCAGGTCATGGTAACTGGGAAGGTGATCTTCCTGCAGTGTACCGCTGGTCTTATGATTACAGCAAGCCGGGTGCAAAGGAGGATTTTATCCCTCAGAACGTTCCATATTCTCAGACACTGGAATCTAACTTCCCGCATGAGAATGAACTGATTGCCACAGAAAAGGCTATTGAGTCGCAGAATTTTAATGACCAATTTAAAGTCTCACATTGAGCCAAAAGCTAACCGTCGTTTTCGGCGGTTAGCTTTAAATACAATCATTGTACTCTACCTGCTTATTGTCGCGGGTGGAGTAGTGAGGAGTACAGGCTCCGGCATGGGTTGTCCGGATTGGCCCCGCTGTTTCGGAAGATGGGTTCCACCTACCGAGTTGAGCGAGCTACCTGCTGATTACAAGGAGGTTTACCGCGGAAAGCTGAAGGGCGAGGTTATATTCAATCCGGCAAAAACCTGGACTGAATATGTAAACAGACTGATAGGAGCTTTTACGGGAGTTATGATTTTCCTCCTGCTCCTAGCTTCACTTCCATTCCTGAAAAGAGGTCCCAGGAAAATATTCTACTACAGCCTTTCCGCTTTCCTTCTTGTTGGGTTTCAGGGTTGGCTTGGTGCAAAGGTAGTTTCATTTGAACTTGCACCTGTTGTAGTTACGTTGCACATGTTACTGGCTATTGTAATCGTCTTTTTGGTACTATACCTTTTTACCTGGGCGAGATTTTTTGGTCAGAGTGACATCAACAATGTTAAAGACAAAGCAGGGCTAAGTGGATGGGGTGTTGCTGCCATGAGCCTTTCTCTGGTACAAATCCTGCTGGGTACCCAGGTACGTGAGACGATGGACGTCACTATTGCTGCTTTGGGTTATGATCAGCGGGCACTCTGGATAGGGTCACTTGGTACCGAGTTCTATATTCACCGGTCTTTCTCAATATTGCTGGTGCTTATAAATGGACTCTGGATCTATAAGGTCCTGCAGGTTGAGCAGGCTGGCTCAATCATACGGAAGTTTGCTTTTGCCTGTGCAGGTGTTTTGGGTATAGAGTTGCTTACAGGTATATCGATGGCTTACCTTGGTGTACCAGCCTTAGCGCAACCATCACATCTTGTACTTGCGATCATTCTGATAGGCTTACAGTACATGGTTTGGCTTCTGAATAGTAAAAGATATTTGAGTACAGCGCCCCAATCCGGCGCTCCTATATTGGTTAACGAATGACATCAGCTGAGGAAAGTTTAAGTCTTTTTAGTGGAGTTAGGGGTAGGTTGAGTGTTCTGTTCGAGCTATTGAAGTTCAGATTAGCTTCATTAATTGCTTTTTCCGGCGCGATGGGTTACTGCCTCGGTGCAAAGGAAGTAAGCGGCGTAAAAATGGTGCTGTTTATCATTGCTTCAATCGCTATCACCGGTGCTGCTAATATCATTAATCAGATTCTTGAAAAGGATCTGGATAAATTGATGAAGCGGACGATGTCCAGACCCCTACCGAGTGGCCGGATCTCTGTCGAACAGGCTGCTGCTTACGCAATCATTTTGGGCGTGGGATCCTTGGCAATCTTCGTTACAGCTTTCAACCTGAATACTGCGCTCATATCGCTTCTTTCACTGATTCTGTATGGTTTTGTTTACACACCATTAAAGAAAGTCGGTCCGATTGCGGTGTTTGTTGGAGCATTCCCAGGGGCATTTCCTCCCATGATTGGTTGGGTGGCGGCTACAAACCACTTTGGTCTTGAACCGGGTATTCTGTTTGCCATTCAGTTCTTCTGGCAGTTTCCGCATTTCTGGGCTATCGCCTGGGTTCTGGATGATGATTATCGGAGAGCAGGCTTTAAGTTGCTGCCTGCAAATGGCCTCAAAGATTCAGATACAACGTTGCAGATTATGATTTACACGTTGTTTTTGCTTCCGGTTGGCTGGTTGCCATATGAGTTGGGAATGACGGGGATAAACTCTGCGTTCGTAGCTTCGATTTTCGGAATTCTATTTCTTGCGCAGACTTTCCATCTGATGCGTACCTGTACGGACAAGACTGCCAAGCAACTGATGTTCGGATCGTTTATATACCTGCCCATTGTGCAAATTGCGTTTTTGTTGGATAAATTGTGATTAAGTTTTAGGTGAAAATGGAAAGTGTTCAACAGTTAAAAAGTGATCGGAGTCCACGGGAGACATTGTCTATGGACCCGATTAAGTTCATACTTTGGTTGTTCCTCGTGACAATCATTATGCTTTTTGCGTCTCAAACCAGTGCTTACCTCGTAAGAAGAGCGGAAGGTAACTGGCTAGAATTTGAAATGCCTCAAATCTTCTGGTATAGTACTGTAGTGCTTGCTCTGAGTAGTGCAGCTATGCAATGGGCGTATTTTGCGGCAAAAAAAGACCGTTTCAGGGAATTGAAGATAGCAATTTCTATTACTTTTGTCCTGGGTCTGGCTTTTCTGTTTATGCAGTTTGAAGGATGGAAGAAGCTCGTTGAAATGAATGTTTATTTCGTGGGCAATCCGTCAGGATCGTTTTTTTATGTGTTTACAGGATTGCATGGATTGCACCTGATTAGTGGTATTATCGTGCTGATGTTTTCACTGGCAGCTGCAGTTCGGATGAATGTTCATTCAAAAAACCTTCGGAAAATCGAGATATGTGTAACATACTGGCATTTTCTGGACATACTTTGGATATACCTTTTTGTTTTTTTATTGACTTTTAAATAATAATACTGATCAATGGCTGCAAATGTAACAACACCTGGCGCAGTAGAACCCAAGATGTGGTTGGGGGGTATTGAGCCGATGAAAGCAAGTTACGGTAAACTGATGATGTGGTTTTTCCTCATCTCGGATACATTTACCTTTTCCGCCTTGCTGGTTGCTTATGGCACAGCGCGGTTTAGCTTTCCTGCTTTTCAGGGTGAAGCAGCGGATTTTACATTTTCAAACATGTACTGGCCGATACCTGAAAAGGTATATGAAGCAGTGCCATTTCTTCATGGCATCTCACTCCCGCTGGTATTTGTCGGTATTATGACATTTATATTGATTGCAAGTAGCGTTACAATGGTACTTGCAGTAGAGGCAGGCCACAGGATGGATCGTGCAAGTGTTGAGAAATACATGTTGTGGACAATCCTCGGTGGTTTTACTTTCCTTGGATGCCAGGCCTGGGAGTGGTCCCACTTTATTCATGGTACAGACGCTGGTTCCGTAATGAAAGTGATTGAAAATGGAACTTGGGTCAACAAGACAATTTTTGGGGCTAACCTGACGGAGAATCAGTACGGTCCTCCTGCTTTTGCTGATTTCTTCTTCTTCATTACCGGCTTCCATGGAACGCACGTATTTAGTGGTGTTATTCTGAACATTCTTATATTCTTCCGTGCTGCTACCGGTTTTTACGATAAGAGAGGGAGCTATGAGATGGTAGAAAAAGTAGGACTCTACTGGCACTTCGTAGATTTGGTATGGGTATTTGTATTTACATTCTTTTACCTGGTTTAATAAGCAATAAATATTACATCTAGATAAAAATGGCTAACGTACATCATATACATAACCAGGATCCCGAAGCTGGCGCTGAACAAAGAAAAGCAATCTGGAAAACGTTCTGGATCTTGCTGGTACTAACTGCAGTTGAATTCTTGATTGCATTTACCCTGCATCACGGTACTTTGAAGGTTGCAATCTTCATTGTCATGACCATTGTGAAAGCGTTTTACATTGTCGGCGAATTCATGCACTTAAAACACGAGACAAAATCGCTGATATGGTCAATTCTGATTCCTGTGATTTTCGTTGCGTGGCTGATACTGGCACTACTTCTTGAAGGCAATGCCATATTCAAGGCGGTTTTCGATTAAAGCATAATGACTAAATCATTCAAAGCCGGATTACTGATCGTCACATTGGTAATACCGGCTTTTGTTTTTGCATTCCTTCAGTTTTTTGGCACAAACCATTATAATCTACCCTACTTCGTACCAGAAAGAAATGAAGGCGGGCAGGTAGTGATGTCAAAGGGCGACACTGTATTCCGGAAGTTGAATGTCATAAGCCTTAACAACAATTTAAGCTCATTTGAGCTTGCAGGCAAACTGACGGTTGTCCATTTTCTCCCGCAGACCTGTGAAGATTCCTGCGAGTTGGTTTTGGCTCAACTTGAACGCATAGCAGTGTTAGAAAATGCAATTCCTGAGTTAAATTTGTTGACCTTAACATACTCACAGGAAAATAGCGATAGGATACGTGAGAAAGCTGATGTGGCTGGCTGGCATACACTCAGGGGATCGGAGCAGGATATTACGAGTTGGCTGAGTAGCAATGTGCAGGATGCTGAGATGCCTGAGAAGAAACTTGTGTTATTTGACTACCAGGGTTACGTAAGAGGCTTGTACAATGCATTGGATGCGGCTGAAATAGACCGGCTGATGGCTGAAATTAAGATTTTGAATTACGAAAAAAGAAAGAAGCAGGAGGAGTAATTATGGCAACGCTGGTATTGGCAAAAAAACCTAAATACGAAAGGATAATCAACATTCTGGCCATTGTTATTCCACTGGCAGTAGCTGTGCTGCTCGGAATCAGGCAAAAGGTGGATCTCGGTGCCTGGACGAAGGTATTACCTCATGTTATCGGTGTTATTAATTCTTTAACTGCCGTATTGCTTATTGCAGGCTATGTATTTGTGAAACAGGGCAAGGTAGCAGCTCACCGACAAACGATGACAGGTGCTTTTCTTCTTGGAGCGGTTTTCCTGGTATGCTACATTCTGTACCACGTTTCCAATGAGTCTACACCTTATGGTGGTCAGGGCTTCATTCGCCCGGTCTACTACTTTCTACTGATATCGCACATCACGCTGTCCATCGTGGTGGTGTGGTTTGTATTACGTGCGGTGTACTTTGGTTATACTAACCAGATTACGGCGCATAGAAAAGCAACAAAATGGGCATTACCGATCTGGTTGTATGTCAGTATTTCCGGTGTAGTCGTTTATTTAATGATTAGTCCTTATTACTCATGAAAAAGTGGATCATAATAGCTGGTTTTGTGCTGACACTCGTCCTGATTGGAAGTGATGGGTGGGCACAATGCGCAATGTGTCGCGGAACCGTCGAAAGTTCAATGGGCAATGGAAGAAATAATGTTGGCGTAGGGCTTAACACAGGAATTATGTTTCTTTTTGTCATGCCCTACTTACTGGTAGCAATCATCGGATATCTCTGGTACCGAAACAGCCGGAAACAGCAGCAGGAGCGCGACTTTATTGCCTCCCGGGTAAGACAAGCGCTACAAGGTAGTTAAATGAAAGCGGAGCAAGAGCTTCGCTTTTTTGTTTTTTCCCTATTCCCAAAGTGGATAATGTTCCAGCTGAATCTGTTTACCAAAAAATATCTCAGTGGATTGCTCGAACGACTGGGTGTAATCGGATACAAAGAACTGCCTTCTGCCTTCTCCTTTTTCGTTCAGCAAATAATGTTGTTCCAGAAAACCTTTCAATGACCGAGCAACGATCTCAGATGAATCAAGAATTTCTACTTTGCCTTCATAAAACGTCTGAATCTGATTTTTGATTAAAGGATAATGGGTGCATCCCAGAATCAATGCTTCAATACCGGTCAGCACACTGTCTGAAAGATAGCTGGTGATAATACTTTCACTGATGTTGTTGTCGAAAAAACCCTCTTCAATCATAGGTGCCAGCAGCGGCGTAGCAAGCGACTTCAGGTTAATTCCTTTGTCCAGCGCATCCACTTTCTTTTTGTAAACATTGGACAGCACGGTTTGCTTGGTACCAATCAGCCCAATGGTTTTACCCTCATAATGTTCCTTGATGTAGTCGACGATGGGGTCAATTACATTCATCACCTTCGCCTTACTGCCTACATACTCTTTAACCAGCTCGTATGCCGCAGCAGATGCCGAGTTACAGGCTATGAGGATCAGTTTACAATTCTGCTGAATCAGCATGTTGCATATTTTGATCGAATACGCCTGAATCGCAGCGGTTGATTTGTCCCCATAAGGTAAATGGGCAGTGTCACCGAAGTAGATCGTGTTTTCTTGTCCAAGGAGCCGGGTAACCGCGCTGGCAACCGTCATTCCCCCGATTCCACTGTCGAAAATACCGATAGGTGCAGATGAATTAAGCATTGAATTATATCTGATAATGGTTTTCAAAGCTATCAGAACAGATTTGATAAAAAAAATGTATGCTCGTGCAACTTCTGCTGTGGTAAAGCGCATCTTGCTGCTGAAATCACCAAACTAATGGGGCGAATTTTAGCATTGTTTAGCCAGGAAGGTCAGCTTGTAAGCGCTTTGAAAAGGGACGATCCCAAAGCGCAGCGACAAGCCTATGACAAATACAGCCGGAGGATGCTGGGGCTTTGCTATCGCTATGTTTGTGATGATATGATTGCCGAGGACCTGATGGTAGAGGGGTTTATGAAGGTTTTCAGTAAGATAGATCAATTCAGTGGGGAAGGTAGTCTCGAAGGCTGGATACGCAAGATCATGGTTAACGAAGCACTGGGTTACCTCCGGAAGTTTAAGAAAATTCAGGAAAGCCACCTGTCTGACGAGGCAGCGTATATCGCTGATGATAGTTGTGCAAATGCGGAGCAAAATCTCGACGCACAAGCCCTCCTAGACCTTATTGCAACACTGCCCGAAGGTTACCGGACTGTTTTCAACCTTTATGCGATTGAAGGATATGCGCATCAGGAAATAGCAGAAATGCTGGGCGTGTCCGAAAGTACATCCAAGTCGCAGCTGCATCGGGCAAGAGCATTGTTACAAAAGCTGGTTAGTGAATGGGATATGGATTTTAAAAAAAAAGTAAACTATGAAAACGCATCCTGTTGATGATCTTTTCAGGAGTAAGTTGTCAGACATCAGCAAAACTCCTTCGAATGCAGCCTGGGAAAAGCTGTCAGCTGGCACCGGAAAAGAAAATAAATCCAAAGCCCACTGGTGGTACGGAGTGGCTGCCAGTCTGGCAATGCTTGTAAGTATCGGGTATGTGGTATGGAATGTAGAACATGAACAACGCACTGGCACCCACATCTCATTGGCACAAAAACAGCCACAGGCAAACGACCCTAAACCGACCGAAGTACCTACTGACTTACCGGAAGCAAAATCCGCTGTTGAAGTCAGGCCCGAAACCAGCATGACCGCAGTAGTAGCAGCCGGTACTGACAAAAAGCGCCACGTACAAGAGCTAAGTGCACCTCAGCCGAATATCCAGGAATCATCAATTCAGAAGAGGGAAGAGCTCGTCACTGCCGTCACTCCGCTTGAAAGCATTGCTCCCATAGAGATTAATGAGAAAGAGCAATCCATGCCAAAGTTGCCGGAGTTAGCGGAGCAAAGTGTGGCTACTGCCACTCAGGAAGAAGTGAACCGCAAGATGGTGGTCCACATTGAACTTCCCTCCGAAGATGGACGGAAAGCAAAAGAAAGCAGGTTTGTGAAGGTATTCAGACAGCTAAAAAACGCGCGTGCCGGAGAGAAAGTGGACTGGGAGGAAGTAGGTTTTAATCCGAAGCGCATAATTGCCAGAGTAGACGATAAGTTGCGGAACGGAGAGGAAAAGTTTTCAGATAAGTACCAGGATATCAAAGAAAAAACAAAGTTGTAAACTGATTGAGCCATGAAAATTAAGCTATTACTCGGATTATTATTATCAGCCTTTTTGACAAATGCAAATGCCGCAGCTCTCATGTCTGAGGCAAACAACAAGGACTCTATTGTTGTCACATTCGGACCAAAAACACGCCTGGTTATTTTTGGAGAAAGCCGTAAGGAACTTGAAACTGTTATGCAGTACGACCTCAATGCATTATTAAGGGATCTGAAGGTACGACTGGATAGCAGCCAGACTGACACAACCATTGTGGTAGAAGAATTTGACGGTAACGAGTACCTTAAAAATAAAAGTCAGAATAACCAGCGCGACTTTGTGAAAATTGGACTTCGGGGCATTTACGTAAAGGACGGTGATACCGAAGTTACCATCAATGCGAAAGGAGTGGAGGTAAAAGATGACCAGGTTACTGTAACTGACTCAACACATCGCAAGTCGTACAGAAATTTTTACAAATCAGGCTTTGGGTCTAGTCCCCGACGTGGATTCAATATTGCATTGGGACTAAATACATTTGGGCATAATGATAGTCAGGGGTATAATACTGCCGATTACGATTTGCGTCCTTTCGGCTCCCGCTACATCAGCCTGGGCTATGTGGTGAGTACGCGAATTGCAGGCGGGAGCGGTACACGGCTGCATTTGGATCTGGGCGTCGATTTTTCCTGGTATAATTTCATGTTTGATGGAAACAACACCGTTACAAAAACCAATGACAAAGTAGAATTTTCCCTTGTTAAAGATGATGAAGGTAAAGAGATGGACCTCAAAAAAAGCAAGCTGACTGTTCCCTATGTGAATCTATCGTTAATGCCTACCCTCAGCTTTTCACGCTCTTTTGTGTCTTACATCAGTGCAGGTGTGTATGGGGGGTATCGCTTGGGTAGCTACACCAAATTACGCGTCGAGGGTAGCAAGGATGTCACTCACGACCGTCGGAATTTCTTTGTCGAAGATTTGCGTTACGGCTTTGCGGCGGAACTGGGTATCCGGAATTTTCCTGATTTTTTTGTGAGCTACGATCTCAATGAGCTGTATCAGTCAAATAGAGGTCCTGCCGTAAAAGTGCTGAGTTTTGGTATAAGGCTGTTCTGATACAGGCATTTACCCCTGAATAGAAGATTACTTAGCACATTCATTGAGGCTCTGGACACCATTTACTTACGTCCGAGTCTCATTTTTTTTGTCATTTTTTTAAAAAGGATTTGAGATTTTAAGAAAAGGATATAATTTTGCGACTCCAAAAGTAAAACAAACGGTTTTGCAGTTGTGTTGAAATGATGTCTGGGGGTGTACCAGAGTGGCCAAATGGGGCAGACTGTAAATCTGCTGGTGTATGCCTACGGTGGTTCGAATCCATCCGCCCCCACTGTCTAGCCCCTTATTACCAGTAAGGATCAGGCAAGTAAATGCGGAAGTAGCTCAGCTGGTAGAGCGATAGCCTTCCAAGCTATAGGTCGCGAGTTCGAACCTCGTCTTCCGCTCAATAAGGACCATCGAAGCGATTAGCGAAAACATTCAGACTGAAACTTTTTCGCTAATCGCTTTTTGGTTCTAACGACAATGCTTTTGTAGCTCAGGGGTAGAGCACTTCCTTGGTAAGGAAGAGGTCAGGGGTTCAAATCCCCTCAAAAGCTCAGATAAGTTTTTCTTGCTTCGCATGCATCAGATAGTATGGTGCTGCGATTATTTGACATTGATCCTTTGGATTTAGTACTTTGGTTTTCGAGTAAAGCGGCTTGCAGCTAAACAGGATCAATCATTCAGCTTTAATAAATTCGTAACAACTTTTAATTTTTAAGCGTACTTAAGTCATGGCAAAAGAGACGTTTGACCGCTCGAAACCCCACGTAAATATTGGTACTATCGGGCACGTTGACCACGGTAAAACTACCTTGACCGCAGCAATTACAACTGTACTTGCGGATAAAGGTTTCGCACAAAAACGCGATTTCTCCTCGATCGATAACGCACCGGAAGAGAAAGAGCGTGGTATCACTATCAACACTTCACACGTAGAATACCAGACTGCCAATCGTCACTATGCGCACGTTGACTGTCCAGGTCACGCTGACTATGTGAAGAACATGGTAACTGGTGCTGCTCAAATGGATGGAGCTATCATCGTAGTTGCTGCTACGGATGGACCTATGCCACAAACTCGTGAGCACATCCTTCTGGCTCGTCAGGTTGGTGTTCCTCAGCTGGTTGTATTCATGAACAAAGTGGATATGGTGGATGATCCGGAATTGCTTGAACTTGTTGAAATGGAAATCCGTGAGCTTCTGAGCTTCTACGAATTTGATGGAGACAATATTCCTGTAGTTCAAGGTTCTGCACTTGGTGCTTTGAACGGAGAGCCTAAATGGGTTAAGACTGTTGAAGAATTGATGGATGCAGTTGATAGCTGGATTCCAATTCCTCCACGTATGACTGATCTTCCATTCTTGATGCCTGTCGAAGACGTATTCTCGATCACTGGTCGTGGTACTGTTGCAACTGGTCGTATCGAGCGTGGTATCATCAACTCAGGAGAAGCAGTTGATATCCTTGGTATGGGTGCAGAAGGTCTTAAATCAGTTGTAACTGGTGTTGAGATGTTCCGTAAGATCCTTGACCGTGGTGAAGCTGGTGACAACGTAGGTTTGCTGCTTCGCGGTATCGACAAAGAAGATATCCGTCGCGGTATGGTAATCTGTAAGCCAGGTTCAGTTAAGCCCCACCTGCACTTCAAAGGTGAAGTTTATGTACTGTCGAAAGAAGAAGGTGGACGTCACACTCCATTCTTTAATAAATACCGTCCTCAGTTCTACTTCCGTACCACTGACGTGACAGGTGAGATCTCACTTCCAGCAGGTGTTGAAATGGTTATGCCAGGTGATAACATCACGATCGAAGTGAAGCTGATCAACAAAATCGCTATGGAAAAAGGTCTTCGTTTCGCGATTCGTGAAGGTGGACGTACCGTAGGTGCTGGTCAGGTTACAGAGATCCTCGACTAATTTAAATTGACGATTTATATAAGTGCATTCTATTTGGAATGCACTTGTTTTTTATAAATATGTCGTATCTTTGCAGCCCGAAAGATAGGGTTGCATGATAAACGGGTGTAGTTCAAGGGTAGAATAGCGGTCTCCAAAACCGTTGATGGGAGTTCGAATCTCTCCACCCGTGCATAATTTTAGAGATAGATGGGAAAGTTTACCGAATTTTTGAAAGCCTCGTGGGAGGAAATGACAGAGCATGTCACCTGGCCTCCTTTTAGTGAACTTCAGGCCAATACGACTCTGGTATTGGTTGGCTCCCTCATCTTCGCCTTCGTCGTAGGTGTAATGGACTTCGTATTCGAGAACGCACTCAAGTTGTTTTATCAGTCTTTCTAAGGCTATAATAATCCCGGGAAAGTATGAGCACTTTGAATTGGTTTGTATTAAGAGCTGTGTCTGGACAAGAAAAAAAGATCAAGTCCTACATAGAGAATGAAATCACGCGCCAGAAGCTGAATGAGTTCGTTCCGCAGATTCTTATACCATCCGAGAAGATTTTTGAGATGCGTAATGGCAAAAAGAGGGTAAGAGAGAAAAACTTTTTTCCCGGATACATTATTATATCAGCGGATCTTTCCAAAGGCGAAGTACTGCATATTATTACCAGCATCCCTGGCGTCATCGGATTCCTTGGTGCTTCTGAGGGTAATGCGAAAGTTCCGGTAGCACTTCGTCAGTCTGAAATTAACCGGATTCTGGGTAAGGTAGACGAGGCGGAACATCATGAAGAGGCTCCTTCCATGTCCTTCATAAAAGGTGAAACGGTTAAAGTTGTAGACGGGCCTTTCAGCGGTTTTATCGGATTAGTGGAAGAGGTTTTCGACGAAAAGAAAAAACTCAATGTAGTTGTAAAAATATTCGGGCGTAATACACCCGTGGAACTCAGTTACGCACAAGTAGAAAAGGATAGTTGATTGAGTAGCGGGCAGGTAAGCTTCCACTTGCAATTGAGCCGCTAATCGTCAATGAACCAACAAATTTCAAAACAATGGCAAAAGAAATAGGTGGTTACGTCAAACTACAGGTAAAGGGCGGGCAAGCCAATCCTTCACCTCCGATTGGTCCTGCTTTGGGATCCAAGGGTTTGAATATCATGGAGTTTTGCAAGCAATTCAATGGCCGTACCCAGGATAAAATGGGAACGGTATTGCCGGTAGTTATTACTTACTATAAGGATAAGTCTTTTGACTTTGTCATTAAGACGCCCCCGGCTGCAATTCTGCTTTTGGAGGCATCAAAAATAAAGACAGGTTCTGCTCAGCCAAACCGGCTGAAAGTAGGCTCGGTATCATGGGATCAGGTTCGCACGATCGCTGAAACTAAAATGCCGGACTTGAACTGCTTTACGATTGATTCTGCCATGAAAATGATTGCAGGAACGGCCCGTAGTATGGGTATTACCGTTGCAGGCAAAGCCCCGTGGGAGGAGAACAACTAAGCGTTGACATATTGAATACGCTAAAGAAACAGAGAACATGGGAAAATTGACCAAAAAGCAAAAAGAAGCTCTTTCGAAATATGACGCAAGTCAGGTCTACTCCTTGGAGCAGGCAGCGGATGTTCTGAAAACGATTTCATATACAAAATTTGATTCATCCGTGGATATTGACGTTCGTCTGGGCGTTGATCCCCGCAAGGCTGATCAGATGGTACGGGGTGTAGTAACACTTCCTCATGGAACCGGTAAAGAAGTTCGTGTACTTGTATTGTGTACTCCTGATAAGGAGGCTGAGGCGAAAGAGGCTGGTGCTGATTACGTAGGTTTAGATGAGTATATCCAAAAGATAGAGCAAGGCTGGACTGATGTTGATGTAATCATCACAATGCCTAACGTTATGGCTAAGGTAGGTCGCTTAGGTAAAGTATTAGGACCAAGAGGTTTGATGCCAAACCCTAAGTCAGGTACAGTTACGCCGGAAGTCGGCAGAGCTGTACGCGAGGTGAAGGCGGGTAAAATCGACTTCAAAGTAGACAAAACTGGTATCATTCATACGAGCATTGGTAAAGTTTCATTTGGAACAGACCAACTTGCTCAGAATGCTCAGGAAGTAATCAATACGCTAGTTCGTTTGAAACCTTCGTCTGCCAAAGGAACCTACGTGAAAAGCATTCACTTGTCAAGTACGATGAGCCCGGGTGTTATTATTGATAAAAGCACGATTCCAGGATTATAATATGACACGGGAAGAGAAAGCCGTCATCATTGACGAGTTAAGTCAGAAATTCTTAAATACACCATATTTCTATATCACCAATGCTAGCGGAATGACTGTTAGCGAGGTTAATTCGCTCAGAAGCTTGTGCTTCGAACGCGGCATAGAGTATCGTGTTGTAAAGAATACATTGATAAAGAAAGCGCTGGAAGCATTAGATACTGATTATTCATCTTTTGACGAAGTGTTGAAAGGATTTTCAGGAGTAATGTTTCATCCGGAGTCAGGCAAAGTTCCTGCACAACTGATCAAAGACTTCAAAAAGAAATCAGGTAATGACAAGTTGAAGTTCAAAGGAGCTTCTGTTGACTCTGCTGTTTTTGTTGGAGAAAGCCAATTGGATGTTCTGATTTCACTGAAATCGAAACAGGAAATGGTTGGTGAAGTGATTGGATTGCTGCAATCACCAGCGAAGAATGTTATTTCTGCTCTTTCAAGCGGTGGTAACAAACTTGCAGGTATCCTTAAGACTTTGTCTGAAAAAGAAGACTAATATTCAAGCCAGGTTTAGCTCTCCGGGTTTATATATAAATAGAGCTTTAATTATCTTAATGTATAATCACAAAATCAAAAATAAAAATGGCAGATTTGAAAGCTTTCGCTGAACAACTTGTTAACCTTACGGTTAAAGAAGTAAACGAATTGGCTGCAATTCTTAAAGACGAATATGGTATCGAGCCTGCTGCTGCTGGTGCAGTTGTTATGGCAGGTCCTGCTGGTGGTGCAGGTGGCGATGCTCCTGCTGTTGAAGAGAAAACATCTTTTGATGTAATCTTGAAATCAGCTGGTGCAAGCAAACTTGCAGTTGTGAAATTGGTGAAAGACCTTACTGGCCTTGGCTTGAAAGAAGCTAAGGAATTGGTAGACGGTGCTCCGAAACCAGTTAAAGAAGGAGTTGCAAAAGACGAAGCAGAAGCTTTGAAAAAACAACTTGAAGAAGCTGGTGCAGAAGTTGAAGTAAAATAATTGGTTCAACAGCTCAGTTTATAAAATTTAAGGATCAGGCCTGATTTCCATCAGGTCTTTTCCTGTTTTGTATGTTTGCAAACGAAAATTCAGTTTTCTGCGTTTGAAATATACAGGCGGCTCTTAGCCGTTATCCCCATCCAACAATACTTGTTCCGAAACACTTCTTTACTCGTAGGAAAGAAGAAAAGGGTCTAAGTGTTTTCATCTACGAGGCAAAGATTAGGTTGAAACTTTTTAGTCAGCCGGGACAATGTAATTACCCGGTTTTTCTGCTAACCCAAATCACAAATAGCCTTGGCTACAATTAAAGCAACAACAGAAAGGAAGAATTTCTCCCGGATCAATCAGATTATTGATTATCCTGACTTGTTGGGCATCCAGGTACAATCGTTCCGGGATTTCTTCAGTCTGGATACTTCAGTAGAGGATCGCTCAGGAGAAGGTTTGTACAAAGTATTTGCAGAGAATTTTCCGATTGCGGATTCTCGCGACAACTTCGTACTAGAATTTATTGACTACTTACTGGAGCCGCCCAAGTACTCCGTTGATGAGTCCATCGACAGAGGTTTGACTTACGCGGTTCCCTTAAAAGCAAAGTTGCGCCTTATTTGCAATGATGCTGATCACGAGGAATTTGAGACAATTGAACAGGAGGTATTCCTTGGAAACATTCCGTACATGACGGAGCGTGGATCATTCGTGATCAATGGCGCTGAGCGTGTAATTGTGTCGCAGCTTCACCGTTCTCCGGGTGTGTTCTTCTCGATGAGCAAGCACACCAATGGATCCAAATTGTATTCAGCACGTATTATCCCTTTCAAAGGCTCATGGATTGAGTTTTCAACGGATGTCAATAACGTGATGTATGCTTATATCGATCGTAAGAAGAAGTTTCCGGTTACAACGCTGCTGCGGGCAATCGGCTTTGGATCTGATAAGGATATTCTGGATCTTTTTGGTCTTTCCGAAGAAATTAGTGCAACGCCTGCAAACCTTAAAAAGGCAGTAGGCCGCAGGCTGGCAGCAAGGGTGCTGCGGACCTGGACTGAGGACTTCGTGGATGAAGATACTGGTGAAGTAGTTTCCATCCAGCGCAATGAAGTACTGCTTGAACGTGACTCGACCATTTCACCTGAGGATATTGAGGTGATTGTAGAATCCGGTCAGAAGTCCATCATTCTTCATAAAGAGGATATGAATGTGGCTGATTATAATATTATTTATAATACGCTGCAAAAAGATAGCTCAAACTCCGACAAGGAGGCCGTTGAGCAGATATACCGCCAGCTGCGTAATGCAGAGGCACCCGATGAGCAAACAGCCCGGGATGTTATTCAGAGCTTGTTTTTCTCTGACAAACGTTATGACCTCGGTGATGTAGGCCGGTACCGGATTAACAAGAAATTGGGATCGGATACCAGCCTGGACGTTCGCGTACTGACAACAGGCGACATCGTTTCTATCGTTAAATACCTGATCGGTCTGATTAATGCCAAAGCAGTAGTTGATGACATTGACCACTTGTCAAACCGCCGTGTACGTACCGTAGGCGAGCAGTTGTATGCACAGTTCGGTGTAGGTCTTGCTCGTATGGCGCGTACGATTAAGGAGCGTATGAACGTACGGGATAACGAAGATTTCAAACCGGTTGATTTGATCAATGCAAGAACATTGTCATCGGTAATCAACTCGTTCTTCGGTACCAACCAGCTTTCGCAGTTTATGGATCAAACGAATCCATTGGCTGAGATTACGCACAAACGTCGTATGTCGGCACTTGGACCAGGTGGTCTTTCACGTGAAAGAGCAGGTTTTGAGGTGCGTGACGTTCACTACACTCACTACGGGCGTCTGTGTACAATTGAAACACCTGAAGGTCCGAACATTGGTCTGATCTCTTCACTTTGCGTATTTGCGAAAGTGAATGGAATGGGCTTTATCGAGACGCCTTATCGCGTGATCGATGGGTCAGGTAAGCTGACGGATGAGCTCATCTACATGACAGCGGAAGAAGAAGATTCCAAATACATCGCGCAGGCCAATGCCTCTGTTGATAAAGAAGGAAACTTTACCGTTGAAAAAATCAAGACACGTTTCGAAGGTGACTTCCCAATGGTGGATCCTTCGCAGGCGTCATACATGGACGTAGCTGCTAACCAGATTGTATCTGTTGCCGCTTCGCTGATTCCGTTCCTTGAACACGATGATGCGAACCGTGCATTGATGGGATCTAACATGCAGCGCCAGGGTGTGCCTTTGTTGCGCCCTCAGGCTCCTATTGTAGGTACTGGTCTCGAAAGACGTGTTGCCATGGATTCCCGCGCACTGGTTGTGGCGGAAGGTGATGGAGAAATCGAGTATGTGGACTCCAAAAAGATTGTAGTGAAGTACGACAGGACTGATGAAGATCGTCTTGTAAGCTTTATTGACGATAGCGTGTCTTACAGCCTTGTTAAGTTCCGCAGAACCAACCAGGACACTTGTCTTAACCTTCAGCCAATGGTGTTGAAAGGGCAGAAAGTGAAAAAAGGAGAGCCGCTTTGCCAGGGATATGGTACTGAGGGCGGTGAACTTGCACTGGGACGTAACCTGCTTGTAGCCTTCATGCCTTGGCAGGGTTATAACTTCGAGGATGCGATTGTTATCTCCGAGAAGGTTGTCCGCGAGGATATTTTTACTTCGATTCACATTGAAGAATTTGAGCTGGAAGTACGTGATACCAAACGGGGTGAAGAAGAATTAACCGCTGAAATTCCGAACGTAAGTGAGGAGACGGTTAAAAATCTGGATGAAAATGGTATCGTTCAGATTGGTACTGAGGTAAAAGAAGGTGATATCCTGATCGGTAAGATCACTCCAAAAGGAGAATCAGATCCTACTCCGGAAGAAAAATTGCTTCGTGCTATTTTCGGTGATAAGGCTGGTGATGTGAAGGATGCCTCCAAAAAAGCACCACCATCCATGAAAGGTGTGGTTATTGATACGAAGCTTTTCTCCCGTCCTACAAAAGAAGAGCGTGCAAAACATAAAGACGAGCTTCGGTTACTGATGAAAAAGTACGGCCGCGATCTTACTGCATTGCGCGGACGTGTCATCGACAAACTGGTTCAACTTACAGATAATAAGACCAGCCAGGGAGTTAAACACAAATTTGGTGATGAGCTGATCAGCAAAGGAATGAAGTTCAATGTGAGAAATATCTCCGAGAACCTTTTCCCTGCTAATAACCCATACCGCGATGAAAGCCAGTATGCAGTGCCCGAGGAGGCTAACCTCATTGGTGACGTACTGACCGACTCCTGGACCGAAGATGCGGATACCAATCGTCAGGTTTCTCTGGTATTGAAAAACTACCTGAATGCCCGAAGCGAAATCATGGGCCGCTTCAAACGCGATCGTTTCGCATTGGAAGTTGGTGACGAACTACCTGCTGGTATCGTGAAACTGGCGAAAGTATATATCGCTAAGAAACGTAAACTGAAAGTTGGGGATAAAATGGCAGGTCGTCACGGTAACAAAGGGGTTGTTGCCCGTATCGTTCGTGACGAAGATATGCCATTTCTCGAAGACGGAACGCCGGTAAACATCGTGTTGAACCCGCTTGGGGTACCTTCACGTATGAACATCGGTCAAATTTATGAAACCATCCTTGCATGGGCTGGTCTGAAACTCGGCCGCCGCTACGCAACACCGATCTTTGACGGTGCTACCGAAGCAGAAGTTGCTGCTGAGCTGAAAGAAGCAGGTCTGCCGGATTGGGGACGTACTTATCTGTACAATGGTCTGACTGGTGAGCAATTTGACCAGCCGGTAACAGTCGGTCTGATGTACATGATGAAATTGGGCCACTTGGTTGACGATAAAATGCACGCGCGTTCTATCGGGCCATACTCGCTCATCACTCAGCAACCATTGGGTGGTAAAGCGCAGTTCGGTGGACAGCGTTTCGGTGAAATGGAAGTGTGGGCGCTGGAAGCGTTCGGTGCATCGCACATTCTTCAGGAAATCCTTACTGTGAAATCCGATGATGTGGTAGGCCGTGCCAAAGCCTATGAAGCGATCGTGAAAGGTGAAAACCTTCCGAAACCAAATATCCCAGAGTCATTCAACGTACTTGTCCACGAGCTTCGCGGACTAGCATTGGAGATTACACTGGACTAATTTTTAGTCGTAAGCGGCGCATTGTACAATGCGCCGCTTAGAAATGCAATCATTTAGTTTCGACTAACAGACAAACGACTCTTTATTATGTCTTTCAAAAAGAATAAAAAATTAAACAGCGACTTTTCCAGAATGACGATCAGTCTGGCGTCACCGGAGTCTATTCTAGAAAGCTCCTTCGGTGAAGTAACCCAGCCTGAAACCATCAATTACCGGACCTACAAGCCGGAGATGGGTGGTCTGTTCTGCGAGCGCATTTTCGGTCCTGTAAAAGACTGGGAATGTCACTGCGGTAAATACAAACGCATTCGCTATAAAGGAATCATTTGCGACCGTTGCGGCGTCGAGGTAACCGAGAAAAAGGTTCGTCGCGAGCGCATGGGTCACATTGAACTGGTGGTTCCTGTTGCACATATCTGGTACTTCCGCAGCTTGCCGAACAAAATCGGTTACCTGTTGGGACTTTCTACCAAGAAACTTGACCAGATCATTTATTACGAACGGTACGCGGTTGTTCAGCCAGGTATTAAGGAAGAGGATGGCGTTAGCTACCTAGACTTCCTGACCGAGGATGAATACCTTGATATCATCGACAAGCTTCCACGCGAGAACCAGTTGCTTCCTGATGCGGATCCCAACAAATTCATCGCGAAAATGGGTGCCGATGCATTGGAAATGCTGTTGAGCCGCATTAAGCTTGACGAACTTTCTTACGAGCTTCGTCACCAGGCTGCTACCGACACTTCTCAGCAACGTAAAGCGGAAGCTTTGAAACGTCTGAAAGTAGTGGAAGCTTTCCGTGACGCGAATACCCGTATCGAAAACCGCCCTGAATGGATGGTGATCAAAATGGTACCGGTTATTCCACCAGAATTGCGTCCGCTTGTGCCTCTGGATGGTGGTCGTTTCGCGACTTCGGATTTGAACGACCTTTACCGTCGTGTGATCATCCGTAACAACCGTCTGAAACGTCTTATCGAGATCAAGGCACCTGAGGTGATCTTGCGTAACGAAAAACGGATGTTGCAGGAAGCGGTTGACTCCCTTTTCGATAACAGCCGTAAAGTGAATGCTGTGCGTTCAGAAGGTAACCGTGCTTTGAAATCACTTTCAGACATGCTGAAAGGTAAGCAAGGCCGTTTCCGTCAGAACTTGCTCGGTAAGCGTGTCGACTACTCTGGTCGTTCGGTTATCGTGGTAGGCCCTGAATTGAAACTGCACGAATGCGGTCTGCCGAAAGATATGGCGGCTGAGCTTTTCAAACCGTTCATTATCCGCAAGCTGATCGAGCGTGGTATTGTTAAAACTGTAAAATCAGCGAAGAAGATCGTAGACCGCAAGGATCCTGTGATCTGGGATATTCTTGAAAACGTACTGAAAGGTCACCCGGTGTTGCTTAACCGTGCTCCGACACTTCACCGTTTGGGTATCCAGGCATTCCAGCCTAAACTGATCGAAGGAAAGGCGATCCAGCTTCACCCATTGGTTTGTACGGCATTCAACGCTGACTTTGACGGTGACCAGATGGCGGTACACGTACCACTAGGTCAGGAAGCCGTTTTAGAAGCGTCCATGCTGATGCTTTCTTCGCATAATATCCTCAACCCTGCCAACGGTGCGCCAATTACGGTACCATCTCAGGACATGGTTTTGGGTCTGTACTATGTGACCAAAGGACGTGTAAGTACGCCTGAATATCCGATTACAGGGGAAGGCAAACTTTTTTATGGTCCGGATGAAGTTATCATTGCGATCAATGAAGGGAAACTTTCGAAACATGCGAATGTGAAATGTCGTGTTCGTGTGCGTAATGAAGATGGTTCATTTGAAACCAGACTGATTGATACAGTAGCCGGACGTATTCTCTTCAACCAGGCTGTGCCTGATGAAGTAGGCTACATCAATGAGCTGTTGACTAAAAAGAAACTACAGCAAATTATCGGTCTGGTATTTAAACAGGCGGGTGTAGCTCGTACGGCTCAATTCCTGGATGAAATCAAAGAACTTGGTTTCCAGATGGCCTTTAAAGGTGGTTTGTCAATGGGATTGAATGACGTGATGGTACCGGATGAGAAAGAAAAACTCATTGAGCAAGCCAAAGGGGATGTTGAAAACGTTTGGAGCAACTACCTGATGGGTCTTATCACCGAAAACGAGCGTTATAACCAGGTTATTGATATCTGGACGCGTGTTAACTCACGTATCACAGAGACGTTAATGAAGCAGCTGGAAACAGACCAGGGCGGATTTAACTCGATTTATATGATGATGCACTCGGGTGCCCGTGGTTCCCGCGAGCAGATCCGTCAGCTGGGTGGTATGAGGGGTCTTATGGCCAAACCTCAGAAAAACATTGCTGGTGGTGCAGGTGAAATCATCGAGAACCCGATTCTTTCCAACTTTAAGGAAGGTCTTGACGTTCTGGAATACTTTATCTCAACACACGGTGCGCGTAAAGGTCTTGCCGATACTGCATTGAAAACTGCGGATGCAGGTTACCTGACCCGTCGTCTGCACGACGTGGCACAGGATGTGGTTGTGGTTGAAGAGGACTGCGGATCTCTTCGCGGAATCGCAATCTCTGCGTTGAAAGACAATGAAGATATTGTTGAACCACTTTCTGAGCGTATCCTCGGTCGTGTAAGTGTTCATGATGTATTTGATCCTTTGTCCAATGAACTGATTCTTGCTTCTGGACAGGAAATTACAGAGGAAATTGCCTCTTATATTGATGAAACAAGCATTGAAACGGTTGAAATCCGCTCAGTACTGACTTGCGAAACCCGAAATGGTGTTTGTGCGAAATGTTACGGACGCTCTCTGGCATCGGCGCATATGGTAAACATTGGTGAAGCTGTGGGTGTAATTGCATCCCAGTCAATCGGTGAGCCGGGTACACAGCTCACCCTGCGTACCTTCCACGTCGGTGGTACTGCATCCAACATTTCCGTTGAAGCCAATATCAAGGCGAAGTTTGACGGTGTGATTGAATTTGAGGATCTGCGTCTTGTACAATCTGTTAACTCAGAAGGAGATGAAATTACAGTAGTAATGGGACGTTCAGGTGAGGTGAAAATCATTCATCCTGAAACAAAACAGCTGCTTATTTCAAACAACGTACCTTACGGTGCAACCCTTTTGGTAAAAGATGGTGACAAGGTTTTCAAAGGACAGGAACTTTGTACCTGGGATCCATACCACGCAGTAATCCTTTCAGAATTCACAGGAACTGTTTCCTTTGACGCAATCGAAGAAGGTATTACATTCCGGGAGGAGTTTGACGAGCAAACAGGCTTCCAGGAGTCAGTGATCATTGAAACACGTGACAAAACCAAAAACCCGGCTATCGTGGTAAAAGGTAAGTCTACGTTGTTGAAAGATCAGACTGAAAAAGGGTATAACCTTCCTGTTGGAGCGCGTCTGGTTGTGAAGGCTGGTGCAGCAATCAAGGCTGGTCAGCCGCTGGCAAAAATCCCGCGTGTCGTTGGTAAAACCCGAGATATCACAGGAGGTCTGCCACGTGTGACCGAATTGTTCGAAGCACGTAACCCGTCCAACCCGGCTACGGTTTCCGAAATTGATGGTGTAGTATCTTACGGTGGCGTAAAACGCGGTAACCGTGAAATCCATATCGAATCAAAAGACGGAACACAGCGTCGTTACATGGTGCCTTTGTCGAAACACATTCTTGTTCAGGATGGTGACTTCGTACGTGCCGGTGACCCGCTTTCCGATGGTGCAATCACTCCTGCGGACATCCTTTCTATCAAAGGACCAACCGCAGTACAGGAGTACCTGGTGAACGAGATTCAGGAAGTATACCGTCTGCAAGGTGTGAAGATCAACGATAAGCATATCGAATGTATCGTACGCCAGATGATGCAGAAAGTGGATATCCTGGATGCGGGTGATACCAACTTTCTGGAAATGCAGGCAGTTGACCGCGTGGTATTCCGCGAAGAAAACGATAAGATCCTGGATATGAAGGTTGTTGAAGACTCAGGTAGCTCCGAGACGCTGAAACCAGGTATGATCGTTTCGGTACGCCGTTTGCGTGATGAAAATTCAAGCCTGAAACGTCGTGACCTGAAACTGGTTACTGCCCGTGATGCACAGGCTGCTGTTGCACGTCCTACACTGATGGGTATCACGCAGGCTTCATTGGGTACTGAAAGCTTTGTTTCCGCAGCTTCGTTCCAGGAAACAACCAAAGTACTCAGCGAGGCCGCTGTTCGTGGAAAACGCGATGAGCTGAAAGGTCTGAAGGAAAACGTGATCGTAGGTCACCTGATCCCTGCCGGTACAGGTATGCGTCAGTACGAAAATCTTATCATTGGTTCCAAAGAGGAATTCGATGCGCTCGCAGAATCCCGTGAAAAACAATCACGTAAGAAAAGAGAGCTCGTTTAGGTTTTCATAAATCTTTGAATGGCCGGTTCTGCTCACGCGGGACCGGCCATTTCTTTTTTGCTTAGGGTAAATTTTAGTAATTTCCACCCCTTAACGCATTCTACCCGGGTAAACCCAATAACAATCATCAAACTCATGAGCGAAGAAAACAAGGATAATGATCAGCAGATCAATGTAGAATTATCCGAAGAAATGGCGGAAGGGGTCTACTCCAACCTGGCAATGATTGCACATTCAAATAGTGAATTCATTCTCGACTTTATCCGCCTGATGCCGGGCGTGCCGCGGGCAAAGGTCAAGGCACGCATCATCATTACTCCTGAACATGCCAAAAGGCTTGTTGCTGCGCTCAAAGACAATATTAACAAGTACGAAGACCAATATGGTCCCATTCAGAATACACAGGACACCGAGCCGGCATTCAATTTCCCGATCAGTTTCGGTGGACCTGGAGGCGAAGCCTGAGATTAACTATCTGCATAAACAAGAATGTCCGGAAGAGTCTTCTCCCGGACATTCTTGTTTATGATCCAACGTACGATTATTCCGTGTTATACTTGTTTTCTAGACAGTTAGTTAGGAAATTGCTGTTACTTCAAATTCCCAATATTTTCATTCACCATGGCTTTATTCAAACTTACCATCAACAACCGCGCTTACGACGCAGATGTGGAGGAGGATACTCCTTTACTATGGGTATTACGCGATAACCTTGGCCTCGTAGGGACCAAGTTTGGCTGCGGCATTGCCCAATGCGGCGCCTGTACTGTCCATATCGACGGCAAGGCAGCGCGCTCATGTGTGCTTCCGGTGTCAGCTGTCGGTAAATCCAAAGTAACAACCATTGAAGGTTTGTCCGAAAAAGGAGATCATCCTGTGCAAAAAGCCTGGGACGAGGTGGATGTAGCCCAATGCGGGTACTGCCAGGCCGGCCAGATCATGACTGCTGCGGCTTTACTCAAAGAGAAACCAAAACCGACCGACGAAGAGATTGTATCGACGATGAGCGGCAACATCTGTCGCTGCGGTACTTATCACCGCATCCGCGAAGCCGTCAAAGTAGCAGCCTCCAAAACCAACTAAACCATGCATACATCAGAACAAACGTCCAGGCGGGATTTCATGAAACTTGCCGCTGCGGCTGGTGGAGGACTGTTTCTTGGTTTCAATTGGACCAACTCTTCCGCACTGCCGGTGGTAGTCAGCGCGAAGAGCATAGCAGCCGGCTCCATACATTTCAACAGCTATCTTTCCATTGGTACCGATAATATTATCACCATTGTTTCTCCCAATCCTGAAATAGGCCAGGGTATCAAAACGGCCTTTCCTATGGTAGTAGCCGAAGAGCTTGACGCCGACTGGAAACAGGTGAAGACTGTTCAGGGAAATCTGGATACTACCATTTTTGAGCGCCAGGTTACAGGAGGGAGTGGTGCCGTACCGCATTCATGGGAACGCCTCCGCAAAGCCGGCGCTACTGCCCGGCACCTGCTCGTTGAAGCCGCTGCTGCGGGCTGGCATGTTCCTGCCGCCGAGTGTACTACCGAAAACGGCAAGGTACTGCATAAAGTATCCGGGAAGTCGCTGTCGTACGGAGAGCTGGCCGAAGCAGCATCCAGGCTCACAGTACCGGACAATGTTCCCCTCAAAAATGAGAAAGACTTCAAGCTTATTGGAAAATCCGTACGCAATGTGGATAATCACAACATTGCAACCGGTAAGCCGCTTTTCGGGCTGGATTTTCATAGGGAGGGAATGCTCTATGCCATCATCCAGCGTCCCAAAGCTTTTGGTTTGAAACTCAAATCTGTCAATGCAGATGCTGCAAAGGCGATGCCCGGGATCGTAGACGTTGTCACATTTGAAAACAGCGTTGCCGTTGTAGGCAAATCAACCTGGCAGGTGAAGAAGGCCAGGGAGGTTCTTAATATAGAATACGAGAAAGAAGCTGCACTCGAAAGTTCAGCGGATCACGACCGCATTTTTAAAGAACTGCTGGACAGCAAAGAAGCGACCGTCAGGCGTAAAAACGGTGATGTGGATGCGGCATTCAGAGATGCGGTAAAGGTGATCAAATCCGAATTTCAGTGCCCATTTCTGCCGCACAGCCCATTGGAACCCATGAACTTCTTTGCGCACGTTCGCGAGGACGGCGTAGAACTGGTAGGCCCGACACAAACGCCGGACCGGGCCAGGACAGAAGTTGCAAAGCTCACGGGTATTCCTGCTGAAAAAATCACAGTTGAAATCACCAGGCAGGGTGGCGGATTTGGTCGCAGGCTTTCGGCTGATTTCGTAATGGAGGCAGCACATGTTTCCAAACTCACCAAAGCACCCGTAAAGGTCATCTGGACGCGGGAGGATGATATGACCGGTGGGACTTACAGACCTGCAGTAAGGTACCGGTTTGAGGCTGCATTGGATAAAAACGGAGAAATGACCGGCTATAAACTACGTGGCGTGGGTATCAACTCGGGGAATCCTACCCGGGAGGATAACTTTCCTTCAGGTGCGGTCGATAATCTGCTGATAGATTCGGTAGAGTACAAATCGGCGATTACCACGGGCCCCTGGCGCGCACCGATCACCAACTTCCTGGCCTATGCAGAGCAGTCTTTTTTGGACGAAGTAGCAGAAGCAGCCGGTAAGGATCCTGTGGCTTTCAGACTTGCATTGCTGGAAAAAGCCAGGAAAGCACCGGCTGGAGAAGTCAAATATGATATAGACCGCATGGTCTCGGTAATCAGGCTGGCTGCCGAGAAGAGTAACTGGGGTAAAAAGAAAGGGGTTCACCAGGGATTCAGCGTGTATTTTTCACACCGCTCGTACGTAGCTCAGGTGGGAGAAGTAGTGGTTGAAAAAGGAAAGCCTGTTCTGAAAAACGTAGTTGCAGCAGTAGACTGCGGGATTGTCATTAACAAGAGCGGGTCACTGCAGCAGGTACGCGGAGGTGTTGTGGATGGGGTAGGCCATGCCATGTACGGTAATCTCACCTTCAAAGACGGCAAACCGGACCAGAGTAATTTCAATGGTTTCCGCCTGATCAGGATGAACGAAATCCCCGAAGTGGATGTGCATTTTGTAGATAACGGTATATCGCCGACTGGCCTTGGTGAACCTGCATTGCCGCCGGCAGGAGCTGCGGTGGCGAATGCTTTCTATAAGGCTACAAAGCAGCGTTTGCGCAATCAGCCTTTCATCAATGATGAGGCTTTTAAAGGTATTTCGTAACAATCTGAGGTAATAACATAAAGACAGTAAGTTGAAATGCACATATTGCATTTTCAATTTACTGTCTTTTATTTTCGTCGTAAATCGGGGCTAAATCCGGGATAATCTATGAAAAAATACTTAATGGTTTTCAGCGCACTTATCTGCTTCCTAACCGCAGGCTTTATTGCTGCAGATTACCCGGATGCCGACATTTCCAACGGAACGATCAAGGCAACGCTCCTTTTGCCGGATGCTGCAAACGGATATTACCGCGGTACCAGGTTTGATTGGGCTGGCGTAATACCAAAGCTGGAATATAAAGGCCACACTTATTTTGGCCAATGGTTTCCGGATTATGATCCCAAGCTGCACGATGCCATTCAGGGTCCGGTGGAAGAGTTTGTCGCACTGGACTTTGACGGGACCAAAAGCGGGGAAGAGTTTGTAAAAATAGGTGTGGGTGGTTTGATCAAGCCGGATGACAAGCCTTATGCTTTTGCCCGGTACTATGAAATCAAAAATCCGGGTAAATGGAGCGTGAACACCCGTAAGGATGCAGTTGAGTTTACCCACGAGCTGAAAGATGCCGCGGGGTATTCGTATTTATATAAAAAAACAGTGAGGCTTGCCAAAGATAAGCCCGAACTCGTCCTCGAACACAGCCTGAAAAATACAGGTACGAAGGCCATCGAAACCAAGACGTACAATCACAACTTTTTCATGATTGACAATGAGCCGAGCAGTCCCAACATCCGTATTGTTTTTCCCTTCGAAGTGAAAGGAGAAGGAAAAGGTTTTGGAACAATTATTAATGCAAATGGAAAGTCACTTGCTTACAGCCGTGAGGTCACAAAAGGGGATCAGGTATTCAGTGCCGGATTGGAGGGTTTCGGGCCGACGGCTAAGGATTACGACATCAAAATTGAAAATACAAAAACAAAGGCCGGTGTGAGGATTACCAGCGATCAGCCGCTCGACAAGCTGGTTTACTGGGCCTGCCCGACAACTTCCTGCCCCGAGCCTTACGTTAAAATTTCGGTGGCACCAGGTGCAGAAATGAAGTGGAAAGTGAATTATGAATTCTACACTTTTTAATAAATGAAACTATTTCCGGGCCTTAATTCCTGCAAGTCATGAGTGCCCACAAACACATTGATAAAGCGTCTGCTGCGGGGCTGCTGGTAGCATTAGGTATTATTTATGGCGATATTGGTACGTCGCCCCTCTACGTAATGCAGGCCATCATTGGTACCGAGCGCATTTCCCGTGAAGTGATTTACGGAGCAGTTTCCTGCATTTTCTGGACGCTGACACTCCAGACGACAATCAAATACGTCATTCTGATCCTCAGAGCCGATAACAAAGGTGAGGGAGGTATCCTCGCCCTGTACGCCCTGGTGCGGAAAAAAGCCACCTGGCTGACTGTACCGGCGATTATAGGTGCCAGTACCCTGCTGGCAGACGGAATTATTACACCTCCCATTTCAGTGTCCTCGGCGGTGGAGGGCTTGCGCATCCTATATCCTGAAATTCAGACGATCCCGATCGTAATAGGCATTATTACATTGTTGTTTGTGATCCAGGTTTTTGGGACAACCATTGTGGGACGCGCATTTGGGCCGGTCATGATGATCTGGTTTCTGATGCTTGCGGTACTCGGCATCTCACAGGTGCTCGGACATATGGAAATTCTTAAATCCCTCAATCCTTACTATGCCTACGAGCTTCTTACCCATCATCAGGGTGGGTTCTGGATGCTGGGCGCCGTGTTTCTTTGTACCACGGGTGCAGAAGCATTGTACAGCGACCTGGGGCATTGCGGAAGAGGTAATATTAGGGTCAGCTGGATTTTTGTAAAAACCTGTTTGATACTGAACTACTTCGGGCAGGGAGCCTGGCTTATTGCCCATTCCGGTGAGCTGCTGGCCGGACGTAAGCCATTTTACGAAATCATGCCCGAGTGGTGGCTGCTCCCAGGTATCGGGGTTGCGACCATGGCGGCCATTATTGCCAGCCAGGCACTCATCAGCGGCTCTTTCACACTGATTTCGGAGGCCATCCGGCTCAACTTCTGGCCAAAAGTAAGGCTCATTTATCCGAGCGATCAGAAAGGCCAGCTTTACGTCCCAAGCGTCAACTGGCTGCTGCTGGCGGGATGTATCGGGGTGGTACTGTACTTCAAGGAATCTTCAAGAATGGAGGCGGCTTACGGGTTGGCTATTACGCTCACCATGGTCATGACGACCATCCTGATGTCGGCCTACCTGATGTTGCGTGAAACGAATAAAGGACTGATTGGTTTGTTTCTGGTCATATACCTGGCCATTGAGGGATCTTTCCTGGCAGCCAACCTTCTCAAATTCACCCACGGAGGCTGGGTATCCTTGCTGCTCGCAACTGTCATTGCACTGATCATCTCCGTTTGGCTGCGCGCCTACTTCATCAAGCTTCGCCTCACGGAATTTGAAAGTCTGAAAAAGTACATTGGCCCGCTGAAGGAATTAAGCAATGACATCAGCATCCCGAAATACTCGACGCACCTCATATTCATGTCCAATGCATCCCATGAGTCGGAGATCGAGAGCAAAATTATTTACTCCATATTCTACAAGCGTCCCAAGCGGGCGGACATTTACTGGTTTGTGCACGTTGAGACTACCGACGAACCTTACACAATGGATTACCATGTGAATATTCTTGCAGAAGATGATGTCATCAAGGTAACATTCCGGCTGGGCTTCCGTATTGAACAACGGATCAACCTGTTTTTCAGGAAAGTGGTGGAAGATATGGTTCTCAATAAAGAAGTAGATATTACCAGTCGCTATGAATCACTCAATCGTCAGAATATTACGGGTGATTTCCGGTTTGTAGTGCTTGAACGATACCTGTCTATTGAGAACAACCTGCCCTTTACAGAAGAGGCGATCATGAAAATATATTTTGCAATTAAAAGCATTACTACGCCGGAAGACCGATGGTTTGGTTTGGACAGCAGCTCTGTAAAAGTGGAGAAAGTACCGCTCGTTTTAACCCCGGGTCAGAAGATCAGGATGCGCCGGGTTTATACCTGATACCGGTAGTAAAAGCAATGTTTTATGCCAATGCAATTTATGGTTACAAAGGGGAAAAATCATGTAGCTTCCTGTGTAAACAGATGCGCAAGTTGTGGATAAGATCATGCTTTATATCAGTCATATACCTGGCGATTACAGAAGTGCCTGCGCCTTATTTTAAGCAGCATTTACGATGATTAGTTTTAATAATCTGGGCTGATTTTCAGGGAGATGTATTTCTGGAATAGATTTGGATGCAACCGATTGGAAGCAAATGGTTAATTAATTCATCCATCCAAACAACCAGATCATGAAAAAGCTAAAAGTATACGCAATGCTTGGTTTCCTGACCCTATCGGCAGCAAGCTATGCACAGGTAGCATCTCCGCAGCCCTCTGTACCTGCTCCTGTACCCGAATCCAATCCGATTCCATCCAATCCCACGGAGACACCCGAAAAAAAAGCCGAATTCAATGCGCCTCAATCGCCCGCACGTCCGGCAGATGTACCTGCTGAGGACACGTTGATCAAAGATCAGAGACCAGCCGGTGCCGTCGTTCATGATACACGTATGCCGGCATCGGGTAAAAAGAATGAAAAAAATAGAAATAAAAAAGACAAAATGGGAGGCGGACAAGCAGACACTACTTCTATAAAAAAACCATAAAAGTAAGTTATCGATTCCTGAATTAAAGCCTGTGAGCAAATGTGTTCACAGGCTTTATTTTACCTGATATTCTACATTATTATCAGTTTAAAAATAGAAGTATTTCTATTTAAATATAGAATATACAAATGCCATAATAATCCAATTATGCGCTGAATGCAATCATTTTTAATTCCTATTATTTCATCTTCAATGCATTGTACTTCCAGTAAACTATTCTAAATTCCTGAAAGATCAGTTTATAAATTAATGTTTCTGGCAAAATTATTGATAGATAATTCGGGAACTCATCTATTCCATAGTTTAGATCGTATATGCTAAACTGAATCAAATTAAATGCTAACAGATGATCAATTAAAATCTACTAGAACATGAATGATTTCAAACGGCAACAGCATACAGTTTTATCTCTCAATGGAGAGAGCTTTAAACATTATCTTCTCCTGCGCTATGTAAATAATTCAGCGGACCCGAGATGGAAGCGGTTGAGCTTGGTTTCGGAAGATCTGATTGCTCCGGAGGTTTGGATACAATTGCAGCATTATGCAAAGCAGGATCTGGAAAGTCAGGGCGGGAAGCTGTTCGGGTGTGAGCTGGTAGATGAGCAGCTGGTACAGCATGATGGTATCCATTCCAACTTCTGGCCTGCAAACTGGATGTGGGTTATTGAAAAGCAGGAAGTTTAGTCATGATACTTCACCAACATTTCCTATAAGAGGGCAGGTCTTGCGGCCGCCCTCTTTTTTTGGCCTTTTGAAAGTGGGCCAATGCAGCAATGCATCATTTATCAGAGCGTGCTTAGAAATTCAGGTATATAAAAAGGCCGCAGAAATATCCTGCGGCCCCGAATTGTGCATGTACAAAGTGCCTCTGCTTTCCACGCTGGTTTTACAGAGAAAATATGTCTGATTTTTTATTGTTTTACAAACTTTAAAACCTTGTCATAACCATCCACCTGCACAGACAGCAGGTATACGCCAGGCGTGAGACTGCTGGTGTCAAGCACCGCTTTTCCCTGCCTGATCGCAATTGTTTTTTTCGTCTGAGCCTTTCCTGACATAGCGATGAAGGTAGCCTGTACCTTGTCCTGATCTGCTGCATGAAGTGACAAATGGAGTACATCATGGGATGGGTTCGGGTAAGCTACCAAGCCGTTCTCACTACCATCTACGTGGACGCTCCGCACTTTACTGTAAGCAAAGGTGCCATCCTTGTCGATCATTTTGAGCCGGTAGTACCGCTGTCCTGCCAGCCACGATGGTGCCAGGGGACTGTAATCCGCAAACCGGAACACAGACTGGCCATCATACGCAACTCGGCCAACCTGATCGTACTGCACGGCATCAAGGCTGCGTTCAACTTCAAAGTGGCTGAACCCTTTCGCATCCGAAACCCGCCAGTCCAGCGCTACCGATCCCTCCGTCCACCTTGCTGTGAAGTCCGTCAAGCGTACGGGTAGTGGAGACGATGCCGCTGTACTTCCCAGCGTAAAGGGGCTCCATGTACTGATATTGTTACTCGTCACAATACCCGCATTAACGATGCCTGATGCATTATTGGCGCCTTCATTCAGCCAGTTTCCATTCACGAGGTGCGCCACAGCCAGATCAGCGATGTTGCCGATACCCGTGTTGTTGTATTCATCCCAGTAAATTGAGACGGAACCCGTGGCCGTACCTACCGGGGTGAGTGACCAATACTCCTGCGCATTACGGGCGATAAGGGGGGTACTGTTACTGCCCCCGCTTCCAAAAGGAGCATCTCCTGCATCACCTGCCTCATACCTTGCTACCAGGCCTGCCGAGTTGGCACTCAGATTTACACCTACAGGCTGGTAGGACAAGCCGTTACCTACAGGAAAAACGAATGTGCCTGAGCCTTCCCTGGCTACAAATCCATTGATGTGTTTGGCATCAGAAGGAGGGAATAAAGTACTAATGGACGCGCCGGGGCCAAACACAAACGCATTGGCCAGATCCGAGTTGATGAGCATTCCGGAGATGAACGAAAGGCTGTCGCTCACTTTTACAGGCGTCGTGAATGTGATGCCAGCTGCATTGTTGACCGTAACGTGAGTGGCATACAGAGATGCTCCCCCGATTACCTGCGGCGTGCTGCCTTCCAGGTGCAGATCACCCGCATTGGCCTCATTCATTGGCGCAAAGTTGGTCACATTTCCGGAAGTCGTGATAACGCCAAGGTTTTCGAAATTACTTCCTTCCTGATTGAGAAGATCACCGTTGACTTGCAGCTGTGTACCAGTTGAAATGAACACGCCGGCACCGTTATTATAAAAAGCAGGCGTTTGCGCGAAGGTATTCCAGCTCAAACCCAGGGACAGTATTGTAATCCAATATTTTTTCATAGTGGTACAAATTCAAATGTTGATTACTTAACCGACCCGTACTAGTTCGAAACTTTGTAAATGTAAAAGCTTCCGAGACTTGATGTTAGAATTGAAGCGTCCAGCGCTGAGGCCCCAGTAATCCCAAATGTGATCCGGTCACCTGCCTGCAGGGGATATAGTGAGCTAAGGCTTGCTTCTGAAATGGTCAGACTAAGTAAAACAAGGTTTGCACCATTAAATGAGCGATTGTCAATGAGTGTAAAAACTCCTGCCCGATTGCGAAGGATGGCCGGGCCTGGATTATTCGTCAGCAATGCGGCTTGTAGCCCCGATCCATATCTGAACATAAATCCGATCTTGTAAACACCCGAGGAAGGAACAACGTAGGAATTATCGGTATCCGAAAATAACGCGGGTGTTCCCGCTGTTCTTTCTGAAGCCACAAAGTTTACTGGTCTGAATCCACCTGGTAACACGCCCACGTTGAGCAGCGAAAGCGAACCTGCTTTTTTTGCTGCGTAGGCTTCCGGGGTTAAAGCTATCGGCTCTGCCCAGGTTCCGTCGCCACGGAGAAAAGTCGTATTACTTGCCGTACCCGTAGCAGAAAGCTTAGCGGCTGTCACTGAGGCATCTGCCAGCTTTGCAGCAGTTACAGAGGCATCGTTGATCTTTGCCGTAGTGATGGCATTGTCTGCAATAGTAGCTACCGCAGCACTGTTGATCGTCACATCCCCCGTTAAGGAAGCTGGATTTTGGGGTGCATACGGCGCAGCGTCACCGGTAATGTATAACTGCCCACCTGCCGTACCATTTGCAAGATTACTGCCGCCGCCAGATCCGTTCAGCATAACCCATTTTGTTCCGTCAAAGTAGTAAAAGCCGGGTGTTTCATCGATCTGATAAATCAGCAATCCGCTGGCAGGTGTACTAATGCCGTCACGCTGCGTCAGGGTCATTCGGGGTACCAGCATACCCTGTGTAGTACTGCTTACATCCAGTGCAGCTGATGCATCAGGCTTGGATGTGTTAATGCCCACGTTATTCTGAGACTGAACATTGTGGTAAATGAGAATTGTAGCAACCAGCGATAGAAGCTTTTTCATTTTATTTAATGTTTGATTGATTGGATAATTACGAGGTCAATTTAGCCGCAATTGGAATAAATGCAAACTATTTCTATACAATTCATCAATTATTTAATAATTACTATAAAACAAAATACTTCTGATAGCGGAATATATTGACTTGGTAATTAAGGAAGACTAGTTGTTGCTTGTATAAAATACCGGCAGAATGCTTGTAAATAAATGATTACAAACAGGTACAAGCAGGAAGAATAGAGATTAGAAGGAGCCTATTTAAAGCAATACAACCTGATCAGTAAATGAAGGCCCTGCTTTCTAAGAAGCGTAATGCACTTTGCATTTGGAAGGTAAAGAATGTGCTTAGTATTTGGGTTGCCGTGTGACATAAGTCATCAGGCTTTAAAGCCTGGTAATGCGCCGCATTTTCTGTATCAGGATGGGCATCGGTTTCAGGTTTTTCAGCCTTAATGCGGGTGCTTCAACCCAATGCCATGACAGGTAAGCGAACATGGCAGCAATGATAAGGCTCGGGAAAATGAGGGTTGCATGATCCATTCCAAAGTAGTAGACCAGCGTTTGCTGTACGGGAAATCCGTAAATGTAAATGCCATATGAAAGGTCACCAACACGGTCGGCAACATGGGTAATCCCGTAAATGGGCAGGAGGCCAATGCTCAGCACGATCACAGGAAGCAAAGTGACACTCGCAAAAGAAAAGATGGGCTTGCCTGTAGCATACACGAACATCCCCAGCGAAAGAGCAAGTATGATCGTTAAATACCGCGGCGGAATGTCGGCGATCCGCACGGCTGCCAGCAGTGAACCCGCAGCAAAATACACGCCGAGCTCTATCAGGTACCAATCCAGAATGAAGAACTTCCATTGCTGGATTTCTGTAAAGTTGAAGACATCCAGCTTGGCGAGAACCAGGTAGGCTACCAGCAGAACGACGATCACAATTGTACGTTTACGTTTAATAAAAAACAGTAGCGATACGGCGATATACATTGTGAATTCAAACGGGATCGTCCACAGCGAACCATTGATGGCGGACTTATGCGGATTTTGGTCAAATATGCCCGGAATGCCATATTGAAGCCGGTAGAGGCGGAGGTTATTGGGAATATAGGTCCTGACCTGCTTGTTGAGCAGATAGGGCGTATCATTTTCGTAAACAAAAGGTCCGAGAATCACCGTCAGCAGGAGTACTACTGCAAGAGCGGGAAAGAGTCTGAGAACCCTTTTCCAGTAAAAATCAGTCAGATCTTCTGATCTTTCCAGGCTTTGAAAAATGAGATAGCCGCTGATGACAAAAAAGCCCCGCACGGCAATCACCGAAAATGTATACTGCCCATGTGTGAGCTGGCATAACCCATCACATTCCTGTGAGCCTGTCAGCGGATATACATGCGTGACAATGACAAAAGCAGCAAACAGCAGCCTGAGAAAATCGAAATTATTCCTTCTGTGCGTTGCAAGGCTGATAGTGTGTTTTGTCATTGAAGCGGTAGTAGTAGATTAACAGTAATTGATCATACCCGCATACCATCCTGATAAAAAAAGGCACTCATAACGCAATGTTATAAGTGCCTGCCAACAATGTCGGGATGACAAGATTCGAACTTGCGACCCCTAGCACCCCATTGGATATTTATTGTATTATTCCAAGAAGTTTTATTAAGCATTATTATTATAAAATGCTCTAAATGAGCATTTTGATTATTTTTTGTAACTTTGGTTAACTTACGTTAGACACGAAATGTTCGACCTATGTTCGACCTAAAGTTGTAGTGCTATGGCTATTTCGACCAAGTTTGTATTACGGAAGAAACGTGATTCGGAGGAAACTCAGTTCCCGATAATGCTTCAAATCATTATCGATAGAAAGAACCTTCTGGTGAGTACGAGGAAGATATGTTCGGAAGTTCAATGGCAGCCGAAGTTTCAATCCGTTGCAAAAACACATCCGAAGCACAAGGAAATTAACCTCCTGCTTCGCACCATTGAGTCGGAAGTAGACTTCATGATCATCTCTTACGGGAAACAAAACAAGCGCCCCTCGTTTGACGAAATCAAGGCGCTGGTAAAAAAACTGACTGGCGGGCAAACAGAACCTGAAAAGAAAAAGCTGTTTGTACTTTTTGAAGAACACATTGCCAGGCTTAAAAGCCAAAACCGGTTAGGCAGTGCAGAGTCACATAACTCGACGCTGAAAAGCCTTAAACACTTCATGAACCAGAAGGATCAGGATATCCTCTCTATCGGCTTGCCATTCATTAACCGTTATGAACAATGGCTGATCGACAAAGGCTGCACGATCGTCACCAGAAGCTTTTACCTGAGAACCTTCCGGACGCTCTGGAAAGTCGGGATTAAAGAAAACTATTATCCCGAAACACATTACCCCTTCAAAGACTTCTCGTTCTCTAAATACAATAACCCTCGCACAAAGAAGCGGGCAATCACGAAGGAACAGATCGAGTTGATTGCCGGAGCTGAAATCGATCCGGAAAATGATTCACTGATCAACTCGCGTAACTACTTCCTGTTTAGCTTCTATTGCCGAGGCCTGAACTTTACAGATTTGGCCGAATTGAAATGGACGAACATTGTCGATGGTGAGCTCCATTATGTGAGATCAAAAACAAAGGAAGAGTTCCGGTTTCGCTTGCACCCTTCGGCAGCTCAAATACTGGAATACTACAAAGATCTGAAAGGTAACAGCGATGCTGGCTTTGTGTTCCCAATCCTGTACAAGCGTCACGCAACGATTCAATCGGTTCGGGATCGGAAGAAGAAGATTTTGACCAGGGTTAACAAGCAAATTAAAGAGTTGGGCATAGCCCTCGGTATTATGAAGCCTTTAACGACCTATGTGGCCAGGCACTCGTACGCGACCACGCTTCGGCGAAATGGTATATCCAAGGAGAATATAGGCAGATCGTTGGGCCACGATAGCTTGAAGACCACTGATATTTACCTGGAAGACATTGGAGACCCCGTGCTGGATGATTTGATCAACTCAACGATTTGAACGAATGTATTTTTTTAATTTGCCAGGTTTCGATCCTGATCTCGGTATAAATCTGGACGATCAGGGACGGTTTCCGTATCTGAGATTCGTGGATCACGTTTTTCGCAGAGGAAAAGCAGACTACTTATCACATAACTTCCACTTTGAGAACATTGCCGATAAAGCAGCGCCGCCGGCATTCCTCAGTGAACCGAATCTCAAAGCCATTTTCGACCCGAAAGACCGGAAGAATATCATCGTGGACCATCATAGCCCAATCTCGGAGTCTTATGCCGACGAACTGAGAGCGCAATTTGACAGAGGTTACTTCGACGCGATGAAGGAGTATCCACAACAAATAGTCTCCATTCTTTGTAATCCTGACAGCGAAAGCAAAATCGCTCATTTGGAGCAATTCATTGAATTTTGCTCCTATCATTTATACTTTGAGGGATTTGCTATTCCATCGTGTTTATATGCGCTTGGATTCATTCAGGCCTACCTTGTGCGTGGGTGTGGCGATAGAGCAAATGCGCTTCGCCTTCCTAAACACAAATTTCCGGTCGTGTCACAGAAGCAAGAATTGCCAGTGGCCGAAGTGCAAACGAAAGGCCCGGAGCGGATTCCGTTGGACTATGCGGTTGACGAAATCATATCCATGTGGTTGATTTTAGTTGATGCGTGGAAATGCAAGGCAGTGGGCTCGATTCAGGTTTTCACCAGTGAAGAGGCAGTGTTGCAGCTGTTGGGAATGATGTTTGAAGAAAAAGGAGGCAGACTGCCTAGACCTGAACACAAATATTTTGAAATGCCTCCGGGAAACTACGAGCGGGTTTTAAACCTGCTTATGCATGCCACCTACAAGCTGAATACAGATAGGAACAATATTGGGCTTGACAGATACTGTCAATTGCTGCTCGATACATTTTCCTGCTATTCGAAAACGAAGCTCGAAAGCCTTCGCAGTAACATCAATAAAGCACGTGGCAATATCGTGCAGAGTATCGGTAATCTGACCGACAGCCCACATTCTAAAAATGTGTTGAAAACATTAAGGAAAATAAACGAGTACGGCGTCGAAGATCTGACTTAGTCAACTTCATATTGTTTTTCCCCGATTTTCTAGCCTTGCTTTGCCCATCACCAAAACGCAAAAGGGATGAGCACAACAGTTCTAGTTTCAATGAACGATCAGCAATTATCAGAGTTGATCGAGTCTTCACTGCGCCGGGTTTTAGAGTCAAAACCGGAGGCTGCCGCCGATACCAGTGACACTTTGCTGGACACCAAGGAGGCCGCGCGCCTGACCAAATACAAGGAGACTTCCATTTATGGGCTGGTGAAAAGAAAAAAAGATTCCATTTTGCAAAATGGAAGGCAAGCTACTCTTTTCCCGCAAAGAGCTTCTGGAATGGATAGCGAATGGTCAGCAAAAAATCGGAGGTAGCCATGAAAGATAATCCGGTCTATCTGCGCATTGGTACCAGTTACTTTAAGAAAGTCAACCGGCCACTATCTTCCGGCGACACGATTTCCTCCTTGATCCCCTGGTCGGCTGAATGCATCCGGTTGGATCACAGCCGTGACTATTTGAAAGACCGGGTGGATTGCTACGACGGATTCTGTTTTGTGCCGAGCCATCTGGACTACCAACAAAAGGTCGGCGGGTTTTACAACCGCTACCAGCCATTCCAGCATGAGACGCAGCAGGGCGACGCTTCGGTGATCTTTCAGTTCCTGGGTCACATTTTTGGCGAGCAGATCGAGATGGGTTATGATTACTTCAAAATCCTTCTCGAACGTCCTACCCAGATCCTACCGATCTTGTGCCTTGTCAGCGAGGAGCGTGGAACCGGAAAGACCACATTCCTGCATTTTGTCAAGTCCATGTTCGGGGAAAACATGACGATCAACAGTAATGAGGATTTCCGCTCCAACTTTAACATCGAATGGGCGCAGAAACTCGTCATCGGGGTTGACGAAACGTTCCTGGATAGAAAGGAGGATTCCGAGCGGATCAAGAATCTGAGCACGGCCCGGTTTTACAAAGTCGAGGCCAAAGGCCATGACCGGCAGGAGGTGGAATTCTTCGGAAAATTCATTTTGTGCAGTAACAATGAAGATCATTTCATCATCGCCGAGCCGGGAGAAATCCGGTACTGGGTGAGAAAGGTGCCACCACTGAAATCAGAGAATCACCACTTGCTGGCCCAGCTTCGGGCTCAGATCCCGTTCTTTCTGCATTTTCTAGTGAGCCGTGAGTTTGTCTATCCCGGTAAAACAAGAATGTGGTTTACTGCGGATCAAATTGCGACACCCGCATTGAAAAAGCTGCTGAACCAAAATCGGAATAAGCTGGAAGTGGAGATCGCGCATATCCTGCTAACAATCGCAGATGAAAAGGAGCTGGATGAAATCCGGTTTTGCACTGGCGATGTCCAGGACTGGCTCAACAAAAAGCACATCCGTTTCAAAGACCTCTCACAGATCAAGCGGATCTTGCAAAATGCCTGGAAGTTGAGCCCGGCGAGTAATTCACTGACTTACCCGCAATACAAATTTTTAACGGACGGTTCCATCTTCGAGCAGACCGGCAAGGGCAGGTTCTATACACTATCCCGAAGACGTATAAATGAGCTCAACGAATTGCCCTAATTTTTGATGCTTTGATGCGCATCATATCTAATTAATTGATTAATAAATAATTACATCGCATCAAAATCCGCATCAACGCGCATCGATCACTGGATAGCGATGCGGCCCCTGATGCATTTTGATGCTTTTCTGATGCGGTCTTAAATGATTAAAAACCAATTAGTTGTAATCTCTTCGCATCAATTCATCAATTTTTTCACTTTCAAACCCCTGTAATTATGACTTGCGAGCAAGCCAAACAGATATCTATTGTAGACCTGCTGGAACAATGTCATGTCCGCCCCCAATATGTCCGAGGACAAGACCATTGGTACCTCTCCCCGTTCAGGGAAGAGAAAACGCCTTCTTTTAAGGTCAATGCGCGGTTGAACCTCTATTACGACCATGGAAGCGGTCAGGGAGGAGATATTATTGATTTAGGGCGCGCCCTGTTTCGTTGCGATACAAAAGCGTTGTTGGAGAAATTGGATTCCCGTCTTTTCTTATTTCAACCGCAAGACCTAAAATTGGCTGGCTTGCATATAGACAGTGCCGTTACACCAGCCACAGCAATCGATCAGCCTGCCATCCAAATTACTGCTTTGAAAGAGTTAGGGACTAACCCCGCAATTACCCAGTACCTGGAATCGCGCCGTATCGATCTGGCCGTTGCTAAATCATATTGTCAGGAGGTATACTACCGGGTCGGCGACAAGAATTATTTCGCTGCCGGTTTTCAAAACCGGTCGGGTGGATATGAGCTGAGAAATGCTTACTTCAAGGGTTCGGCATCTCCGAAGGACATATCCCATATCGAGAATGGTCATCACTCGGTCTGCGTGTTGGAAGGCTTTATGGATTTTTTGTCGCTTCTCTCGCTTCGAAAACAGGAGCAGGTCCAGACCGACTTTGTGGTGCTCAATTCGGTAAGTTTGGCAGAGCGAAGTTTGGACATTGTCAAAGGTTACAGCACCGTATTTCTATATCCGAATCACGATACAGCCGGGAAAAAGCTGCTTGAAAAATTCGAGAACGCGGGGCTCAATTGCGTCGATGCCTCTGGTATCTATAAGGATTACAAGGACCTGAATCAGCTGCTGGTTGCAAGCAAACAGCAGGAAAAACAGCCACAACATCGGTACCGTCACAGGAAGTCTCGAGGGCTGGGCCTCTAAGTTTCTTTCATGAGCAAGTTTGTGTTTTCGCTTCGCAAAAACTCGTTCCGGCGCCGCCGGAACTCAGACTTGCTTTTACTCCCGATGGTCGCAAAAGATATTTAACAGAGTCCGTAAACGAAATGAAAGAGGCAGAGAGCATGGAGCAACAGTCACACAAATCCAAAGGCGGCAGACCGCCCAAGAAGGTCAAACGAAACACGCAGCTGATGGTCCGCCTTTCGGAAACTGAGCGGTTTTTAATCGAGTCGAAAGCCAAGGACGCAGGTCTTAGACCAAGCACCTGGCTGAGACAAGCGGCTAAGAAAGCCAGGGTTGTTGCGAGGCTTTCAGCAGAGGAAGCTGGCTTCGTTAGAATGCTGGCTGGCCTGGCCAATAACTTAAACCAGCTGCTCAGGTTTACAAATATGCAGGGGCTGTTGTACGAGACAAAAAAGGCCACGCAGCTACTATCAGACATTGATCATTTACTCAAAATACTCACTAACGATGATCGGTAAGATAATGATAGGATCAAGCTTTGGCGGAGCGGTTAGGTATGTCATGCAGAAAGAGCAGGCTATCGTGCTTCATGGCGAAGGAGTCAGGACCCAGGATGTAAAATCAGCTATCCATGACTTCAATGCTCAGCGGCAGATGAATCCCGAGCTGGGCAAGGCTGTCGGCCACCTGGTGCTGAGTTGGAGTGCGTTTGACAAGCATAAGCTCTCACAAAAAGTCATGGTAGAGAGGGCTGCCGAATATATGGCCAAAATGAAAATCCAAAACACCCAATACTTGGTCGTTGAACATCGAGATACCAATCAGCCGCACATTCATATCATATACAACCGGGTTGACAATGCTGGCAAATCCATCTCTGACCGGTTTCAGAAGCGAATGAATCAGAAAATTTGCAAGGAGATGACTTTGAAACATGGCTACCACATGGGTCAGGGGAGAACGCTGGTTAACCGAACGAGGCTTAAAGGGATTGATAAAACGCGTTACGAGCTGGCAGACCAGATTCGAATGGCAAGCAGATCGGCAGTCAATTGGAAACAGTTGGAAGGCGCGCTTTCATCGAGCGGGATTGGCATCATTTACAAGTATAAGTCTGAGACTAATCAAATACAGGGTATCAGCTTCGAAAAGGACGGAACGGTGTTGAAGGGCTCAAAAGTGGACCGAAGCATGAGTTTTCCGGCACTCGATAGAACACTGCGAGAAAATTTTCAGCACCAAATGGCGGTGAGGCGTCGGATGTTGGATCAGGGGATACTACCACCCGCGCAAGAAAAAATGCTAACGCACCGATATGGTTTGCCGCACTGCAGGGAAGAAAACTTGCTGAAAGACTTGATGGATCCGGTACATCAACACGAGACGATTAATCCAGAGCTTAAAAGAAAACACAAACGCAAAAAATCAAGAGGACTACATTTATGAAAGATATTGAAGATAAACTTGATGGCTTCGAGCAGATACTAAGTATCCTGGTAAAAAAGATCTCAGTGATGGAAAGCCTATTGCCTGATCCCAAAGTTCCGGTCGATGATTTGGCACGCCAAATGCTAGCAGACATTCAGGCAAATGTGGCAAAAATGCCATCAGGTAAGCTGGTGCTTTCTGAGCTAGCTGGTATTCGAAAGCGCCTTGACACACTGTCTTATGCTCTGGAAAATCCCAAGCCAGTCACGCTCGATTTCAAGGCTAAAAGCTATTTCGTTTCACTAGCAGTACTGCTTTGTACTACTTCTGCTTCGCTTGTGACAGTTAGATGTTCGAATGAGAAAATTGAACAGGCGAGCCGAACTGCGGCAAGGTATGAAGTGGCTCAGAAATTATCTCCTCGTTTGACGAGAATGATCGATCAAGCCTTCGACCAAACAACGCAACCCTCCGTAGATTCGCTTCAGCACGCCTGGGAGTTGCTGGAAACAAATTCGCACAACCCAAAAAGTAGCAAGCGGAAAAGGCGATGAAGGAAGTACGGTTTAACGTCCATAGCTGCAATACACTGTAATTAGATTTCATGTACCACTAAACTGTACCGTTGAAGGCCGGATTTCGTGAAAAAACTACCCCGAATGCAATTCATGCCGCGGAGTACGGAAAAACGACCGAATAAATCTGATACCGGAAGATATAACTAATAGTTATGAATCGGACATTCTCGCACTGATGTGGTCTCTCTCGATACGCCGGTAGGATAACCTAAGCTAAATTGCTATGAAAACTTTATGAACTGTCACGATATAGTGAGAGTTACTAACTTCATTGACACCTGAAAATAAGATGTAGTTCTCATGGTTACGGCTGCGTATGGAGTAAAAATTGATAAATCCTCCATTGGGTGCCGAAGAAAACTTTCCTAGGTGAAGAATCTCCATCAAGCTCTCGAACTTTTCAGGGACATTGCCACCAACAAACTGAGTACCTATTATCGCCCGAAAGTCCACTGTCACCAAGTCGTCGTCGAGATCAATCTCTGTAAGCGTTGACATGCCGGTGACTGCATTGTCGTAATAACATTCGTGCTCTGCTAATTCTTTTACGATTTTCATTATTCATAATAAGTGGTACACCTAGCTTGGACGCAGTAGCTTCCCAGCCTAACTGCATAGCTGTCCAGCCTATGGGAAACATCAAGAAATGGCGCGGCGCACGTCCCTCTCAATTTGCTGTACGCTAGTCCAGGCGCAATATCAGAATATGTCTGGCATTGAGCCATGATTCTTTAACTGTTTTGCAAACTACGGAATATGAAGAGCTAGTTCAAATTATAGAATAAACGTTCATATAAACGGTAAGGATAATTTAGTAAAAATGTCTTAATATTATATTGCTATTATTATAAAATAAATCTTCCAATAAGGTTTTTATCTAATCCGTCAAAAATGCCCCGGAATATTGCCTATTTACGTGTCTCCACCATAGATCAGGACCTCGAAAAGAACAAGGCCGACATACTGCACCTGGCCAATGAGAAAAATTTAGGCCGGGTCGAGTTCGTTCAGGAAAAAGTTTCCGGCAAAGTGTCCTGGCGCAGCCGCAAAATCGGTCCGATCCTGGATGAGCTTAAAACAGGGGATGTCATTTTACTCAGTGAATTTTCCCGACTTGGCAGATCCATGCTTGAGGTGATGGAAATTATCTCGATTGCTATGCAGAAGGGTATTCGAATTTATACAGTCAAAGGCGGGTGGCAACTTGACGACTCTATCCAAAGCAAAGTGATGGCTATGGTTTTTGCGATGGCCTCTGAAATCGAAAGAGACCTGATTAGTAAGCGGACAAAAGAATCACTAGCTGCGAAGAAGCTCTCAGGGATAAAGCTAGGTCGCCCAACGGGTCCCGGTAAAAGTAAGCTAGATCAGTTCAGACCCGAAATTGAGGCCTTGCTACTTAGTGGTTCGAGCCAGAAGTACATAGCAAACCGTTACCACGTTACTGAGGCGACACTATCAAATTGGGTTAAAAGGAACGGAGTCAAAAAGTATGGCAAGGCGGCATGACTCATGCTTGGTAACTATTTAGAACATTGAATCGTAGAAGATGAAAGTTAAGGTTCTTTTTGTCTGCACCATAAATCGAATGCGAAGTTTAACGGCTAACAGCATCTACAATGCCGACCAGAGGTTTGAGGTGAAATCTGCCGGGACGAGTAAGTATGCACAGCAGCCTATTACGGCGGATCTGCTAGAATGGGCTGATTATATAATCGTCATGGAAAGGCACCATCGCAATAAGATTCGATCCGTATTTCCAGACATCTACCGAACCAAGCGAATAATTTGTCTTTATATACCTGATGAGTACGACTATATGCAGCCCGAGTTGGTCACTCTTCTGCAATTCAAATTCGAATCAATTTATACGACAGAGATTGCGCCTGATGGAATACCTCACGAGTAATAGCTGAGCGAACAGCTAGGTTAGCTGCAATTTAACTCTGTAATTACTCTGCTATTCTACATTGAAATTGACAAGCTGGCCAAGGTGGCCACGCCGGCAATAGAAGCGCTTGTGCAAAAAGGGACCGACCGGCAGAGCTAGGGAGAGCAGGCGCTGCTCTCGCTGGGGTACCGGCTTGATCAGCATGGCCAGCTGATCAACATCGAGGTCGAGTGAGGGGAAGCGATGAAGAAAACGGTCGAACACTTTCTGCAGGGTACGACCTCGGAGCAAAATTTTTTCCAGGAACTGGCCAGAAGGGGAATCCGGATCGAGCAAGGGCAAGGGGATATCTACTACCAGGATGGGAAAGGAAAGCCGATATCGTCACAAAAGCTGGGCGAACGGTACAGCGCCGGCGGACTTTCGGAGCAGATCCGCGGCAATCAGGTTGAGCAAAGCAGCCGGCAGAGCTATGAGCGGATCATGGCTGGATCTTCGCCAATTTCAAAGGTAGCGCCCCACAGGTGTCGTCTTACCTGGAAAACCTGGGGGAAGACGATATTGGGCTGATCTGTCGGAGCGTTGCCCAGGACAGCGGGCCGGCCGGCGCGGATCTCGCGAGGAAATGGTTAGAAAGGGACACTGCTAAATACTTGGGAGCTGGCTGGATACCGGCAGCAGCTGAGAAAACAGGGTCTGGATATGGGGAAGGACAGGAGAATGAGTCTGAATTTATAAGTAGAAAAATGCTCCGATTAGAAAAATTAAAAATTCAAACATTTCTTCTGGAAGTATATTTCGGGTTGCTATATTAGGCCGCATAATGCCCGATGATAATGCAATTTAAGTACTTCGAAAATATCTATATTAGGTATCTTGTATGAAACCACAGAATAGAATAAATAATCCAGAGCATATTGACAGACTTTTAATCGACAAAAATTTAAAAGATGGAAAATTTGTTATTGTTCAATTCTCTGACGAATTATATACCGACAAAATACTTGCCGAATTAAATGAACTTTGTCTAAATTATGACGGGAATTTCAGTGTTCGTTTTTATGGGCATTATCAATGGTCTTTTAATTGCAAGACACTTTTAAAATTACCAAACATAAAATCTCTTTGGCTTGACTGCCTATCGAAAGCCGATAACTTAGAAGTATTGACTGAATTGAAAAATTTAAGACGATTAAGCTTAGGCGTATTTGAGCTTAAAGAGACAGAAATTTTTCAAGCAAACAATCTTAAAAATTTAGAAAAGTTAATTATCTCTGATACAAGAACAAAGGCCCTGAATCTTCAATATTTGGAAAACTATAAACACTTAAATTATTTAATCATTTCCGGACATACTAAAAACATTGATGTTGTTGGAAAACTGTCAGAAATAGAATATTTAGGTTTAAATTCTATTTCAAGAATTAACTTAGACTTTGTAAACAAACTTAGAAGATTAAAATCACTAAATTTTGTTTTAGGCGGGCGTGAGAATTTAGATGAAATTGAAGAAAATGAAATTGAGAATCTCGAAATTATTCGAGTAAGAGCATTTAATAGCTTTAAGAATATTTCCAAATTTAAAAAATTAAAAACTCTTCGAATTGAAGATCAAATACAATTGAATGAACTTCAATTTGATACAGAAATTTCTACCTTGACAGACTTTAAGTTAATCAACTGCAAGACTTTTAAATCATTAACAGGACTCGAAAAATTAATCCGACTTAAGCAGTTGAGAATTTACAAGACAGATATAAAATTTGAAGAATTAATTAAACAGCATTTGCCAAAGTCACTAGACATTCTTGCATTTTACACGGCAAAGACAAAAATTGACAAGGAGATTAAAGAAAAGCTTTTAAAGTTAGGATACAAAGATGGGCTCGATAGATAACTACGGTTTGATCTAACAAGTGTTTAATGAAGAAATGATAACACGCCAAGACAGTTGCGATAATTTTGGTTTAGTGCTCAACAGACTGTTTTATGGCTATACGAGGCTGTTTTCCTCTCAACCTTATAGAGGAAAATACAACCCGCTGCACTTGCTTACGGAACAATTAACCAGGACAAAACCCAGAAAACGCCATAGCGGTTTTACTAAACGGATTTTATGTTAAATGAGAAAACATAGAGCAAGGGGGTGATGGCCCGTTGGTTGAAATTCCTGGGAAAGTACAAGGAGAGCGGACTTTTGTAATTTGCTTTCGAGAGGGCGCTGCAAATATGTTCAACCTTGGTGGGTTATTCGATATGGCGATCCCTCTCATACGCTTCTCGCCCGATATGGTTGCGAGGTTTCAATGTGATTAAACGTCCGGTTAGGTATGAAATCAGCAAGCAGCGTTACTTTATGGATTTTATCAATGGAAAGGCATATTTACAACCGCCGACGTAAACACACTGGGACTGGGTACATTCCCAATGAACTGTTTTTCGGGACCAATACGAAAGCATCATAATTAAAATTAATTTCATCCGTTTGCTGTCCAGTGAAACGGGAGTAGTTCAGTGAACCATTAAGCGTCACTGCATAAGTTTACCTGTACCCTTGTCGTGTCAACCAGACTTATGCGCCTATCAGTTTTTCTACAAAGCACCGTGGTAATAAGCCACACACTCAAATGCGTTGATTGTATGGTTTAACATTTTTTATGTTGGTTTGAAAAGGTCTGTGTGGTTGCTTGCGCCAAAAATCGAGCCATGAACAACACTTTAAAATTCTTGTATTTAACTGCCATAAGCTTTACAGTGCTTTTTACACCTATCAAATCAGCTGCTGCGTTTTACTCCAAAGAAATATCAAGAGCTGATTCCACCAGTGGCGAAAGGATTAAGCATGTTAGATCGCCAAGTCCCCGGACCGCTGCCAAGTTGGCGGTTATTCCAGGCTTAGGTCAGGTTTACAATAGAGATTTCTGGAAGATTCCGATCGTCTACGGATCGTTGGGCGGAAGTTTGGTTGCTATCCATTTGAATTCAATCAAATATCAGGACTTTTTGAAAGCGTACTTAGGGTTCTACAATCTTGGTAATGGAAGCCTAAGCCAGGGGGTAACAGCCGATACGCGCATGCCTGTTGTGGTGCGGAATCTTTTCAATACCAAGAGTGTGGTGAAATTATACACGAGAGATCAGGTGGCGAGGCAAAAGGATGTGTGGCGAAGATACAGAAATGTTTCAGTTCTAATCTCAGGCATGATCTATTTGCTAAGTATCATTGAGGCCAATGTCGCCGCTCATCTTAAAGGCTTTGATGTTTCCGACGACCTATCTATTCAAATCCAACCCCAACCAGTCACACTGCCTGGGATGATGTCAGGCGCTAACATTCGAATTGTTCTTAGCTATAAGTAATCGGTTTCCTCGGGAGGAATATTACGCGGCTGGCGAAGTTCTTGCTTTTGTGCAATGACAAGGGAGCTTTATAATTTCAAAGAGGATGAAATTTTGCTGACTGAATACCCGTTTTTAGTCTATCAGTTACAAACAGAAACTCTTGTCGATCCCTTATCATTTTAAAATGAAATCATTTATCACTAAACACAGCCATTCACAAAAATGGGCATTAGCTGTATTAGGCTGCTTTGTTACCGGACTCTTATCATGCGAAGATTACAGAGAAGCCGAGCCCATCTTTACGGAGCAAGTCAAGGTTATAAACCTTAACAGGGATACTTTAATAGCGGTTTACAATGAGAAACTGGCAACTACTGCCAGAGTATCTTTTGTCGAAACTTTATCTGATACGGCATTAGTAAAAATTGCCTCAGATACAGTTTTTTCCAAGCCTCAAGCTACATTTCTGCTCCCGATCACAAATCCACCTCTCATGCTCATATCAGGCCTTTCAGGGGACTCTTTATTTATCAAGTATGAACCCTATAAAAAGGTAATAACAGGCGATCTTACAATTGAAATTACTTTTCAAAGATAGTACATGCCTAAGCTTTAAATGATGAATGACTCGGGAAAACGTAAAAAAAGCCCTTACAGCCGTTCTTTTGAAAAGAGGGTTAAAGAGGCCAGATCCGATAAAGCAAAAGGGGAACTGATCACAGTTGATCCGGAGAATGTATGGGATAGCATCGAATCCGGATCCGAGCAGGATAACACAGAGATTAGCATAAAAAGGTACTTGGTTTCAGGACGATCGCATCTTTATCCGACAGCAGCAGGTGAAGAACGGAGAATGCCGCAGCAGTAGTTTCCTATGCATTAACTAGACGACCCAGCCCAAGGCACGACCTGCAAATGAAGAAGGCGCTCGCTGAAATCTTAACGTAAAGACCTCGAGCCTCAGTAGAAAGGTCTATGGTGCCACATACCGACGCTGAATGAGTACAGAAAAACCACCGGATTATTTTAAGGATAAGATCGTATAATGTTAGAATGCACCGACCTGAAGCTTATAAACAAAACATGTGTTGACTTAGCCTATGAAAATTGCCCTGTTCTTCATATTGACACTTTTACTATTTAATCCATCTAGATACACGCTCAAAGACAAGAAAGGGAGCCGTCTTTCAGGGCCGTCGACCATATTGTGGAAAATCACCGGCAAAGAATCCAAACAGCCATCCTACTTGTTGGGGACATTTCATTTGGCTGATGCCGATTGGCTGTATACATATCCTGAAATACAAAAGGCCATTGATGAAACCGAATTTATCTTAACAGAAGCATTCACAACAGATTCGACACCAGCATTTTCCATTCCGCGCAAAGATCAGTTAAAAGCCATACCACTACTGGACGAAGAACAATATGCGACGCTCGATTCTTTTTTCATAGCTCGTGTCGGTGAAGGGATAAAAGGGAATCAAGACGCTGAAAATATGACTGTTGCTGAAATGAGAGGTGCAATTATTACCACTCTGATTTCTGAGACAAAAGGTCCGAATGGAATCACCAATTTTATGGATTTAGACCTCTTTAAGTATTATCAGAAACTAGGCAGGAAAGGAGGTCGTCTGGATCGCGTTGCTCCTTCGGAATTTGACTCCGTTGCCATTGAACATGCAAGAGAATACCTTGCGCGGTCACTACGCTATATTGAAGGAAGTGATAAGTCTGATTGGAATATTTACCATCAGGACGGTATAGAAGATATCATTTCCCGCTATAAGGCCTTTGATCTTGATTACAAGTTGGATCAGCACGCAGATAAAATGGAGCTATTATCTGATTTCGATTTTGTACCCGTCGAAGAGCGAAATAAAAATTGGATAAGCAAAATTACCTCCATGATCTCTACTCGACCAACTCTAATAGCTGTTGGTTTAGGCCACCTATATTACCGGACAGGTGTAATTTCCCTACTGCGCAAGGATGGCTATAAGGTTGAGCCGATCATACTCAGCAAAAAATGATAAGATATTTTCAAGAGCTGTGCGTATGCTCGCCAGAGTACAGAAGAACGACTGTATTTGTGAACCTTGCTGCCCCTGACCTGTCCTGAAAAGCGTTGACCGATTGCTTTTACCAGCTTTTAAAACAGCGGATTTGTTAGTAATTCGTTCTTCTTCATAGCAGCTATATTGAACTCGCAAAATAGCAATATATGTGGGATGCTTTTGGTTGCCTCTATCCAACGCGCAAATGTTAACGTTCAGGTAATTTAACCGGTACCGCCCTTACTTAAACCTATACATGAGCAGTATACGTTGATTTTCATTAAAGGTCAGACCATTTAGCTCATGTAGCATTGTGTTAATAATCAAAACTTGCCCATATGCAAGGCAATTAGAACAGTTTTTCGCCGTCGTTGGGCGCCCAGGCGCGGCCTGAAAATCTATTGGAAACGAGTGCTGCGCGCACATCACTTCGAGACTCTGGAACATGGTTCAAGCTTTCCAGGTGTACGATATATACATTTGCGGCTGGCGCATGACGACACACGGTCAAAATATCGGAGATATCCATAATGATAGGTGTTCCGGTAGTGAAACGGGCACCACCCCCGTTCAATACAATGTGGGTCGGATTATTGTCGGCAATTGCAGCGCCAACTTCGTCGCACCAGATGGTGTCGCCTGCAATGTAAAGCCGGTAGGCCTCATGAGCTATTACATAACCAGACACTGACCCGAGCATTTTTTCGATTTCTCCTGTCCCGTGATGGCCATCCGTGCGCTTTATCTGTAACTCGTCGATTGTTACTTGGTCATCAATAGCAACTACGCTGGTAAAGCCTTGCTCGCGGACTATGTTGGCATACTCCGGCGGAGTATATAGCGTGATATCTTTCGGTAGAAGCTCACGAGCCCTTTCATCCCAATGATCGTTATGCAAATGCGTTAGTAGTACGGCGTCAGTCCGGCTGATAAGATCCTGGAGCTCTAATTCGGAGACAGGCAAGTCCACGATCGGATTGCGGACAGGGTTGGCAGAGTTTGGAATGGGATCATAAGCCTCTTTTTGGGCCAGCATCGGGTCGATTAGAAAGATTTTGCCATGAACATCAAGGACCAGGGAGGCATTTCTTAAAAGCTGCAGTTTCATTGGATATGATTTAACTTTGACCCTTCAAAGTTTGACTTTATTTGCCGTATCTTTTTGAAATTAACTTTTTTGTAACCTGTTCCCCTTTTGGTAACTATGGATATGAAACAATTCAGACATTGTGGCCTCAATGTCGCGCTAGGCATGTTATCTGGTAAATGGAAACCAATTATTTTATTTTATCTCTTCCATAACGAACAGATGCGCTTCACAGAATTATGGCGCGTCATACCAAAAGTGACAAAAAAAGTGCTGCTAGATCAGCTACGGGATCTGGAAATTAACCAGTTAATTGTGCGCGAGGAAAGAAATACTTTTCCTCCCGAAGTCTACTACGCCCTGTCTGAACGCGGCAAGACACTAGGCCCGGCCCTGGCGACCCTTGAAAGTTGGGCAAACGAATATGCCCCGACTGAGGTAGCAGCGCAGCGCCAGCAGAGTATGCGGTAATACACTAGCGTAAGTAATTTTGAAAAAGGCGGCCTCATTAACTTCGATTTAGTACATATGATAACGTCCTTTATCACATGTTAAAAGTGAGTAATTATTATGAACGAGCTGACTGTTAAAATTTCTTCCTTACCTGTGCCGGCTTTGGTGGCCAGTGCTGGCGACCGGGCAAAGAAGCGCTTCCTGGAATTCTTTGCGGCCACGATCCGGAACCCAAATACCCGCAGGTATTATGGTCGGGCAGCCGCTGATTTTATAATGTACTGCGAACAGCTTGGCGTTAGCTCCATTGACCACGTGATGCCGCTGCATGTGGCCGCCTGGGTTGAAATGCTTTGCCACTCGGTTTCTTCCCCTACTGTTAAATTACGGTTGGCAGCCGTGCGGCATTTGCTGGATTAGTTGGTGATTAGCCAGATCGTACCACCCATCTAGCATCATCAATTAAAGGCCGCTCCTACTAGGTCTAGGTGAGTAAGACCCTATTTTCTATATAGATGAAAGCACGTAAGATCTTGAATGCTACCTCCTGCAAGCAGGTTGTCAAACATACATGAGCTTTCAAGCGCCATTCAGATCATCAGTCTATTCACTACGCAAGCTTTTCACTGGATTTAGCAGTGCTGCCTTAATAGCCTGGAAGCTGACAGTGGTAAGGGCGATTGCAAGCGTTCCTATGCTTGTAAGCGCAAATATCCACCAGGAAACTTGTGTATGGTAACTATATTTTTCCAACCAGCGATCCATTATCAACCATGCGGCGGGTGTTGCCAATAGACAAGACAGTATTATCAGAACCACAAAATCAGCGCATAGCAGCCGCCATATGCTGATGACGGATGCTCCTAGCACTTTTCTGATACCGACCTCTTTCGTTCGTTGTTCTGCCATAAAAGATGCCATTCCAAAAAGTCCAAGACAACTAATGAAGATCGCCAAGCCCGTAAATACTGCCGCCAAGCTACTGATCTTTTCCTCTGAGGCAAACTTGGCTGCATAGTCCTGATCAACAAACTTATAATTGAAGGGTGAATCAGGACTATGCTTTTTGAAAACAGTTTCCAATTGTCCTAAGGCTTGGCTGGTACGCGTTGAAGGGTTAAGCCGCACTGTTATGAACCGCCCTCCCTTCGGGTGGATGAAGAAAATGGATTTTCGAACTGGCTCATAAGGCGATTCCATCACCATATCTTCAATCACTCCGATGATCTTAAATGACCGTCCATCCCAGGTTACAGTTTCACCGATAGCATCATTTAAGTCCTTTTTCCCTAAACCCATGAATTGGGCGGCCGCCTTGTTGATTACAAACCCAGCAGAATCCGTGGCAAAAGCCTTGTTAAAATCCCGGCCAGCTACAAAATCCCATCCGACTGTTTTGCCAAAATCATGGGATATCCCAATGGTTGCAAACTCAGATTGCAATCCTGGGTCTTTGGCTTTCCAATTGAAACCTACATTGGCAGAAAATACTTCTGTGAGCGGAGCTGCCGATTCTGCCATCGATGTTACAGTGCCCATTTTCAACAGATCATCCAACACAGCGTCAAAGTGCGTATGAACACCTTCGTTAGTGACCAGCATGGTGACTAAGCCTTGCCTGTTATATCCGGTGGCCCGATCTTTGGCGTGCAGGATCTGCTTGTAAACAACGACAGTGCCGATGATAAGTGTAATGGAGACCGTGAACTGTATGACCAGCAGCACTTTTCGTGGAAGTGCCGCACGCAGGCCTGAAGAAACCCATCTACCTTTCAATGCTTTAATCGGCTGGAAAGAGGACAAATAAAATGCTGGATAACTGCCTGCAATAAAGCCGGTCAGCAGGGTAAATAGCAGCCCCCAACCCCAGAAAACAGGGCTCAGCCAGGGAAAGCTCATTTTCTTTTCAGCAATCTCATTGAATGTGGGCAGTAGAAGCCATGTCAGGACCAGCGAGATTAGAAATGCCGGGAAGACAACCAGGAACGACTCACTAAAAAACTGGCTTACCAGCTGCATCCGCACCGAGCCTATGGCTTTTCTTATTCCTACTTCCCGGGCCCGTTTCTGCGACCGCGCAGTACTCAGGTTCATGAAATTGATACAAGCCAATAGCAGTACAAATATGCCAATAGTCCCAAATAACCAGACATAATCAATCCTACCGGTTGTGTTTTGTCCGTTGAGCCATTCAGAATATAGATGCCAGCGACTCATAGGCACCAATATAATTTGGGGCTTGAATTTCCGTCCTGCTTCATCCACTTTGCGCAGTTTCAGGTCCCTGATCTTTGTGGAAAGCATGTCCGAATCCCTGTTCTTGGAAAGCTGTACAAAAATCTGAAATGAACTGCTTTCCCAATCTCTGTTTTTAACGGCTTCTTTTACCCAATCCGTAGATGCGGTATACAAATCGAACGGGGCGATAAAACCGAGCTCGTGAAATTCAGAGTTGTAAGGAATGTCTTTGTAAACGCCAACTACTTTAACATCAAGATCATCATTGATTTTGATCATTTTGTCCACAGGATCAGCATTCCTAAAGATTGCTTTGGCTACGGATTCGGATAGCAGGACTGTGGCTGGATCTTTTAAGCCCAATGCGCTTCCACTAAGCAATTGTAAGGAGAGCATTTCGGCGGCACCAAAAGACATGAAGTTGCCTGGCCTTGTAAAGCTCGACGTTTTGTAGGTAAGTGTATATTGTTGTAGCCATGAAGTAATTACCACACGGTCAAAGTCTTTGCCAAAGTCGGTTTGCAGCGATTCAAAAAGTGGGGCTGGGACGTTATCTCCCGTATTTAACTGACCATCTAAGGTCTGCTGCTGCATGATGCGAGCAATATGCTTGTAGTGGGTGTGGTATTTATTGAAAGAAAGCTCATCATAAATCCATAGACCTATTAGCATGGCTATTGTCATACCCATTGCAAGCCCACCAATGTTAATGGCAGAATAGGACTTATTGCCAATCAGATTACGCCAGGCAATTTTGAGATAGTTTTTGATCATGGGAGCAGTCGGTTTCTCATAAAAGAGTCTCATGAGAATCCCTTACTTGTGCTTAGTACAATAAGGTTACAAGTAAGCGCCGATTAACTTTGTTAAGCCAAAACGGGTTTCTTAGGTCAATGCTGTGTATGTAACACGCAAACGATTATTAAAGAGTGAAACTAAAATTATGGTATTGGAAGAACAGGTAATCAATAAGTCTGGCGCTGCGATGATTGTGAACTTGCTGAATTAACTAGGCTTGTCCACAAGCATACGTGCGTTTGCTTGTGGACGCCTGAAGTCAATAGGAAAGTACAGATTAATGTGTACTGCTCCGCGCTAACTGAACCCAAATCTTTGTCCAAATGATATACAGGCACGTTTCTGGTCAAGCTTGAAATTACACTTTAACGACCGTATAATCGAACACTGGTCGAGCTAGTCGATCAAAGATTTTGATGCCTTTTATGGAAGTCGAAGTCTTAAATTAGGCGCGATAAGTACGACGACAACAAGAAAAACTCGATGAACCTGAGAAAAAATGTTCGACCTATGTTCGACCTAATGAAAAAGCCACTTACAACTCTCGGTCATAAGTGGCTGATTTTCAATGTCGGGATGACAAGATTCGAACTTGCGACCCCTAGCACCCCATGCTAGTGCGCTACCGGACTGCGCTACATCCCGTTCCTCATTTGGGTTGCAAATCTATAAATGTTTTCAAAAAAAAGCCCGTCCCAGGATAAAATAACCGGGGACGGGCGAAAAATTTTATATCGTTTCACTCTGCCAATTGGGGTTTACAACCTCCGGAGCGCTCTTTCTGAACCATTTGTCACGTACTCGCTCGTTGACATAGTACATGCAGGGTACTATAATCAATGTCAGCAAAGTCGAGAATGTTAGCCCGAAAATGATGGTCCAGGCCAGAATGTTCCAGAAAACAGAGCTCGGTCCTCCTACAACCAGGTCTGGTTCGAGGTTGCGGAACAGACCTACAAAGTCCACCGTAATACCAAGCGCCAGGGGTACCAGTCCCAGTACCGCAGCCGAAGCCGTCAGAAGTACCGGCGTGAGCCTGATCGCTCCCCCTTCAATAATAGCTTCCCGCATCGGATATCCCCGGCCGCGGAGCTCTTCAATGAACTCAATGAGGAGAATACCATTTTTTACCACGATCCCCGCCAGCGCAATGATCCCCACACCCGACATGATGACCGAAAAGTCTTTGTCGAAAACAATGAAGCCCAGTAACACGCCAATCAGCGAAAGCAGGATGGTAAAGAAGATAATGAATGGTTTGACAACCGAGTTGAACTGCGTGGCCAGGATCAGGTAAATCAGCAGGATAGCCGCACCGAAAGCGGTGCCCAGGAATGCCATAGATTCATTCTGCTCCTCCTGCTCACCGCCCATTTTAATCGTATAACCATTCGGAACCTCCATATCCTCGATCAGGGTCTGGATTTGCGCCACGATTTCATTGGCATTATAGCCGGGCAGTACGTCCGATCCGAGGGTCACTATACGTTGCTGATCCTGGCGGTTGATCTGGCTGAATGTCGTAGAGTAATGAATGTTGGCCACAGAAGTGATGGGCACCTGGCGCAATGCACCTCCCATCACCATGTCGCGGTACACCACATTCAGGCTCAGCAGTTTTTCAATTTGTTCACGGTCATCCTTTTCCAGCCGGACCATAATCGGGTACTCGTCCTTATCATCGCGGAACTTGGAAACTTCCAGACCAAACAAGGCCGTACGTACTGCCAACGCAATTTGCTGCGAGCTGATCCCTTCACGCTGCGCCTTTTCCCGGTCTATATCAATAACGATCTCAGGCTTGTTGGTAACGAGGTCGGACCGGAGCTGATCAATACCTTCGATACCTGACTGTGCCACACGCTGCAGTACTGTTTTTTCAAGCTTCTGCAGTACGGTGAAATCGTCCCCGGAAATTTCAATGGAGATGGGCTTACCGGTCGGAGGGCCTACTGCTTCCCGTTCAACGGAAATCTCAGCGCCGGGAATGCCTACTACGGCCGCACGTATTTTCCTCAGAATGTCTTCGGACGAGCGCCCGCCTCTTTCGGTACCATATACAAAGGCAACAGTTACTTTGGATTTGTGTGGTGTTGCAGCACGGTCAGGGTTATACGGATCACCCGCGTTTTTGCCCACGTTAGCAATCACTGAGTTTACCATATCCATGGCCTTTTCTTTTTCCAGCACATCAAAAACCTTCTTTTCAATCACTTTCGTTACCGAGTCTGTCACCCGGGCGTCAGTACCGATGGGCATTTTATTATAAACATACACATAGTCGGGATCGCCGCTGGGGAAGAACAATACCTTGGGTTGTACGATCCCTGTCAGTACAAAGGTGCAAACCAGCATCAGGACCATCACCACGATCGCTACTACCGGCCGCCAGCCTCTCAGCAGCCAGTCGATAAGCTTGCGGTAATTATTTTTCAATGCGGGTAAAAGTTTGTCCTGAAAAGGCACAAGGATTCTTGGCGTCAATACATAATGGTTGAAAATGTACAGGAGCAGAATGAAAATGAAGAAGTTACCCAGTCCACGATCCACGAGGTAGCCCAGCAATGCGGCTACTGCCAGAATGATCAGCGGGCGGCGGATGGATTTCAGGCTGGTATCGTGCGCTTCCTTTTCGTCGTCATGCCGTCCCATAAACGATACGGCAAAAACCGGGTTCATGACATAAGCCACAAACAGCGAGGCTCCCAGCGTGATAATGAGCGTGAGCGGCATGAACTTCATAAATTCCCCCACAATCCCGGTCCAGAAAAGCAGTGGAAAAAACGGTGCAATGGTCGTAAGCGTACCTGAAAGTACCGGGATAAACACTTCCCCGGCGGCTGCCTTTACCGCCTGCTGGATGGTCCAGTCCTTGTGCATGTTGAAGAGCCGGTGGGTATTTTCGATCACCACAATCGCGTCGTCCACCACCAGCCCGATTCCCAGCAAAAAGGCAAACAGTACAATGGTGTTCAGGGTAAATTCAGTACCAACCATAGGTCCGATGATTGGCATCATCACAAATGCTACCAGTGCAGACAGCGGAACCGAAAGCCCTACAAAGATCGCGTCGCGCACACCCATGAAGAACATCAGTACCATTACCACAAAGATAAAGCCGAGTACCACCGTATTGATCAGATCGTGCAGGTCTGCCCGTGTCTGTATGGATTGATCTGCTGTAATTTTTACATCAAGTCCCTGCGGAAAACGGTCTTCCTTATATTCTGCAATTACATTCTCGATCTTGTCTGCTGCTTCTACCAGGTTTTCTCCCGAACGCTTGATAACGTTCAGCGTAATAACGGATTTGTTGGCCAGCCGCGCAAAGTCCTGCTGCTCCTCAAAGCTGTCGGTTACCTCAGCGACGTCACCCAGGCGAACCGTAGCACCCGTAGAAGTACGAATGCGAATGTTGCCCATATCGTCTACATTGGTATACTCACCCTTTACCCGCAAGGTACGGCGTACACCTTCCACATTCAGTTCACCGCCTGACACGTTGATGTTTTCGCCTTGTACCGCCGTTTGTACATCAAAAAACGTAAGTCCCGACGCCTTCATCCGGTCCAGGTTGACATTGATCTGGATCTCGCGGTTCAATGCGCCGAGAATGTCTACTCGGGTGATTTCAGGCAGGGCTTCAATGCCGTCCTGAAGGTCTTCCGCGTATTGCTTAAGCTGTTTCAGGGAATAGTTACCAGCGATGTTTACGTTCATGATCGGAAACTCCGAGAAGTTCACATCCTGGGCAGTAGGGCCGGAATCCAGGTTTTGCGGCAGGTCGGTTTTGGCTTTGTCAATGGCATCCCTGACACGCTGCAATGCTACCTCCACCTGTACGTCGGGTGTGAATTCCACCAGGATCACCGATACGTCCTGCAATGCATTGGACTTAATCTTTTTCACCCCGTTCAGCGATTTCAGCTGTTTTTCAATGGGCTTGTTAATCGTATTTTCGATGTCTGCAGGCGCCGTACCGAAGTATACCGTATTGATATAAATCTGGGGGATCTTGATATCCGGAAATTGTTCTTTGGGCAGGTTATTGTACACCATAAACCCGGCAAGCGTGATAATGAACGTGAAGATGTAAATCGTCGTCCGGTTTTCAACGCACCAGTTGGTGAAGCCCAGGGTTTTATATTCGCTAAATTTCATAATGTTGAATGACTGAATGATTGAATGACCGAATGACGGACAATTTCTGACTCACTGACTACAACTGACCTGAGCGGTCGTCACTCTTCATGTTTAGTAGCTGATCGGCTGGCCGTCCGAAACATCCTGGTAACCCATGGTAATCAGCTGGTCGCCGGCACTGAGTCCTTTCAGGATTTCCACTTTGCCCTTGTAGCTCAAACCAGTCTGTACTTCCCGGGCCTTCGCCACTTTTTTATTGCCTTCGGTCACAGCTACGTACACTACATTGCCTTGTTCCGTACTCTGAACAAAGTTCTGGTCGATGGCCAGTGCATTTTTGCTAGTGGCATCATTGATCTGTACGGCTGCCATCATGTTGGGCTTGATGGCGCGGTCGGAAGGCAGGTTGGCTTCAATGGTAAACGTACGCGAAAGCGGGTCCACGGCGGTGCTCACAAATGTAACGCGGGCTTTAAACTCCTTTTTCAGGTCAGGAAACTGTACAATCACCTCATCGCCTTTTTTGACGCTGGCCGCATACGTATCCGATACTTTGGCCGATACTTTCAGGTTGCTCAGGTTCACAACCCGCACTACGCCCACACCTGGTGACGCTGTTTCTCCTACCTTCACATTAACCTGGTCCACCACGCCGGCCATGGGCGAGACGATGTTGCCTTGCGACAGCTGGGTATTCAGCGTAGAAAGCTTTCTTTCCAGTGCTTCCTTGTTGTTTTTGGCCTGAAGGTATTGCAGCTCGGTACCGATTTTCTGCTCCCATAGGTGCTGCTGCTTTTCAAAAAGCGTATTTGCAAGCGAAAGCTGTGTTTTCAGTTCTTCTATGGACTCACTCAGAATACTGTTGTCGATCTTGCCGATTACGGTGCCTGCACGTACATTATCACCTTCCTTGACGTACATGGCCGTAATCACGCCCCCTGTTTTGGGCGTGACCAGTACGTTGTTTTTGGCATCGACAGTACCTTGCAGCTCTACATAATGCCGGAATGTCTCCGCGCCCAGGGTATCAACAGATACCGCCTTCACCTTGCTTTCACCGGCCTTTTTCGGATCCAGTTTGGCGATCTCGGTTTCCAGCGTCTTGATCTTCTTTTCGGTTTCACTGCGCTCGGCTTTCAGCTTGGCGAGTTCTTCCTTTTTACCTTCCAGGCCTTCCTTTTTTGCGTCACCGCAGGAGTACAGCAGCGCGGCCATTATGGTAATTATCAGGATATGCTTTTTCATGGTATAATCAGGTAGCAGTTTCAGATTTTGTTTCGGTGTTAATATTCTGTTCATTTTTCAACATAAAGTTCGCCTCTTGCCCTGCTCAGGTCTACTTTGGCCAGTATCAGGTCATAAAGGGCTGTGAAATAGTTGGTCTGGGCTTCTTTCAGGGACGATTCCGCATTAATCACCTCAATGTTGGATCCTACGCCTTCCTTGTACTTGATTTTGGAAACACGTACAATTTCCTGCGCCAGGTCAAGGTTGCGTTTCTGGGTTTCCAGGGTGGCAAATGCATTCTTGATGTTAATGCTGGCCTGACTGGTTTCCAGGTCGATGGACTGCTGTAAAAGCGTCTGGTTATTTTTTACTTTATCCAGCGCAAGCTTTTTCTGGTCGAGCTGGTAACGTTTGCTGAAACCATCGAAGATCGGCACAGTAAGGTTCAGGCTGAGTAATGCATTGTTAAACCATTTGGTCGAAAATAAGCTGGTAAAGCTGTCCTGACCATTGTTGTGGCCGTATCCGAACGACAGCGACAAACTGGGCAGGTAGCCCGCACGCACATTTCTGATATCCAGGCCGGCAAGTTTTTCCTGTGTTTGCAGCAATGCAAATTCTACCCGGTTTTCATAGCTGGCTGCCAGGTTGGAGGTACTGGCACGCAATGCGTCGATGTCTACCGCATTGATATCGTCCGTCAGCCGCACAGATTGCGTTGCCGGCATGCCCATCTGAAATTTCAAAAGTGCGTAGCTGATCTCAATCAGGTTCTGCACTTTCTGCCGCTCGGTACGCAGGTTGTTGAGTTGTACTTCGAGCCTGTTTACATCCAGCAATTCTACAAACCCGCTTTCATTCATGACTTTCGTTTCCAGCATGAGCGTGTCTACACGGCTGATGTTCAGATCCAGCAGCTTTGCGCGTTCTTCGGCCACCTGGGCCGAATAATACGCCTTGGTCACAGCTTCTGCCACGGATACTTTGGATTGGGTAATGCTTTTCTGAGCAAGCTCGCGGTAGGTAGCTGCTGCTTTTAAACCAATGAAATAAGATCCATTGAAGATCAGCTGCTGCAGTGTGGCCGCGGCTGTACCCTGGTACCTTACCCCAAACTTCACGGCTACCGGAGGTGCATCAGCGGACGCATTGGGATCCGCGAAGTTGGCCGGCAGGAAGAAGCGCTGGATGATCACATTGTCAGTGATATTGAAATTGGCAGTCACCTGTGGCAGCCCGGCAGCACGTATTTCACCAATCCGGGCTTCGGCGGAAAGTGCATCCAGCTGCGTGTTTTTTACATTCAGGTTGTTTTTGATGGCATAATCCACTGCCTGTGACAGTGAAAAGCTGTTGTCCTGGGCTTTCGCGTGACCAAAGCTGAGTATGATCGCGAACAGGGCGAAGCTGCGGCGCATAAAGGTTTCATTTTTCATGGGTGTTATATTCGATTGCTGATTTGCCTTTGATAGAATTGTAATGCTGCAAACCTTTTTCCGACAGTATACCCCGCAAAAAGTGGGTCAGCAGCTCCAATTGGATGTACATGACATTATGCTTTTTGTTGGTGAAAATCGTATGGTCAAAGGCCATCATCACCTGTTCGACGCGCAGGAGCGAGAGTATTTCGGTGTCAATGTCGGCATGGTAGAGCCCTAATGCAATGCCGCGGTCCAGGTTGTCGCGGATGTGCCGGAGTATGACCTCATGCTTATAGGAATCAAAAAGTCCCCAGGCATCCGGATAGTACTTTTTCAGGTCATACAGGAAAGTCGGGTTCATATGGGTGAGCGTTTGCTGCATTTGTTCAGTTGTAAAAATCATCTGCTCCACCGGATTGGGTCCCTGCTCGTCGATCCGCTCTATCTCACATTGCTCGTCGGCCAGTACCTGCCTGATAACCAACTCCAGAATCGCTTCCTTGTCTGCATAATGCTGGTAAATGGTACGCTTTGAAATTCCAAGTTCCCTGGCAATATCGTCCATGGTTACGCTCTTGATGCCGTAGCGCCAGAATAGCTTATAGGCCGATTGTATAATACGCTCTTTCACACCGGCAAATTTGTAATTTTCCGATCACAAAAACCAAGAAAACTCCGGAAAGTTTCAAAGTTTTCTGAGATCAAAAAAGTCTGACTGTTCTGATCCTTACAAGCAGGACGTAAGTCTAGATACAAGATACCGGTGAAGCGGGTTACGAAACCGGTATATTTCCCCTGCTGACATTATCTTATTGTTAAATATTGCTGCCTTTCATGATCTGGGAAAATCATCCTTTGGATTAAGCATTGTATTCCAGACAGATCCGGTAGTGCTGCAAGGCTTCCCGGGCTACTCTCTTGTAACCTCAGGTCTGTTTTTTGCTGACCTGCCTGTTCAAAAGTAGGCAGGCAGGCTGGTCGGGGTCAACCTAAGAAATACCAAATGGATGAAACCCGGTATGAACTTCGTTATTAGCCTGATAAATTGCTTTTGCAGGGGAATGATTTGCTGAATTCCGGTGTTTGGAAATCACATGAATTCTGGCCAAATTTCGGGTCGTTTCGTTCCTATTATTAACTCACAATTCATTAATTGCCATCGCGACAAACAAATCAATGAAAAGCTACATTGACCTGATTCAGCAGACGTTCGAATTTCCCACGATGGAGTTTAACGTTGATAACAACGAGCTGCTGTTCAACAATGTACCTCTGATGGATATCATCAAGGAACATGGTACGCCGTTAAAAATCAATTACCTGCCCAAGATCGGGGAGCATATTGAAAATGCCAATATGTTTTTCCGGAATGCGTTCAAGCGCCATAATTATAAAGGGACGTACACGTATTGCTACTGTACCAAGTCCTCCCATTTCAGCTTCGTGCTGGAAGAGGCTCTGAAGCATAATATTCACCTTGAAACTTCCTCGGCTTTTGATATTCCCATTATCCGGGAGTTGTACCGCCGCGGAAAGGTTACCAAGTCGACCTACATCCTTGCCAATGGTTACAAGCTGCCGCGTTATACCCAGTACCTCAGCGAGCTAATCAACGAGGGCTTTAATGTAGTGCCAATCCTGGACAACCTGAAAGAAATTGAGTCGTACGAGCAGCAGGTTACTGCGGATACCGTGTACTTTGGTATGCGCATCGCTACGGATGAGGAGCCGAATTTTGCTTTTTATACCTCCCGTCTTGGAATCCGCTATAATGATGTACAGCAGCTTTATAAAGAGAAAATAGAGACCAATCCGCGGTTCAAGCTCAAAATGCTGCATTTCTTTATCAATACCGGTATCAAGGACAGCGCATACTACTGGAGTGAGCTCACCCGGTTTATGTTCAAGTACTGCGAGATGAAGAAAATTTGTCCGGAACTTGACTCTATCGATATCGGCGGCGGGCTGCCTATCCAGACCTCCCTGCAGAGCGGCTACGATTACCAGCAGATGATCGATGAAATCATTGAAAACATTCAGTGGATCTGTAATAAGAACAATGTGCCTGTACCGCACATTTTTACAGAGTTCGGTAGCTATACTGTAGGAGAGAGCGGAGCGGTTATTTACGAGATTATCGATAAAAAGCTGCAAAACGATAAAGAGCTCTGGTATATGATCAACGGATCTTTTATCACCCAGCTGCCCGACTCCTGGGGCATGAACCAGAAGTACATCATGCTGCCGATCAACAACTGGGATAATCCGTACCAGAAAGTAAACCTGGGCGGGCTGACCTGCGATTCCCAGGACTTTTATAACAGTGAAATGCACAGCGCCGACTTGTACATGCCCATTTTTGAAGAGGATTCAGAAAAGCAGTACATAGGATTTTTCCATACAGGCGCCTATCAGGAATCACTGGGTGGATATGGCGGCATTCAGCATTGCCTGATTCCTGCACCCAAGCATGTGCTGGTAGACCGGGATGAGGATGGTAAAATCACAACGCGGGTGTTTGCGCAGGAACAAAAAAGTGATTCCATGCTGCGTATCCTGGGCTTTAAGGATGAGTCGTACACTTCACCTGAAGTGAAAAACGAACACGAAAGCCAGCCTGTGGAAGTAGAACCTGAATTGGCGGAAACAAAAATTTAATACCGGGTATAAAGTTCTTTGAGCGGGTTCGTTATTGAAAATAACATCGTTCAAAGAACTTTTGCCTTATACAGAAAACTATACGATCAGGAAAATGAAAAAACTACTGCTCCTCCTTGCTGTCTGCGGAACCATCGCCGCTTCTTCCTGCACCAAACATGCCTGCCCGGCCTACGGATCTGTCCAGAAAGCTATGCCGGTTGCTGCTGAAAAAGCTTAATTAGTTTTTAAAATAATGTTTGCAGCTTCCCGGAGACTTCCGGCTGCAAAATCTCCCGTTGATTCTTCCGTGCCGGCTATAATGTGAATGGTTTTTACACCTGCATTCCGGCCCGCTTCCATATCCCTGTCCCGGTCGCCGATCATCCACGACTGAGCGGGATCAATGTTATACCTGGCTATTGCTTTTTCCAGCATCAGACTGCCGGGCTTACGCGAAAGCGACCGGCCCGAGTAAGCAGGATGGCAGGGCGAAAAATAAAGATCGTCCAGCACATGGCCCGAAGCCTGCTGTAAAGCTTCGTGGATTGCATATACATTATCAGCCGTGTATAATCCTTTGGCAATACCGGCCTGGTTGGTAATAACAATCAAAAGATACCCTGCATCTTTCAGCGCACGAAGTGCATCAGGCACACCTTCGGGAATGACAAGACGATCCAGCGTGTAGAGGTAATCGGGACAGTCTTCATTGAGTACCCCATCACGGTCGAGGAACACGCACCTGGTTTTCAGACTTTCCATCACACTAGCTGGAAAATTCTTTTACAGCATCGATAAAGCAGCGGACCTTATTGGGATCGGTATCCGGATAAACCCCGTGGCCGAGGTTGGCAATATACCTTTGGGTACCAAACTGTTCCAGCATTTTCTTTACTTCCAGCCTGATCTGATCGTAGGATGCGTACAGTACACAGGGATCCAGGTTGCCCTGCAGCGTTTTACCGGGAATAAGCTCGCGCGACTCCCTCACATCCATGTTCCAGTCGAGCCCTACCACCGAGCAGCTGAGCTCGCCAATTTCCTTTCGTGCGAAAAATGCACCTTTGGCAAACACCGTGACCGGTACTTCCGTGATGGCGTCGCAAATCTGTTTAATGTAGGGAAGGGAAAAAACCTGGTATTGTTCCGGCGACAGGATACCGGCCCACGAATCGAAAACCTGTACCAGGTCGGCCCCGGCAGCGATCTGCGCTTTCAGGTATGCAATGGTACTGTCGGTAATCTGCTGCAGCAGGGAATGTGAGAATTCCGGATCAGCATACAAATGCTTCTTGGCAACTGAGAAGGTCTTGGAACCCTTTCCTTCCGTCATGTAGCAGAAGATGGTGAAAGGAGCACCCGCAAAACCAATCAGAGGCACACGGCCGGCAAGTGCCTGCTTGGTGATTTTAATGGCATCAAGTACATATTTCAGGTCTGTTTCAGGTTCTGCAACATGAAGTTTCTGCAGGTCGGCCGAAGTATGCACGGTAGCAGGGAAAACAGGTCCGCGCTGCTCCACCATCTCATAGGGCAGTCCCATCGCCTCCGGTACGACAAGAATATCTGAAAAGATGATCGCTGCATCGACACCCAGCAGGTCTACCGGCTGGATAGTCACTTCGGCAGCCAGCTCAGGGGTAGTAGCGAGTGCGATAAAGCTTCCGGCTTTCTCGCGCACTGCGCGGTACTCCGCCAGAATCCGTCCTGCCTGCCGCATCATCCAAACCGGTGTGCGTTCTGTATTTTCCCCCCGTGCCGCACGGAGTAAAAGGTCATTTTTCAAATCCATGCGGCAAAGGTAACAGGAAGATAAACTCAAAACCTAAAATTCACCCCAACCAGAAAGTTGGTGCCTGCCTGCGGAAAGTAGAAGTTTTCCTGTGTCAGGGCACCGCCGGCCAGGTAGCCGTAGGTATATCCGTTGGATTCATATTGCTCGTTAAAAATATTATTAACCAGCAGATTAAAGCCAATTTCATTTGCCCAGGCCGGTTTGATCGTCCACGAAAGACGCACATCATTGGTTACGTAAGCATCCAGTTTCCGCGTTTCGGTTGTGGTATTGTCCAGGTATTGTTTACTGACATACTTGGTCAGCAAAGCAATTTCCAGGTTTTTCCGGAGGGAATAAATGAGCTGGCTGCCCGCAATCGCATTGGGTGAAAAGGAGATATCGGATTTGCCGTGACTGATTGTGTTATAGCCGCCTGTGTCATAGTTGACGACATACTCCGTAAAGTTGTCGATTTTATTGCTGCTGAAAGTCGCATTGACATTCCATTTCAGATAAGTGCCCAGCGCTACGGCTCCTTCAAGTTCAATGCCGGTCCGGTAACTTTTCGGGACATTCACCCGGATGGAGTTGCCGACATCATTGATCTGGCCGGTGAGTACAAGCTGGTTTTTGTAGCGCATCAGGTAGTAATTCGCAGAAAAAGCCCATTTTCCCTGCTGCGTCCGGAAGCCGGCCTCCACGTTCTGCAGATTTTCCTTTTTGGGAAAAAGTAATGCTGTGGCTGCTGTAAAGTCATCCCGGTTCGGCTCCCGGTTGCCGACGCTGTACGATGCATAGACCGAGCTCTGATCGGCCAGCTGGTAATTAATCCCGGCTTTCGGATTGACAAAATTATACGACTGATCCACCGCCAGCTGTATCTGAACATTATCCGTACCGTGAATGGCGTGACTTACTGTCCTGAATTGCAGGTCTGCAAATGCATTCAGCTTATCTGTAAACTGGTAGTACAGCTTTCCATAAATGTTAAAGTCCTTTTTGATCCCCTGACTGTAATAGTACCGGTGCTCATTTTCGGTGTTCCCGGCATTGCGTGCCCAGGTAATCTGTCCGTAATGATCGCCGTCGTACTTGTTCCAGCCACCGCCAATGCTTGCCGTCAGCTTTTTAAAACTATTATAATCAAATGAAAAGGTAGTTCCATAAAAGTAGTTGTCGAGCCAGCGCCTGCGGACCAGATCGGTACTGGTGAGCGTATCAGTGCCGGTGATTACATCGGGCAGGTTGTAGTTTGCATAGGCGTCGTCCTTGCGGTATTGTTCATAGTAACCCAGTCCCCGGACCAGAAATCCGTTGAGGTTAAAAGTCCATTGCTGACTAAGGTTATGAGACGACACGAGCTGGTAATGATCCTGCCTGTAATTATCGACCTCGTTTTTGTAGGTGTATGAATTATAGGTCCTGTTTCCCGAATTAAGCAGGTTCCGGGCATCTTCTTCATCCAGTCCGTTCCGGTCAATGTAGCTCAGGATACCCTCCCTGTCACCCCGGAGCTTAGCCTCGGGCACCCCATTCCACGACTGGTAGGTGCGCTCTTTTCCTGAAAACACATTGACACGCACAAAGCTTTTTTTACCAAAATAACCGCCCGACAAATAGTAGGAATGCAGCTCCGACGAAGCCCGGTCCACGAAGCCGTCAGACGAAACGCGCGATAGCCTGGCATCGAAGGTAAACTTGTCCCGGATCAATCCTGAGCCTACTTTCAGCGTATTTTTGAATGTGTTAAAAGAGCCGTATGCGTTGTTGAGCTCGGCATATGCTTCCTTGCGCAATGCATTGGTATTGATGTTGACCGTTGCTCCGAACGATCCTGCACCATTGGTGGAGGTACCTACCCCGCGCTGAATCTGAATGCTGCTCACGGAAGATGCAAAGTCCGGCATGTTGACCCAGAAAACACCCTGGCTTTCGGCATCATTATACGGGATTCCATTGACGGTAACGTTAATGCGCGTTGCATCCGAGCCCCGGATGCGGATGCCCGAGTAACCCACGCCCGCCCCGGCATCGCTGGTACTGACGAGTGAAGGTGTAAAGTTGAGCAATACCGGCAAATCCTGACCAAGGTTCTGCTTGTCGATTGCGGCGGCGCTTACATTGGTATAAGCCATCGCACTTTTGTCCGTGACGCGCGTCGCATTAATGACTACTTCGTCGGCCTGATAAGTACTGCGTACCAGTTTTACATCCAGAAAATCATTTTCGGAAAGGGTGACAGCCGCAGTCTGAAAGCCGACGTAAGAAACCTCCACCGCATGGATCGCGTCAGGAATATTCCTTAATGTAAAATTCCCCTGCTGATCGGATTGTGTGCCGCGGATATCGCCGGCTTTGATGGTGGCGCCAGGCAGCGGCTTGCCGTCTTCCGCATCGGTAATGCGGCCTTTCAGCATGCGCTGGGCGAAAGTGGACAAGGAAAGAATGCTGAAAATGAATGTCAGCAGATAGGTAGTAACGGTTCGCATTGCGATAAAGTTGTTACAACAGGCAGGGGCCACCTATCTTGGATACAAAAAATAAAAACAAGAAACAGCCTGAAAACCGGCTTCTCTCCCTACGCCGGCATTACCCGGATCAGGTTTATGGGTATGATCTCAGCCCGTCAGGTAGGGCACCCCTTTGAGATTATGGGGCAAAGCTAGTTCTTTTCGCTATTTTTACATAAACACGAAGTGAAAATCCTGTATAACCTGACTATCTCATGACAACCTTCTCCGACACGCTCACCAGCGCAGCTGCACAGGCGATCGACCTCGAATACCGCTACGGTGCACATAATTACAAACCGATGCCCGTAGTGCTGGAACGCGGTGCGGGTGTGTATGTCTGGGATGTGGAGGGCAAGCAATATCTGGATTTTCTTTCGGCATACAGTGCGGTGAGCCAGGGGCATTGTCATCCGCATATCGTCAATGCCATGATCAGCCAGGCGCAAAAGCTCACCCTCACTTCCCGTGCATTTTACAATGACCGGCTGGGTGAATGTGAAAAAATGCTGTGCGAATATTTCGGCTACGATAAGGTACTTATGATGAATTCGGGCGTGGAAGGCGGTGAGACCGCATTGAAGCTGACCCGCAAATGGGCATACAAAGTCAAAGGCATTGCGCCGGGTAAAGCCAAAACCGTGTACGCCGCAGGTAATTTCTGGGGCCGGACGCTGGCAGCCATTTCTTCTTCCACGGATCCGTCCAGTACCGATGATTACGGTCCGTTTCTGCCGGGCTACGAAATCATTCCCTACGACAACCTGGATGCATTGGAAAATCTGCTCAAAAATGATCCTGATATTGCCGGCTTCATGGTGGAACCTATCCAGGGCGAGGCCGGGGTGGTAGTACCGAGGGCGGGCTACCTGAGGGGCGTGCGCGAACTTTGCAGCCAATACAATGTGCTTTTTATAGCCGATGAGGTCCAGACCGGCATTGGCCGCACGGGCATGCGGCTGGCATGTGACTGGGAAGGTGTGAAACCTGATATCCTGGTTTTGGGAAAAGCCCTCTCGGGCGGTACGATGCCTGTGTCTGCTGCATTCGCGGACAACGAAGTTATGCTCACAATCGCGCCCGGAGAGCACGGCTCTACCTATGGCGGCAACCCCCTGGCCTGTGCCGTGACCATTGCCGCACTGGAAGTAGTACAGCGTGAAAACCTGGCTGGAAATGCAGAGGCGATGGGAGCGTTGTTCAGGCAGAGGATTTCTGATCTTCAAAAACAATGTTCTCTGATAGAGGTCGTTAGAGGAAAAGGCCTGTTGAATGCTATCGTTATCAATGATACCGAGGAAAGTACCACAGCAATGGATCTTTGTTACAAAATGATGGAAAAAGGGTTGCTCTGCAAGCCTACCCACGGCAACAAGATCCGCTTTGCACCTCCTCTGGTTATCAATGAACAGCAGATGAACCAGGCCTGTGATATTATTGAGGAAGTGTTTCTGGAAACAAACGCAAGTCGATGAGAAATAAAATTTTACTTCCATTTTTCCTGCTTGCATTGCTTTGTGCAGCCTGCAAGGAAAAGAACGTAGAGCCGGCCACAAGCACGGAGACCAACCAGTGGATTTATGACCAGATGAAGTACTGGTATTACTGGAACGACCATATCACAGCCAATCCGGACCTGACGCAATCGCCCGAAGACTTTTTTGAATCGCTGCTGTATCGCTACGATGCCGGTACGCGGCCCGATGGCGACCGGTTTTCGTGGATCCAGGAGAGCGCCGACGAGCTAAAAGCCTCACTCAGCGGTGAAACCAAAACAACCGGAATGCAATACAAGCTGTTTTACTATCCCAGCGGCTCCACCAATGTGATTGGGGTGGTATTGTATGTTGCTCCCGGCTCGTCTGCATCTGACGCGGGATTCCGGCGGGGTGATATTTTCAGCAGTGTGGGCGGTACAAAGCTGACAGGCGACAATTACCGCCAGCTGCTCAATGCAGGCGGCGCACTTTCCTACACGATCTCCAAATTCGATGTGGACGACGTGCTGAAAGAGACAACGGTAAAAAGGAAGGTTGCACCGGTTGTTTTGCAGGAAAACCCTGTCTTTTTTGATACTACCTATACCTACGACGCTCACAAAATTGGGTACGTGGTATATCACCAGTTTATTCCGTCACCCAATGGATCATCCGGCAAGGAGTATGACCAGAAGCTGGATGATATTTTTGCAAAATTCAAGGCAGCCCAGGTAAATGCACTGGTATTGGACCTGCGCTATAATCCCGGCGGCTACGTAAGTTCGGCTATAAACCTGGCCAGCCTCATCACAAAAGGGACTACCAATGATGTTTTTTATTACAAAGAGTACAACCCGCAGGTGACTGAGACCAATCGTAAAAAATACGGTGACTCCTACTTTTACGACAAGTTTGTTTCCAAAAGTCAGAACATCAGCAGCAGCCTTCAAAAGCTGATTGTACTCACTTCATCCCGCACAGCCTCGGCCAGCGAGCTGCTGATCAACGGACTGAAGCCCTTTATGGATGTGACAATTATAGGTGAAAAAACGGTTGGCAAAAACGTCGGGTCGGTGACCATTACCGATTCTGACGGCAAGATAAAGTGGGGTATGCAGCCGATCGTATCCAAGTCGCTGAACAGCCTGAAGCAATCAGACTATGCGACGGGCTTTGTTCCCAATACCACGATAGGCGAAGGTATTATCCTTTATCCATACGGCAGCCCCAAAGACCCGCTGCTTGGCGAAGCACTTTTCGAGATTACGGGTACGCATGTGACCCGCATGGCGCATCACACACGGATTTTGTCTGAAAAGGGCGAAGAAATTGAGTCGACAATCGAGAAAAAGGCCGGCGGAAGCAATATGTTTTTTGACCGGTAAAAAACAGTAGTCCGCGCATTTATAAGATGGTGGGTGAAACAGCTTCCAACTGTTCTCTCACCATTTTTGCTATTTTTACAGATTGCATATTACAAATTTTAATAGTCTGAATTCATGAAGCTGGTCAATGATATGACTGTCTGGTTTTTGAAGCGGCGCTTCGAAAGGATTGAACAGTTTATGAAGTACCCCGTTGAAACTCAGCAACGCATTTTTTCCGAGCTGATCGAAACTGCGCGGTATACGGAGTGGGGCAGCAGGTACAATTACGGACAGATTAAAACCATTAAAGACTTTCAGAACCAGGTTCCCGTATCCTCTTACGAGGACCTGTACCCTTATATCGAGCGTGTACTCAAAGGCGAGCCCAATGTGCTCTGGCCTTCCTCCATTGAATGGTTTTCGAAGTCGTCGGGAACTACCAATGCCCGCAGCAAATTCCTCCCGGTATCACCCGAAGCATTGGAGGAATGTCACTACGAAGGGGGTAAGGACATGATGACGCTCCTGATCCATAACCGGCCCGATACCCGCGTTTTTGACGGCAAAGGGTTGTCGATCGGAGGTACGCTGCATGCCAATCCCTTTGATGATTACACGCAGATCGGCGATGTGTCCGCAGTAATCATGCAGAATCTTCCCTCCTGGGCGGAATTTATGCGGACACCGCCGCTGGATGTCGCACTCATGGATCATTGGGAAAGTAAGCTGGACAAAATGGCGTCCATTTGTTCGCAGGAAAATGTGACCAGCATCCTGGGTGTTCCTACCTGGACCATCGTGCTGCTGGATCAGATTATGGAGCGTTCCGGGGCGAAAAATATGCTGGAAGTATGGCCTGACTTTGAGGTATTTGTGCATGGAGCTGTGTCGTTTGAGCCGTACAGGGAGTTATTTATGACCAAGTACTTCCCCTCCGACCAGGTGCTGTACCTGGAAACGTACAGTGCGTCGGAAGGATTTTTTGCGATACAGGATGATGTAAGCAGGGTAGGGGAAATGCTCCTGATGCTCGATTATGGCATCTTTTATGAGTTTATTCCGATGGAAGAAGTTGGTCAGCCGCACCCCCGGGCACTGCTGCTGGACGAGGTGGAGGTTGGAAAAAGCTATGCACTCGTCATCTCGACCAATGCGGGCTTGTGGCGCTACCTCATCGGTGATACGGTACGGTTTACCTCCAAATACCCTTTCCGGTTGAAGGTAAGCGGACGAACCAAACATTTTATCAATGCATTCGGTGAGGAGCTGATCGTGGAAAATGCGGATTATGGTATCAAAGTAGCTTCGCAAAAAACCGGTGCAGTCGTCGCCAACTATACCGCCGGACCCGTGTACATGGGCGATGGCACGCGCGGCAGACACGAGTGGATTGTCGAATTTTCGAGAGAACCTGACAATTACGATGCATTTACCTCCATCCTCGACGAAGCACTGCGCGAGGTAAACTCCGACTACGACGCCAAACGCTACAAAGACCTGGCGCTGCTGCCGCCACTTATGCATTACGTTCCCGCAGGGACTTTCTATGCATGGATGGGAAAACGCCACAAGCTCGGTGGCCAGAACAAAGTCCCGAGGCTGAGCAACAGCCGGGAGTTTTTGGAAGATCTGCTGGGATAGCAGTCGGCAGTGAGTTAGTAGCGGTCTGCCGGCTTTTTTGCCGGTTCCGACGATGCTGACTTAATACTGCAACTATATTCCACATTTACCCAAAAAAAGCATTATACAAACCCATAAAGGCCGACTGCCGATAGCCGACTGCCGAAAGCCCCCTCCCATGATCCCCAAGTACCTCAAAATAAAAGGTCTCTATTCCTACCAGACCGAGCAGGAAATCCACTTTGATGCACTGACTGATGCCTCCCTGTTCGGGATTTTTGGCGCGGTAGGCAGTGGTAAATCTTCCATTCTCGAAGCAATTACCTTTGCATTGTACGGCGATACCGAGCGGCTCAACAAGTCGGGGGATGATCGTACTTACAACATGATGAACCTGCGCTCCGACGAGCTGCTCATTGATTTTGAATGCATTGCAGGCAAGGATGCGGAGCATTACCGGTTTACGGTGCGGGGAAGAAGAAACAGCAAAAATTTCAGGGATGTAAAAACTTTTGAGCGCAAAGCCTATGTGCACGAAGAGGGTACCTGGGTACCGCTGTCAGAAAGTGTGAATGCGGAAAGCATTATCGGACTGAGCTATGATAACTTTCGCCGCACCATTATTATTCCACAGGGACGCTTTCAGGAGTTTATCGAACTGAGAGATTCGGACCGTACGAGGATGATGAAAGAGCTTTTCCAGCTCGAAAAGTATGATCTGAGCCGGAAAGTAGGCTCTTTGACCAAGCAAAACGACTTATCTCTTTCCGGTCTCGATGGCCAGCTCATAGGCCTGGGCGAAGTGACTCCTGAAATGGTAGAAGCCGAAGAAAACCGCAGGAATGCAATCAGGACGGAGATCGGGGAGGTGAATGCAGCGTTGCTGCTGCTGGCTGAGCAGGAGAAAGTTTTTCAGGATCAAAAAGCGGCTGATGAAAAGATCAGGTTGCTTCGGAACCAGCTCCATATACTTGACGGCCAGCGTCCCGGTATGCAGGCGAGAGAAGAGGCATTGCGACTTTTTGAAATTTGCTCCCTGCATTTCAAATCTTTGCTCGATCAGAAAAAACACCTGAATGCCGCGGTACTCCGCGATGAAAAGGTGTATTTCAGCCAGCAAACCCGGATCAGGGAACTTACGGTGGGTGCGGACCGTGAAAGAGCTGTCATTCAGGAGCTGAAACCACGCTATGACACCCGCGAAGAACTCCTGGATACCATTGCCGAACTTGGAAAAGTCATTCAGATCATTGACAACAATGCATGGATAAGCCAGAAAAAACAGCGGCTTGCAAGTGGTGAACATCAGCTTGCCGAAAAGGAAAAAGGCATTGAAGCCATCAGGATCCAAAAGCTCGATCAGGAAGGTGCCAATGAAACCAGAAAGGCTGCATTGATCGACATTCAGGAAATTACGGCGATAAAGTCATGGTTTGCACAGGCTGATCTCCTCGTGGAAGCACGTCAGGCCATCAAAAAGGAGGCCGAGGACCTGCAAGCTGAAATCGGCACACAGCAAGCATTACTGGACGCAAAATTGAGTGAAATCAGCACGCGGCTAGCCATCAATCTTCCTCAGCAGCCAGTTCTGACGGTTTTTCAATCGGCTATGCAGGGTTATGCCATCCAAAATGAAGAGCGCAGGAAAGCGCTGAGGCAAGAGCTGGTCAAAGCAAGTACCCGGCTGGCGCTGCAGCAATATGCCGTCAGTCTGCAGGAAGGCGAACCTTGTCCGCTCTGCGGGGCGGAGCATCACCCGGCTGTGCTTCACACGGACGAAAGTGTGACTAAAGAGCTCACCGGCATTGAAAGTCAGCTTGCCCGCTTTGATGAGCTCGATGACCATGCAAGGAAGATGCAGACGCCAGTTGAGCGGCTTTTCAATCAGATTGAGAACCTTGAAAAACAAAAGGCATCTATCAAGGAACGCTGGACCGAGGCCAGACTCAGGATCGAGCAGCATGATCTTGGTTTTATCTGGCAAAAGTTTGACAAAACAGATCGCAGCGGCTTTGAGCAGCATTTTCAGCAGGTAACCCGTGACCAGGCGCTGATTCGTGAAACCGAGGCTCAGATACGCCGGCTGAATGCCCGGCTCGAATCCGAAATACTCGAAAAAACTGAAAAGTTTGAAAAACCTTTGCAAGTACTGCGGGACGAAATCCTGCGGCTGGACAGTACTACTGCATTGCTTTCGGCCCAGCTTGAGAAAGTCGACCTGGATGAAATAGCAACGCAGCCCCAAGCGGAAATCAGGGAGAAAATGCAGCTGCTGCATCAAAGCTACGGAGAGATAACACGTCTTTATGAAGAAACCCGGCAGCTCGTGGATGTGATGGAAAAGGAGCGGGATATGCTGGCAGGCAGTCAGGCCACCCTGGAAGTTGCCCTGGAAGGCAGCCGTAACGAGCTGAAAGAAGTACAGCATCAAATGGATCTTCAGCTTGTAAAGTATGGGTTTGCGGGAGAAGATCAGGTTGCAGTGATTTTGCAGCACCCAATCAGGATAGACGAGGAGCGCACTGCACTGGATACATTCCGGTTTGCCTGTGAGACCACGGAAAGAGACCTGAACAGGCTGGTTCAGGAAAATGCCGGACAGGATTATGATGCTGACCAGCACATTGCGCTGATTCAGTCAAAACGTGATTTTGAAGAAAAATTAAATGCACTGCGCAAAGAGGAAGGCGGACTGGACCGGCTCCTGAAAAAAATGGCCGAAGACCTGGCTCGAAAGGCGTCTTTACTGGAAGAAAAAGGCAAATTACAGCTCAGGAAAGAACATCTGGACGAGCTGACAAGGCTTTTCCGGTCGAGCGGGTTTGTGGATTATGCATCAAGCATTTACCTTAAGAACTTGATTCAGGCTGCAAACCATCGTTTTCACCAGATGACACACCAGCGCCTCCACCTTGAACTGGGTGAGGGCAATAGCTTCTGGGTGCGCGACCTGCTTAATGGCGGACATCTGCGCCTGCTGAAAACGCTTTCGGGCGGACAGAAATTTCAGGCTGCATTGTCCCTGGCGCTGGCGCTTGCAGACCATATCCATGTGCGCAATGAGTCGCAGCATAACTTCTTTTTTCTGGACGAGGGCTTCGGCTCGCTCGACAAGCTGGCACTGCAGACCGTTTTTGACACGCTCAAATCACTGCGTAAAGAAAACAGGATTGTCGGTATTATCAGTCACGTGGAAGAATTGCAGCAGGAAATCCAGACTTTCCTGAAAATTACCGATACCGAAGAGGGCAGCCGCATTCAGGAAAGCTGGAAATGAGATTATTGAATGGCACGTACGGTGTAGCCTTCTTTGCGTAGCAGGGCAATGATCCCTTTCTCACCCCCGAGATGGGCCGCTCCTACTGCAAACAGGGTTGGTGCTGCCGTCATCATCTGCCGGATACGCGGAATCCACTTCTGGTTGCGCTCAAAGAGGACTAGCTCTTCATTGCCTTCCATACCAAATTCACTTTTCAGCGCTGCCTGGTACAGGTCATTGATCTTTGCATCTTTGTAGAGGCTTACCAGTGTGGCAAACTCCTTCCGTGCTTTGGGGAGGCTATCTATGAGCGACATCAGCATGGTAGCCTGTTCCTGATAAGGTATTGAGTCAAAAACGGCCATTTGTTCTTCAATGGTTTCCAGGCCTATCACCTCCGATTTTTGTTCTCCGGCCAGGTTGGCGAGGGTCAGTTCGTAGGACCGGGGCTCGCAGGGAAGTATGGCATTAAAGAGCGGCCCCATCATCACAAAAGGTTTTGCTTTGGCAAACATATCAATGCCCAAACCCACAGAGTCGCGAAAAAAGCGGCTGAGCTTCGCATAGCCGGCTTCTCCTACCAGGCTTTTCAAATCCTGTCCGCCGGCCATGTACATGGTTTTCATCATCTTGCCCATCATACCGGGATCGTCAATATCTACTTCCAGCGCGAGTTTAGCCGATTTTGACAGAGCGAATTTCAGGGAATCACTGAGCACGAAATCTTTTTCACAGATCAAATGAATGGTCCCAAAAAGATATGACCGTTCCGCTGTGCCCGGTGCTTTTACTTCCCAGAGCAAAGCATCCTTCGCCGGAACCTGCGCGAATGGCCAGCAGGGCATCATCAGCAAAATCCAAAACAATAAAAATCTCCTCCTTGCCTCCATACTCCTTCCTCCTTTTACCATTCTACTCTTTATGACTATCCACCACAATGCGCTCGTCCCGGTTCACCAGCTCCCATGCCGTATGAAATACCAGCTTTACAATCCCGGATTGTTTATCAAACATAATCTTCTCGACGTCGTCACCAGGGCGATGGTAGTCTTTATGGACGCCGGTAAAATAAAAGATGACCGGAATTCCTTTTTTGGCAAAGTTGTAGTGGTCAGACCGGTAGTAGAAGCGGTTCGGATCTTTGGGGTCGTTAAAAGTATAATCAAGCTTGTAGTTGACGTACTTTTTGTTGACGTCTTCGCTGATCGTATGTAACGTAGATGAAAGCTTGTCTGACCCAATCAAGTATACATACTTCGGGTCCGATTTATGGGCTTCATCCACTCGCCCGATCATATCAATGTTCAGATCGGCAATCGTATTTTTTACAGGGAAGATCGGGTTTTCTGAATAGTATTCCGAACCAAAAAGGCCTTTTTCTTCTCCTGTTACATTCAAAAACAGAATGCTTCTTCTTGGTCCTTTGCCATCGGCTTTCGCCTTTGAAAATGCCTCGGCGATTTCGAGCAGCGACACCGTTCCTGAGCCGTCATCGTCAGCTCCATTGTTGATCTCGCCATTGGGGGAAATGCCAATATGGTCCAGGTGGGCGCTGATTACCAGCACTTCTTCTTTCTTGTCGGTACCCTCCATGAAAGCCGCTACGTTTTCGGTGTGAATGATTTCGTTTGCGCGCTCGGCCTTGATGGCAATTTCTCCTTTCATGTTTTTGGAAACAGGCTTGCCCGATTTGCCGATGTCAGCCCGGTCTTTTTCCAGCTTCTGAACCGATGTTTTCAGGATATCAGCGGCCATTTCCGGAGAAATTACAAATGCCGCCCGTCTGTCGGGGCTTTCCTGTACCGGTTTCAGGGTAGGCGCGCTGAACCGCCGCGTCATAACAGCACGCTGACGAATTTCCTTGTCCAGGTCCTCGCCGGTTTTCTCGGTGATGATGAAAACGTACGCTGCACCTTTTTCCAGTGCCAGTGCCATTTTGGGTTGCCACGAGAGTGAGCCGCTCCATTTTGTTTTTTCCGAATTACCCAGAATGGATTTGCCTTCGGCATTTTTTGGCTCCCCATCAAAAATGATCACGGACTTGCCTTTGACATCAACACTGGCGTAGTCATTATAGCTGCCTTCCTGTATCCCAAAGCCTGCAAATACAGCCTGTGTTCTGATCTCCTCGGGAATGCTCAGGAGTCCGTTGAGGTAAAAATCCTTGTTGAACTCGTACTTTCTTTCACCTGCCCGTACGTAAACCTCGCCCCAGCTTCTTTTGTAAAGCTGGTACTTCTGCAGAAATGATTTTTGGCCTGCCGAGTCCGTAGCAGCGGGAGTGAGGCCATATTGCTTATAAAATCCGGATACATATGCCGCAGCCTTTTTCTGGCCCGGCGAGCCGGTGTCCCGTCCTTCAAGACTATCTGAGGCAATGATCGTGAGATGCTTTTTCAGATCGGCCGGGTCAATGGTAGCTGCGTATTTTGCTGCGTCGTCCTGTGCCTGGGCCACCATGCTGATTGCCAATGCACAACCCGCCAGTAAATTCCTTTTATTCATGAAAATAGGTATGGTCTGTTTCTACAAATAAAGCAAACGATGGAGCCAAAGCAAAATGTTGTAATTTTAACCTGACTATACACAAATCACGCTATGCCAGAAATTTGCAGATTCTTCGGAATTGTTATCCATATGTATTTTGATGACCATAATCCACCACATTTTCACGTTGAATATCAGGATTGCCGTACAATCATCGGTATCAGAGATGCAGAGTTGTTAGAGGGGTATTTACCTGCAAAACAATTAAAGCTGGTTCAGGCCTGGACCATTCTGCGCGAGGAAGAGCTACTCAGTAATTTTCGTGATCTTGGATTAGATATCAAACAATGGAGAAAAATAGATCCACTGCTATAATGCTCTATTACATCAAGGAAATTCTTAATGTAGAGGCTTACACTGTTACCTGCCTTTTCAATACAGGGGAAGTAAAGACTGTCAACCTCCAGGCAATCATTCAGAAGTACAGTGATATCAATGATGGATTGGTCAGCCAGTTGCGTGACCCTGATTATTTTAAGTCTGTGAAGCTTGATTCCTACGGCACATTGACTTGGGGAAATGGAGTTGATTTTGATCCTGACAACTTGTATAAAATGGGAGCACTATCCTTCCAGCCATGAAGTTCAATCCGGCTTTTTGCACTTCTTTCAGCTTAATGCCTCTTTTTAGCCAGGTAACAATTATTTAATTGTAAAATACTGTTATTCAGGTAAAAAAGCAGTACATTTGCACCTCATTTGCCCGGGTGCAAAACTACAACACAGCACCATGGTTCCCGGCCGGTGAGAACGTTCTGCTTTTTGGGGATCATAAACCATTGACAAATAATACAATGCAAGCCATTCGCAACATCGCAATTATTGCGCACGTTGACCACGGTAAAACTACGTTGGTTGACAAAATCATCCATGCATCCAAGCTTTTCCGCGACAACCAGGAATTTGAGGACCTGATCCTTGATAATAATGATCTGGAACGTGAACGTGGGATCACCATTGTTTCCAAGAACGTATCCGTTCGCTACAAAGACACGAAGATCAACGTAATTGATACACCAGGTCACGCCGACTTTGGCGGAGAGGTGGAACGCGTACTCAAAATGGCGGATGGTGTTTTACTTCTTGTGGATGCATTTGAAGGACCTATGCCACAAACTCGTTTTGTTTTGGGAAAAGCCATCGGACTTGGCCTGAAACCAATTGTTGTTGTAAATAAAGTAGATAAGGAAAACTGCCGCCCGGAAGAAGTTCAGGAAAATGTGTTTGACCTGATGTTCAACCTTGGCGCTACCGAAGACCAGCTGGATTTTGTGACCGTTTATGGTTCGTCAAAACAAGGCTGGATGGGCCCGGACTGGCAGAAACCAACTGATAACATTACGTACTTGCTGGATACGATCATCGAATCGATTCCTGAGCCGGTGATTGAGGAAGGTACCCTGCAGATGCAGATCACTTCGCTGGACTACAATGCATTTGTAGGACGGATTGCCATCGGCCGTGTGAAACGCGGAACGATCAAAGAAGGACAAACCCTGTCTCTCTGCAAGGCTGACGGTGTGATCAAGAAAGTGAAAGTAAAAGAACTTCAGACGTTTGAAGGTCTGGGCCGGGTGAAAGTTTCGGAAGTTTCTGCCGGAGATATCTGCGCAGTAACCGGAATTGAGGATTTCGAAATTGGTGATACCATCGCTGATCTTGAAAATCCGGAACCAATCGCACGTATTGCCGTGGATGAGCCTACGATGAACATGCTCTTCACGATCAACAACTCTCCATTCTTTGGTAAAGAAGGCAAGTTTGTAACATCACGTCACTTGCGTGACCGCCTGATGAAAGAAACTGAGAAAAACCTGGCATTGCGCGTTGAGCCGACAGATACTGAAGATAAATTCCTTGTTTTCGGACGTGGTATCCTCCACTTGTCTGTATTGATCGAAACCATGCGTCGTGAAGGTTACGAGCTGCAACTAGGTCAGCCTCAGGTGCTTTTTAAAGAAGATGAAAAAGGAGAGCGTCTTGAACCGATCGAAACACTGGTTGTGGATGTGCCTGAAGCAACTGCGGGTAAGGTAATCGAGCTTGCAACCCAGCGTAAAGGTGAATTGCTGATCATGGAGCCTAAAGGCGATTTGCAGCATCTTGAATTCCTGATTCCTTCAAGAGGGTTGATCGGTCTTCGCTCAAACGTATTGACAGCGACGCAGGGTGAGGCAGTAATGACGCACCGTTTTAAAGAGTTCGGTACTTTCCGCGGACCTATCCCGGGACGTATCAGCGGTTCGATCATTTCGAAAAATACAGGACCGGCAACCGGTTACACCATTGATAAATTGCAGGATCGCGGTCGCTTCTTTGTGGAGCCGGGTGACGAGATTTACGGTGGACAGGTAATTGGTGAGCACAACCGTCCGAACGATATCGTAGTGAACCTTCAGGAAGCAAAAAAACTGACCAACATGCGTGCCTCCGGTACGGACGATGGTTTGAGAATTGCTCCGAAAATCAACTTCTCTCTGGAAGAATCCATGGAATACATCCAGAAAGACGAATACCTGGAAGTAACGCCTCAGAGCATGCGTATGCGGAAAATCTACCTGGACGAAAACGAGCGCAAGCGCTACTCGTCCAAGCTGGAAACTGCATAGTCTGACTTACATACAGATTGGGAAAAAGGAAGCGCTCGCGCTTCCTTTTTTTGTTTTAGTCCTATATCAAATTAAGAAGTTACTGAACTGCTGCTATAAATGATCCCGGAAACTTCGGGCACCTGGTTTTAATTGCTGGCATTATTATCATGCTCTTTTACATTTCAGTAATTCAGGTAAATACTCTACAAAATTCTGTCTTCCTGTATAATGCTGTGTATTCCTTTTAAGCTTTGAATTATTGATGATACATTCTATTTAACATCACTTTATTATACAATTCCAAGAATATCTAGTTTTTTGCTTTTATATCAGCAAATCTTTTATGTTTGTGTAACCACAACGACGCAATATTATAACACGCTAATTTACAGTACCTTAAATTAAGTAAGATGTCGTACATAGAACCTGCTCCAATTAAGGATAAAGAAAATCCACTGGAGTCCATGATGCAAAGATTTGACAAGGCTGTTGAGCTACTGGGAATATCCGGAGAAATGTATCAGATCCTGAAAGTACCCCGCAAGCAGGTGACAGTGGGCTTGCCGGTAACCATGGATTCCGGCGAGATCCGCGTATTTGAGGGTTACCGGGTGATCCACTCCACGATTCTGGGTCCGAGTAAAGGAGGTATCCGGTTTGACCCGGATGTGAATATTGACGAAGTACGCGCACTCGCTGCCTGGATGACGTGGAAATGCGCTGTGGTGGACATTCCCTATGGTGGTGCCAAGGGTGGTGTTGCATGTAATCCACGGGAAATGTCAGCCGGGGAGATCGAACGCTTGACGCGCGCTTATACCACCGCGCTCCTGGATGTTTTCGGTCCTGATCAGGATATTCCGGCGCCTGATATGGGTACCGGGCCCCGCGAAATGGCCTGGCTTATGGATGAATATTCCAAGGCAAAAGGTATGACCGTGCAGGCGGTGGTAACCGGCAAGCCACTGGTACTCGGCGGCTCGCTGGGCCGGACAGAGGCCACTGGCCGCGGTGTTACCATATCAGCAGTGACCGGCATGGAAAAGCTACGCATTAATCCCTACCGGGCTACTGCAGCCGTACAGGGTTTCGGCAACGTGGGCTCGCATGCTGCCTTGCTGCTGAGGGAAAGAGGTGTTGCTATTCATGCAATCAGTGATATTTCCGGAGCCTATTATAACGATAAGGGCATTGACGTAGCGGATGCCGTAAAATACCGTGAGAACAACAATGGTTCGCTGGAAGGTTATCCGGGGGCCGAGCTGATACCGGGAGATGATATCCTGACCCTGCCGGTGGATGTGCTGGTACCCGCAGCGAAGGAAGATGTGATTACCCGCCGCAATGCCGCAGGTATCCAGGCCAAAATAATCGTGGAAGGTGCCAATGGTCCTACTTCCGCCAAAGCCGACGACATCATCAATGAAAAAGGAATTATGGTGGTACCCGATATCCTGGCGAATGCAGGAGGTGTTACCGTTTCCTACTTTGAGTGGGTACAAAATCGCATCGGATACAAATGGACGCTCGACCGGATCAACCGGCGTACGGACAGGATCATGAAGGATTCATTTGATAAAGTGTATGAAACCGCTCAAAAATACAAGGTTTCGCTTCGTATTGCAGCTTATATCGTGGCAATCGACAAGGTGTCAAGTACCTACAAGTACCGCGGCGGGTTTTGATCATCAGCGCCGGCACAAAGGCAGTATCCTGACAGGGGTACTGCCTTTTTTGTTTTACATCAATGATTGTGTTAACATTCAGTTAAATCAGGCGCCTGTCAGTACGATGGACTGCTTCTTCCGGGCAGATATGTTAATTTTAAGTTAAAAATCATCGTTCAACCTGTAAAACGCGCATCTCTGCGGGTAACAAAGCTCCGGAGCGCGAAAACGTACACCCATGTCCCTCAGTCCCCGGTTTATTGCGGTTATCCTCGCCCTGCTGATTTCCCTGATCACCACCAGTTTTCTTGCCTTTGTCGACGGGGTGTCCAAAGGCATGCTTTTCGTGACCGCCATTTCGTCGGTGGTAACCTCCTTTTTCCTGACCCTCTACACCATTGATGTGCTTGTTTTCAGGGAAGTGAACAAGATGTACCGCACGATCCACAAGCTCAAAATGAGGGATTTCAATATGACGCCCCGCAAAAAGCTCATCCAGGAATCCAACCCTATGCGGACTATCAATGATGAGATCTTTGTTTATGTTACCAAAAAACAGAAGGAAATCGATGAGCTGAAAAAGCTGGAACTCTTCCGCCGCGAGTTCCTGGCAGATGTCTCCCACGAGTTTAAAACACCCATTTTTGCGGCTCAGGGGTTTATCCATACTTTGTTGGACGGAGCTATGGAAGACGAAAATGTGCGGGAGCGTTTTCTGAGAAAAGCGGCCAAAAATCTGGATAGCCTGGATGTGCTGGTAAAAGACCTGCTGGTGCTGTCGCAAATGGAAACAGGCGATATTAAAATGAATACTGCTCCCATGGACATCCGGCTGCTTACGCATAACATTTTTAGCCGGCTCGAAAACATTGCCCATAGCCGGGAGGTAACACTTAAAGTTAAACCCGAGGATATGCCCGAAGTATGGGTGCTGGCCGACATGGACCGGATCGAGCAGGTAATGCTCAACCTCATTGAAAATGCAATCAAGTACGGGAAGGAAGGTGGAAAAGTGGTTGTACAGTTTACCGAAACGAAAAAATATATTGACGTGGCGGTTCGTGATAATGGTCCCGGAATTCCGCATGAGCATTTAAATCGTATTTTTGAACGCTTTTACAGGGTGGATAAAAGCCGGTCGAAGGACATCGGGGGGACCGGGCTGGGACTGGCCATTGTGAAGCATATTCTCAATGCGCACCATACCAAGATCGCCGTCATGTCCAAGCCCGACAAAGGGACAACTTTCTCGTTCAAGCTTGAAAAAGCCTTTGTGCATCATGCACTCGAAAACCAGACCGAAGAAGCCCTGCCCGAGCAACATCCTTAATCTATTTTATAATCATTTAAACTTCTTTCCATGTTTGTTCACAACGTATTCTTCTGGCTTAAAGAAAAAGATAATCAAGAAGCAAAAAGCGCTCTGCTGGCCGGTATCAAGTCACTCGAAGCTATTGAGTCCATCGACAAAGCTTACATTGGCGAGCCTGCCGGTACACGCCGCCCGGTAATCGATGCTTCTTACGACTTTGCCGAAGTCCTTGTTTTTGCAGATGAAGCCGCGCATGACGAATACCAGGTTCACCCCCTCCATACAAAGTTTGTGGAAGAGTGCGCCCACCTCTGGGAGAAAGTGGTGATATACGATGTGGAAGCCTGACCTTTGATAATAAATGTTAACAGTTTATCCACATTCATTTTGTGGATAAACTGTTAATAACATTGAAAATAATTGAACGACAGCTAGTTAACCTATGTTTACAAGTGTTGTAAAATGTGGATAACTCTGTTACAACCTTCTGCCCTGTGACTACTTGATCCCTGAAAGGACACTTTTGAATGGTATCTGACGTTTTATTAATAGTACAAACCAAGGATTGCCATGAATAGGAACCGAGTAATCTTAACAGCGGTATTCGCGTTGATCGCAACCATTATCATCTCATCATGCTCCCATCGTACCTATTACGGACCGGATTATGGATATGGTTACGGTTACCGGTATCACAGGCCATTACCACCGCCCCCTCCCCGACGAGTAGTAGTTGTTCCTGCACCGCGACACCGCATTATTTATGCGGATAGGCACCGGCCCAGCAGGTACGACAAGCGTCATTACCGGCAGCAATACCACCGGGGCGATCACTACGGAAATCGGAACCGCACACGCGGTCCGAGATAATCAGGTTACATTTTGAAAACAGAAAAAGGTAGAAATGACATGCATTTCTACCTTTTTCTGTTTTTGCGTAATGCCCGTGCTAGTTAGCTCCGTCTATGTTTGATTTGGATGTTTTGGCTTCCTCAGGCGCTTTAAATTTTGCATGCTCAATTTTGAGTACGACCGTATTGGGCCACTGGCGGTTGGTGTAAAACCGCTGACCATTCACGGCACTCACTGCAAGTCCCAGAGGTGTTGCCGAGCTCCGGATAGAGGCATCAAAATTGTTGACGTACTCCACAAGCTCACTTTTGTATCCTAGTACGCTTACCTTCGTTTGCGCAGTGCCTTCAATCAGCGGGAACAAAAACTCGCGCCGCTGGCCATACTTCCAGTCATCATCCCGCTTTTTGGTTACAAATGCATATATCGTCTTCTCGTCATTGGACTGCGTAAACCATACATCCTTGTCACGGATCACCGGCAGTGGCTTCACCGCGTAAATAGATTCACTGTTTGCAAAATTCCAGAGCGCGATCTCACGCAGCAGGCTTTCCTGCTCAATCTGGATCTCTCCATTGGGTTTCGGACCTACGTTCAGCAGGAAATTTCCTCCTTTTGCCCGGATCTCGATCAGCATGTTAATGATTTCAGTACCCGATTTATGCGGATCATTGGTGGGCTTGTACTGCCAGTCGGTACCCATGGTATAACAAGCTTCCCAGGGGCGGGGCGAAGCTTTGTCGGGAATGTTCTGCTCGGGCGTGTTCATGGCGTCACGTGTAATGACGAGGTCGGGTTGCAGGCTCCACGCATATTCACGCAGTCCGTCACCGGGCCCGTCAAAAAACATGATGTCAATCTTGCCGTAATTGGTCAGTAATTCCTTGATCTGCTGCTTGTCGTAGGCCATCAGTTCCGGATTGTTTACAGGGAACTGTCTTTTATCCTGCAGCCTGCCCAGCGGGATATTGTTTTTATGAAAAAACAGGAAATCCTCCGGTGAAAAATAGAGCCCTATGGCAATTCCCTGCTTGCGGAAAGCCTGGATGATCTCCTTCGTCACGTCCCTTTTAAAGGGTGTGTTCATCACATTGAAGGTGGTTGACTTTGTATCAAACATGCAGAATCCGGAATGATGCTTGGTGGTGAAAACCACGTACTTCATTCCCGCCAGCCGCGCCATGGTCGCCCATTCATCCGGATCAAATTTCTTGGGATTGAAAAAGCCCGGCAGCTCGCGGATGTATTTGTCGACATATTCATCCGACGCGCCCGCCAGCGAGTGACTGATCACCGCTCCCAGTGATACATCCACATTCCAGTGTACAAACATCCCGAAGCCAAGGTTCTGAAACCATTGGACGCGATCGGGTTTGTTGGAAGTCTGCTGCGAAAAGCCCAGCAAGGACCAGCAGCATAAAGTCAGGGTAAAAACAAATCTTCGAAAAATCATGATAACAGGAATTGGTCCCTCCTAAGATGGAGAGAAACGCCTGCCCATACCCTAATTGATGTATTTTTTTATATTTTCAACCTCCAATTCGTTAAAACTGACGATCGTACCCGACTAATGCTTGCTTTTTCCATCCTCCTTTACCTGTTTGCCAACCTCCTCATCGGCTTGTGGGCATCCCGGAAAATTTCAACTACACAGGATTTTGTACTTGCCGGCAGGCGCCTCCCGCTGGTACTGGCTGCATCGGCTACATTCGCTACCTGGTTCGGGTCGGAAACGATCATGGGCGCACCTGCGGAATTTGTAGAAAACGGATTGCTGGGTGTGATCGAAGATCCGTTTGGGGCCGCACTCTGCCTTTTTCTGGTAGGCGTGTTTTTTGCGCGGCGTTTCTACAAAATGAACATTATCACGTTCTGTGATTTTTTCAGGATACGGTTCGGGCGGTATGCCGAGCTGCTCTCGGCTGTGCTCATTATACCTTCTTATTTCAGCTGGATCGCCGCGCAGCTACTGGCTATGGGTATTGTGCTCAAAATCGTACTCGGCTGGTCGCTTACCGCCTGCGTCCTCACCAGCTCGGTAGTTGTGATCATTTATACCATCTGGGGAGGTATGTGGTCCATTTCCATTACCGATTTCCTGCAAACGATCATGATCATTGCCGGGCTGATTGCCGTTTCCTACGTATTATACGGGAAAGTAGGAGGCTTTAAGCCGCTGGTCGATGCTGCTCCGGAAGGATTTTTCCGCTTCTTTCCCGACTTTACCTTTAAAGCAGGGGTCGAGTATATCGCAGCCTGGATAACCATCGGCTTAGGTTCCATTCCGCAGCAGGATGTTTTTCAGCGTGTTATGTCTGCAAAGTCCGCCAGTGTTTCTGTAAAGGCGACGCTGCTCTCGTCCATGATGTACCTGACGGTTGCGCTGCTGCCCCTTTTTATTGCATTGTGCGCCCACTTCCTTTATCCATCCTCCGGTGGCGACAGGCAGATGATCATTCCCGATATGGTATTGCAGCACATGAGCCTTCCCTTACAGATCATGTTTTTCGGGGCATTGGTATCCGCAATCCTGAGTACCACGAGCAGTGCCATCATGGCGCCAGCGGCGGTTTTGGGCGAAAATATTTTCAAGTTCTTTAATCCTGAACTGGATGACAAGCAGTTACTGCGCATTATCCGGATCGGGATTGTGGTGATTACTTCCATTTGTATCGTGCTTGCCGTCACCCGCGAAAGTATTTTTGAGCTGGTTTCGGAATCTTCGGCGTTCAGCCTGGTTTCTTTGTTTGTACCCCTCACTGCGGGTATTTACTGGTCGTCGTCCAATGAAAATGGCTGTATCCTGTCCATGATTGCCGGCCTGGTTGTCTGGATGCTGTGCGCATACCTCAATACCGAGTATCCACCTATGATTTACGGATTGGTGGCAAGCTTTATCGGGCTTGTGGGAGGTAACTATATCCCGATTTCCGGGAGGCTGCGCCAGGGTTTGTAATCGGGAAAGTGCAGGTACTTAGCGTGCGGTTTTTGTTTTTGTATAAACTAAACTATTATAACAGCTTAACTATGTAGCTGTTATGAAAAAGTATAAGTCTGTTGCGGAAGTGGATCTCAGTGAGATCAGGCAGTCCGGCTATTTTCCCTCACCACTTGCCTGGGAAGATCAGGTACTCTACTTCCTGCTGCTCGACCGGTTTTCTGACAACCGCGAAAATGCATTTTTGGATAATCAGGGGAATAAAGTCAGCTCCGGTACCACAAAGCCCTTTCAGCCGGAAGATGCCGGCAACGCTGTGCTCACTCCTGAGGATACTGCTGCGTGGCGGGAGGCAGGTACAAGGTTTACGGGAGGTAACCTGAAGGGTCTTGCTTCCAAAATCGGCTACCTGGCCCGACTGGGCATTACCGCAATCTGGATCAGCCCGGTATTCAAGCAAGTTGTTTCACAGGAAACGTATCATGGGTATGGAATTCAGGATTTTCTGGAAATCGAGCCCAGATTTGGTTCCAAGGAGGACCTGATTGAAGTAGTGAAGATCGCCCACCAGCATGGCATTTACATTATTCTTGACATAATCCTGAACCACTCCGGCGACGTATATGCCTATGAGAACGGCCAGCCGGTTTATCAGAACGGACAAACCTACCCGGTACGCGGCTACCGGACTGCAGACGGCTCGCCTTTCCTTCCATTTGACACCCTGACAGGTAATGCTGATCCTGATGCCGGTATCTGGCCGGCAGAGTTGCAAAAGGCTGAATCATTTACCCAAAAAGGCAAGATCACGCACTGGGACGATTATCCTGAATTTCTGGAAGGGGATTTTGAGTCCCTGAAAGACATTCATCACGGTACTGGCGGCCTGGAAGATTTTGTTGTGTCTGACGCGCTCCATGGTCTGGCAGAAGCTTATAAGTATTGGATCGCACTGACAGACATTGATGGTTTTCGCATTGATACGGTTAAACACATGGAGCTGGGTGCAACGCGCTTTTTTTCTTCATGCATTAAAGAGTTTGCAGTGGCTATCGGAAAGGAAAATTTCTACCTGATCGGAGAGATCACCGGCGGGCGCAGGAGAGCTTTTGAAACCCTGGAACTGACCGGGCTCGATGCTGCATTGGGTATTGATGATATTCCTGACAAAATGGAGTACCTCGTGAAAGGTTATCGCAACCCGTCAGATTATTTCAGCTTGTTCCGTAACTCGGAACTGGTGCAGAAAGATTCACATGTGTGGTTCAGGAACAAGGTGGTTACGCTTTTCGATGATCATGATCAGGTAAGAAAAGGGGGTAACAAGGCGCGGTTTTGTGCCGGAGAGTCGGGGAGGGACTTCTTGATAGCTATTGTAGGGCTCAATCTTACTTCATTGGGAATCCCGTGTTTGTACTATGGTACCGAACAGGCATTTGATGGTGCAGGGGATAGCGACCGGTACATTCGCGAAACGATGTTCGGAGGTAAGTTTGGAGCGTTCAGATCCAAAGATGTCCACTTTTTTAAAGAAGACAATCCCTATTTTCCTGAAATAGCCAGGATCATTGCCGTACGGAAAGCCTGCATTCCGCTCCGAAGAGGCAGGCAGTACCTGCGGCAGATTTCAGGTGACGGGGAAACTTTCGGCTACCCAAGCCTGGGCGGTGAGCGCATGCATTCGGTAGTAGCGTGGTCGAGAATATTGAACGATACAGAAATCCTGTGCGCTTTTAATACGGATCCCCAAAACACGATTACAGCCTGGGTAACGGTGGATTACACGCTGCACCGGAGCGGGGGTGTTTTCAGGCGTCTTTACGCATCCGGTGAAAGTGCGGAAATACTGCCGGTTGAACCGCGCAACGGCTGCGCGGTTTTACTCACAGTCCCACCGGGCGGATTTGTGATTTACGGTTAGTACAATGTTTACAAACTGGTCGCTTCAAATGCATTGACACTGCGGATAATGTGGGTAACCTCCTCGTCGCGCAGGGCTGTGTTCAGCGGAAGGCTGAGAATCTGCTCATGCAGGCACTCTGTCAGCGGAAGTGACAAATGCATATACCTGCTGTAAGCCGGCTGCTTGTGAACGGCTACGGGATAGTGGATCTGGGTTTCGATACCTTTGGAATGCAGGAATGCAGCCAGCTCGGAGCGCATGGGGTGCCGCACTACAAACAAGTGCCATACATCCTGGTTGATCTGATCGCCGGGAGGAAGTATGAGGTCTTTAAGCTTGATTTCGGCCAGGTAACGTGCTGCAATCCTTCTCCTTCTTTTGTTTTGTGCGTCCAGAAAAGGCAGCTTGGCATTGAGTACCGCAGCCTGGATTTCGTCCATGCGGCTGTTCACTCCCTGAAACCTGTGCTGGTAGCGGGTAAGTGAGCCGTAATTGCGCAGATACCTGATTTTTTCGGCCAGCGCATGATCGTTGGTGGTAATTGCCCCGGCATCACCCGTCGCACCCAGGTTTTTGGTAGGATAAAAGCTGAATGCAGTTGCAAATGCAATGCTGCCCGTTTTTTTGTTTTTGTACAAAGCACCATGCGACTGGGCTGCATCGGTAATCACTTTGAGGTCAAACTGGCTGGCAATTTTAAAGATCGGATCCATGTCGCAGCATCGCCCGTACAGGTCCACGCACAGGATAGCACGGGTGTAGCGCGAAATTTTTTCTTTGATCTTGGCCGGGTCGAGTGTCATTGTATGCGCATCCGGCTCTGCAAATACGGGTCGCAGATTGAGCTGGCTGAGTGGCAGGACGGAGGCAATGTACGTGTTGCCGGGTACAATTACCTCGCTGTCGGGAGGTAGGGAGAGGGCTTTTAAAATCAGGAAAATGGCGTCCATGCCGCTGGCTACACCTATGCAGTGCTTTGCGCGGCAGTACGATGCAAATGAGGATTCAAAGTTTTCCAGCTCTTTGCCCAGGATAAAACGGCCTGAGCGCAATACGCGGGAAATAGCTTCTTCAATGGCGCGGAGATGTGGTTCGTTCACCTTATGCAGATTAAGAAAAGGGATCATTCCTGAAAGTCGGGTTTAACTGTGCATCAGGGCGATTTCCTGACTGTACCCAATATAGATCTCCCAGACATTGTTAGGTAAACCGATTTTCAAGCGGTGGATATGCGTTTTCCAGCTGTCGGTTCAGAAGGAAGAAATCCATGTCATCAACCACTCGGGGTTGAAAAAAAGAAGTGTGATGAGCAGCAGCAGCATTCCGGCCACTACCTTACCCGAGAAGCGCTGTTCAGCCGGGTTGTATGCCGCCGCCTCTTTGAAAAACAACAGATACGGAAGCCGCAGGTAGTAAGCGAGGGAAACAGCAGCATTAAGAATCCCGCCGACGAGCAGCCACAGCATCCATGGAAACTGCTGCTCCCGGTAACTATCCCACAGGGACGAGAAAATAAAGAGTTTGGAAGAAAAACCGACAGTAGGCGGGAGGCCGGCCAGGGCAATCATTGTTACCGTCAATATACCAGAAATCCACACCGAGGTTTTGCCAAGCCCTTCATAATGTTCCAGCCTGGTGGTATCCCGCGGATGCAGCAGATCTATCAGGAAAAAGGCAGCCAGGTTGATGACCAGGTAGGCGGTGGTATAAAAAACCGCAGCTTCGAAGCCAAAACGGCTGTAAGCAGCAATACCTACCAGCAGGTAGCCGGCCTGCGCAATGGACGAGTAGGCAAGCAGCCTGCGCGCATTGGTCTGCCACAATGCCGCCACATTTCCAAAGGTCATACTAATCAATGCAATACCACCCAGGATCGGGAAGTAAACTTCCGGGAAAACACCGGCAAGCCTCATCAGGACGAGGATTACAGCAGCCTTGGGTGCTACCGAAAGGAATGAAACCAGGGGAGTAGGAGCCGATTCATATACATCCGGGGTCCATACGTGAAAAGGCACGAGTGACAATTTAAACAACAAACCTCCGAGCGTAAGTACGATCACTACGGTCACTACGAGCTCAGGATTTGTGACAAGGCCGCGCGCCATAGCATCGCTGGTAATGTCCATCGTGCCGGTAAGTCCGTACAGGTACGAAACGCCATACAGCATCACGGCCGAGCTCGCTGTACCGAAAAGCAGGTATTTGATACCTCCTTCGGCGGCTTTTTTGTAGGGAGAAAGGGCGACAAGCAGGTAGGAGGTAATGGAAACAAGTTCAAGAGAAAGGTAAATGCTCAGCAGGTGGGTAGACATACTCAGCAGGTTGAGGCCGGCTACCACCGCAATCAGCAGGGCATGAAATTCAGGAGGAAAATCATATTTCAGAATGCGTACATGGATCAGCGTGAAAATCCAGGAACTGATGATCAGCAGTTTGAAAAACACCGCCTGCCGGTCGAGAAACAGCATGGGGTGAAAACGATAAGAGGGCTCGGTGTTCCACTGGGTGAGCACCAGCAGGAGGGCAATGAGGCTTCCTGCCAGCGCAATGTTTTGCAAGTATGAGCTTTTTTGTTCTTTTGCCTTATTCAAAAAAAGAAGCTCTGCAAGCAGAAAAACGCAGAACAAAACGGCAAGGAAAATTTCCGGTAAAATCCCGGCAAGGCTTTGCCGGATGTGTATCAGCTGCTCGTTTATGTCCAATGCTCCGGGTATAATTTTTTAGGCAAAAGTACATAAAGATGGTAGGGAATCTATACACAAACCTATAAACACAACCAAGATGATGAATTATTTATTGACCTCTCTGTTCTTTCTCAGTGTTGTTTTCGGCTCTGCATTGCAAGCTCAGGACTCTACCGGTATTGGTGGTAAACCATATCAGGCGGATGCCCGCGGAACCTCGTCCTACCTGTTCAGTGACTGGTACACCGGCTCCGTGCGAACAGATGACGACCAGATGCACGATGGCGTGATGCTTCGCTATGATCTTACCAGGGATGAAGTGGAGTACCGGTCGGGCGGCAGCATTTACCGGGCTGATGCGCGTGTGACGGAGTTCAATATTCCTACCGGTACAGATTTGTATACTTTTAAAAACGGGTACCCGGCCGTAGCGGGACAAACTGACAAGAGTTTTTACCGGCTTATTTACGACGGAAATACCAAGCTTTTGAAAAAATATACCAAGCCTATCGAAATTGAAAAGGCAAGTGCTACTACGGAGATGGATAAAGATGCCAGGCTTTACATTTTGAAAAATAATAAGCTCAACCTGGTAACGCTCAGCGACCGCAATAGTTTTCTTAAACTGCTCGCTGACGAAAAGAACAAAATGCAATATGTGATCAAGGAAGAAATGCTTGATTTCAGCGGAGAGGATGACCTGCTGAAACTGTTGGAAGAGTATGATTCCTATAAAGCAGGAAGAGGCGGGAACTAGTAATTCCCGCCTCTCCGATGTAATTATTTACGGCCAACTATTTCTCCACAATCCAGCGGTTGACGGTATTGTATTTTCCTTCCAGCACAATCTTGTAAAGCCCGGATTTGAACTTTGAAACATCAATGACCGCTTTTTGATCAGTGACTTTGGCTTCTCCCATAAGATAGTACAGGTCACGGCCGCCTTCACGGAAATGGTTGGTTGTGGCCGCCCAGATCTTCACGCCACCTTCTGTGTCTCGCGCGGTCCAGCTGATGCTGATCTGATTGTTTTCTTTTTTGAGCACAGGTTCCGCAATGGATATCTTGCCCGTCAGCGGAACACCATCCAGCTCAAACAGCTGTTCTTTTGGAATGTTGAGGTCAAGGTGGCGAGCCATGGTAGGCATGATGTCCACAATGGCCGGTAAGGTAATTTGCGGGGTTGTTTGAGGTACTCCGGCTTTAAAGCGGGTATTCAACCCTTTTGCATTTGTAACGATCCAGGTACTTCTCTCCCGGTCGGACTGTCCGCCATGGCCTTTACCCGTTTGCGCATCGCGGCCGTGATCGGTGGTGATAAAAATCTGCCAGTCTTCATTAAACTGCTTTTCACGGAGCTGAATGGACTTCCATAACCTCCCGATCTGCGCGTCCATCATTCCCACAGCTTTGTGAAACTGCTCGCTGTCCCCATACTTGTGGCCCATGTCATCGGTATATTCCAGGTAAACCCAGGTAAGGTCCGGACCTGTATTTTCCAGGTAAGCCGCTGCTTCGTCCACTACTTTTTCGTCGATCTGGTGCATGTACGCCGCATCTTTGTCGTGCGGTCGGTTAACAGTATCCAGTTCGAGCCCGTCGAAGGAATAGGTAAGCCTCAGCTTGCCCGTCTCCGTCAGACCTTCGCCTACAAGCTTGGTGCGGTTATCGAGCCAGGAGGAGAAAACGGCGGTTTTGCGGGCAGGGTACTGTTCAGAAAAAAGTCGGAAAATGGTCCAGTAATGATAATTGGGCTTGTCGATTTTGTTGTCCCATACATTGTGCTTGTTGGCCCAGGTACCGGTAAGCAGGCTGTTATAACCTACTGCCGAAATGGTAGGTGTCTCGGAGTAAGTACCTTTTCCACCCCCTACATATGCACGGGAGTATCCTCCGGTTTTGGCAATCAGGTCAAGGTTCGGGGTTTTTACAGACTCTTTGGTATCCGCAGATATACCATCAACGATTATAAAAACTGCCTTTTTGGGTTTGTTTTGGGCAAAAAGCGTGGTACAGGCAACCAGAAGCAGCGCCTTGCTGAGCATCAGTTTTTTAAGCAGCATTTTTTTAAAAGGATAAAAATGGAAAGTGGAGCGGGGCGGTGTCAGCGCATTCACTAGGGGGTGTCTTTCTTATTTTTTCCAAAAACGTAAACCACGCCGAAGTGGCTCTTGAGTACGCCGCTGGCAAAATCGTCTTTTACATAAGGATTAAGCTCTATGGCAAGCTGAATGCGACGGTTTTGAGGCAGAGGTGCAATGCGTGCACCTACGTTGACGGAATACCCGTCTACCGTAATGAGGCTTGCATTGGCATCGGCAATGCGGTATAAAGGATTGACCCTGATCCCGCCCCCTGCATACCATTGAACAATTTCTGTTTTCTTGAAAGTGATCATCGGCAGAATGTCGATGCTCAGACTGCTGAACAGGGAGTTGGTCTGAAATCGCGCGTCAAGCCATACCTGCTTTTGCGGGTTGGTACTGATGGAAAGCAGGCTGCTCCATGGATAGTAGCCCACGGAGCCCTGTGCCTGTAAATGGGTATGGTTTAATAAAAACAGGATACCGAATGCAGCGGCAAGTTTCTTCATAAAAAGGAAGCAATTAGCGGCGCACTGCTTTGCCGAGCTTGCCGGCAGCTTGCATGGTATTCATTTTTTTCATCATCCTGCGCATTTCATCAAACTGTTTGATGAGGTTGTTGACTTGCAGGATGGTGGTGCCGCTACCTGCTGCAATGCGCTTTTTGCGGCTTCCGTCAATCATATCCGGATTTTCACGCTCTTTTTTGGTCATCGACTGGATAATTGCCTCAATGGGTTTGAAGGACTCATTGCTGATATCCAGGTCCTTCATGGCATTACCCATTCCAGGTATCATACCAATCAGGTCTTTTACATTACCCATCTTTTTAATCTGCTGCAGCTGGCCGAGGAAATCGTCAAAATCAAACTTATTCTGACGCATTTTGGCATTGATCCGCTTGGCCTCGTCTTCGTCGAAAGCCTGCTGGGCGCGCTCCACGAGGGAGATCACATCACCCATACCCAGGATCCGGCTGGCCATACGATCAGGGTAAAAGGAGTCGAGTGCCTCCATTTTCTCCCCGGTACTGATGTATTTGATCGGCTTTTCAACCACCTGCCGGATCGACAAAGCCGCACCACCACGGGCATCACCGTCGAGTTTGGTAAGGACAACCCCGTCAAAATCCAGTCTTTCGTTGAAGGTACGGGCGGTATTCACCGCATCCTGGCCCGTCATGGAGTCTACCACAAACAGGATTTCCGAAGGTTTTACGGCAGACTTGATGTCTTCCACCTCTTTCATCATCACCTCATCCACAGCCAGACGACCGGCAGTATCGACGATTACGATCTTCTTCCCGATTTTGCGGGCATATGAAACCGCATTCTGTGCGATCTGAACCGCATTTTTGTTTTCCGGCTCTGAATATACTTCCACGCCTACCTGCTCACCCAGTACTTTCAGCTGGTCGATGGCCGCAGGGCGGTACACGTCGCAGGCAGTAAGAAGCACCTGCCGGCCCTGCTTTTTGAGCAATGTGGCCAGTTTACCCGAAAAAGTTGTTTTACCTGACCCCTGTAAACCAGCAATCAGGATAACTGCCGGGTCTCCCTTAATATTGATTCCCTCGGCCTGCCCGCCCATCAGGTCGGTAAGCTCCTCCTGAACAATCTTGACAAACATTTGGCCGGGCTCCACCGAGATCAGGATTTTGCGGTCGAGGGCTTTTTCCCGGATGCGGTCGGTAATTTCCTTGGCAACCTTAAAGTTAACATCCGCGTCCACCAGGGCTTTACGAACTTCCTTGGTAGTGGCGGCGACGTTGATATCTGAAATCCGGTCCTTTCCTTTTAGTGTGCGAAAGGCGTTATTAAGCTTATCCTGTAAGTTTTCAAACATGGAGTAATAGTCGGTATGGTTCTGAACCTGAATTGTATCAGGTCACAAAGGTATAAATAAAGAAGGAGTACGGGAAGTGTCCCCATACTCCTTGTATCAGATCCGTACGATCAGGTGATCCGGTTATTGTTATCCTTTGAATTTTGCAGCGATCCAGCGGAACATTTTCTTTTCTTTTTCCCAGAAAAACGAGAACTGGCCCAGCAGAAAACCGTACAGCAGCAGCAGGCTCTGGTAAGTAGGGAAAATGAAGAGAATGTAAGTAATGGTTTTGAGCCACATGGGCGTCGTTTCATCATAGCCCAGCAAATGAAAGAGCCCTTTTCTCAGCCAGACGACTGACGAGCCCGACAAGCTGAACACTGCAAGTACAAGAAGAACCTGCCTGGTTGTTTCCAATCCCCATTTTTCCTGCATTTTACCCAACCAGGGCTGTGCGTTTTTTTGTCCGGTTTGCATAGTATTTGGTAGTAGCACTTAATTTTCTGCAAAGAAACAATGCGATCGGCAGATTTCCTTAGATTTAATAGAGGTTTAATGGGGAGGGTGGGCGGAAGATAGGCGCGCCGGCCGGGGTATATACGAAAGGTAAATAGTAACCCCGATCATTAAAAACTTCTATATTTGCCCTTTAAACAATAAGGGTTAACCCCCTCCGTTTAGAATCAAAGCTTTTTGGCACTGAATTAACCGCTGTTTCCATTCACATTTTTCCCGAATATGATGCTTCTTCAAGCACTTACTGACTCTACCGTGGCAGCGCCTGTAGCTGACCAGGGGCTTTCCGTTATTGACCTTCTTGCCAAAGGCGGGTGGGTAATGCTTCCGCTTGGATTGCTGTTTCTGGCTACTCTTTTCCTGATCATTGAGCGTTTTCTCGGGATTGGTGCCAATGGAAAGATAGAGCATCAGTTTGTCGATAATGTAAAAGATTTTATTCAGCAGGGAAACCTGAAATCGGCCGAGTCACTGTGCCGTAACCAGCGCAATGCTGCCGGCCGTATTCTGGAAAGGGCAATCGGGCGCATCGGATACCCGATCAAAGACATTGAAACAACCATTGAAAATGCAAGCCAGATCGAGATTCAGCGGATGGAAGGTAACCTTCCTTACCTGGGTGTGATCGCGGGTATTGCGCCTATGCTTGGTTTTGTGGGTACAATTTCGGGTATCATCCGTATTTTTTACGACATTTCTATTTCCAACGACTTTAATATCAGTACCATCGCAGGTGGTATGTATGAGAAAATGATCACATCCGGATCCGGTCTGATCATCGGTCTGATCGCTTATGCAGGGTATCACCTCCTGAACATGAAGATCGACCGTTTTGCGTTAAGACTGCAGATGGCGGCGTCGGACTTTCTTGATGTATTACAGAAACCCGTTGCAGCTAAATAATCCAGAGTATCATGAAAATACGTCGAAAGAGCCGGTTTGCGCCCGAAGTTTTTACGCACTCCCTCAACGATATTATGTTTTTCCTGCTACTGTTCTTTTTGATCATCTCCACGATGTCCAATCCGAACGTAATCAAGCTGATGCTGCCCAAAGCATCGGCTACGCAGCAGATGTATAAGAAGCAGATTACCTTATCGGTAGATGAAAACAAAGGTTACTTTATTGACAAGGAGCCTATCCCGTTTGACAGGCTGGAAGCCGAACTGCAGAGTATTTTTGCCAATGTGGAAGAACGTACGGTAGTACTGCGGGTTGATAAAAATCTGGCCGTACAGGATCTGGTGGATGTACTGGAACTGGGTGCCAAAAATGATATCAAGATGGTGATGGCTACTGCAAAGTAGTTTTTATGGAAAAAGGGAGAGGGGAGTAAAGTAAAGGAGAAAGGGAATAAAGGAGTAAGGGAGAAAAGGTGGGTGGCTGATACCGCACTTTTTCTCCCTTTTTCCTTTACTCCCATCCTCCTTTTCCCCTTTATTCCCTTCCTCCTTTATCCGCACTATTATAAATCCTTTCCACTATTCCCTGCAAAATCGCACCTTCTTCGGCCTGGCAGATGTTGGAGGGTTTTCCTTCGCAGGCATCCAAGAATGCCATCGTGTTTTTAAGTTGAATGTCGGTTTCTTCCAGATGGTTGAAGTGCATGTCAGTCAGCTCATCACCCATGTCCGTATACAATGCAGGTGGATGCAGCGTTGCACCTCCTCTGGTACCAAACACTTCGAGGTTGACGCTCTTTTCCAGTTTCGTGTTCAATGCAAATGCGGCCGATAGCATGATACTGGCATTGTCTGCGAATGACAGATGTGCAAAGCATGCATCCTCCACTTCAAAAGTAGCCGGGTCCCATGTACCCATTAATCCCTTGCCGCCCTTTTTTCCAATGTAATCATACGTATTGGCAAGCACCTTGGCGGGTATCGGGTAGTCGAGCAAGCCCAGCGCCAGGTCAAGTACATGCACGCCCAAATCCATGAGCGCGCCTCCTCCCTGAATTTCCTTATTGGTAAAATTGCCCCAGCCGGGTATTCCTCTTCGCCTTAGAAAGTGGGCTTTGATATGGTAAATCTGCCCAAGCTGACCTTCCTGTTTCAATCTGGATAATAATGCGTACTCGGGTGTCTGCCGCAGTTGAAAGTTGTAGGCAAGGACTTTGTTTTTACTGCTGGCAAGATCTGCCATTTCCCGCGCCTGATCGGCATGCAATGCGGGTGGCTTTTCACAAAGTACGTGGCAGTTGTTGTTAAGTGCCTGTATGGTGAAGGGATAATGCAGGTTGTTGGCCGTGGCATTGATAATGATGTCCGGTGCTGCTGCTGCATACATTTCATCCGGTTGGTCAAATGCGTGCGGAATGCCGTACTTAGCCGTCAGCAGCTTTGTCTTTTCCAGATCACGTCCGCAAATGGCAATGATCTCGACCCTGTCCGAAAGTGTTTTTAGCGCAGGAATGTGGTTTTGCTCGGCAATATGGCCCCCGCCGATGATCGCTGCTTTGAATTTTGTCATGTAAATATGGCTCACGCAAATTCCGAGCCTTTTTCTTTAAGGTAAGCGCCTATATTGCAGGTGATATCATCCAGTATGTGAACCGGCACATCCCAGTTGCTGATGATCCATTCCTCGTTTGGCCGGGCGATAATCACTTTTCTGGATTCTGTCAGAAACCAGATCACCTTCTCGGTACCGAAGTCGAGGAGTTTTTTGGTTTTCAGGTTAATGTAAGCATTTTCTGAGATGTCTTCCAGCTCAATGCTCAGGTCAACTTCCAGTGAAATTTTGGGAGGTACCTGCGCATAGCTTTTGTTGATTTTATCAATCGTAAGAACATCTTTTTCATAAATCAGGATATCGCCTGCAATGTTGTTGCGCTTGTCAATATGAATGCCTGCCTCATTTGTTGCGATAATAAAACGTTCTTCTTCCAGGTTTTTGAACAAAATCCGCAACAGATATTCAATGATGTAAAACTGCAATGAACTTGAACCCATTATATCCTCAACTGCTTTCGTTTTTGCAAGAACTTCGCGGTAGCCTTTGCGGTAAAGTGGCTTACCGTCGATTACTTCATGAATTAAAACGTTGGGTACAGTTTGTCCGCCGATCTTATGAGTGGCGGTACTCGGATATGGCGTCGCTATCATAGTCTTTGAAATTGCATGTTTTCAAATATACAAATTTTGCAGAGCCGATGCTGCCGGGTTTTCCTGCGCCTGCACCGGGCAGATGAGCGGGCATAAAAAAAGAGCAACCGGGATGATTGCTCTTTCAGTTCAGGCAAATTCGGAGCCTTTTTCTTTCAGGTATGCTCCTACATTGCAGGTGATATCATCCAGTATGTGAACCGGCACATCCCAGTTGCTGATGGTCCATTCTTCGTTTAGCTGCGCGATAATCACTTTTCTGGATTCTGTCAGAAACCAGATCACCTTCTCGGTACCGAAGTCCAGGAGCTTTTTGGTTTTCAGATTGATGTAGGCATTTTCAGATTGATCTTCCAGTGCTATACTGATATCTACTTCAATGCAGATTTTAGGACAAACGCCAGCGTAGCGCTTGTTAATCTTATCAATGGTAAGTTGATGATTGTCAAATATCAGCAAATCAGCGGCGAGGTTGTTGCCTTTGTCCAGGTGCAATCCTGCTTCATTGGATAAAATTGTATACTTATTATCATCCATGTGCCTCCCTATCCAAATGGTAAGATAGGTAATGATAAATGCCTGCAATGAACTTGAACCCATTATATCCTCAACTGCTTTCGTTTTTGCAAGAACTTCGCGGTAGCCTTTGCGATACAGGGGCTTACCGTCGATTACTTCATGGATTAAAACGTTGGGTACAGTTTGTCCGCCGATCTTATGAGAGGCGTTACTCGGATATGGCGTCGCTATCATAGTCTTTGAAATTGCATGTTTTCAAATATACAAATTTTGCAGAGCCGATGCTGCCGGGTTTTCCTGCGCCTGCACCGGGCAAATGAGCGGGCATAAAAAAAGAGCAACCGGGATGATTGCTCTTTCATTTTCTATACATTTTGTTATTCTACAACACTCAACTTCACGGTGTTTGTTTTCCGCTGGCGCGATACCGGCATACTCAGCGTGTTGATAAACACATCGCCTTTTTGCAACTCACCTTTTTCAAGAAGGAAAGTCTTGATATCCTCAATCAAATCGTCGGTAGAAATGTCCTGATCTTTGTCGTAATAATAAACCTTTGTGCCCCAGTAAAGTGCAAGTTGGTTCATCAGCGTCTTGTTCGATGTGAAAATCAGCAGGCTTGCCTTCGGACGGTGATGTGACAAGCGGAAGGACGTATATCCGGAACGCGTGATGCCGATGATCGCGCTTGCCTGTGTATCACGGGCAAGGCGGCACGCACTCATAACCACATTGTCATTCAACTTGTTTACACCCGGACTTTCATTGACAAATGCATGGTGCTTGAAGTAAATGCTGTTTGTCGACGATTCTACCTTCTCAATGGTACGAGTCATACTTTCCACGGCAAGAAGCGGGTATTTTCCGGAAGCTGTTTCAGCACTGAGCATCACGGCATCGGCACCGTCAAGTACGGAGTTGGCTACGTCGTTGAGCTCGGCGCGGGTAGCACGCGGACTTTCAATCATGCTTTCCAGCATCTGCGTAGCTACAATCACCGGCTTACCGGCCCTGTTGCATTTGTCAACGATCATTTTCTGAATCATCGGTACTTCCTCAGCCGGAAGCTCCACTCCCAAATCACCACGCGCCACCATGATCGCGTCGGTAGCTTCGATAATTTCGTCGATATTCAGAATAGCTTCCGGCTTTTCGATCTTGGCTACCAGCTTTGCAGATTTTCCTTTATTGGCAATATATTCTTTAACCTTGATTACCTCAGCGGCTGTCCGTACAAAGGATAACGCAACCCATTCCACATCATTTTCCAGTCCAAAATCCAGATCTTCGTAATCTTTCTGTGTTACCGAAGGCATTGAAACGCGCGTATTCGGGAGGTTAACGCCTTTTTTGGATTTCAGATAACCGCCGTAAATCACTTCCGTAATCACATCGCTGCCATCAATGCCGGTAACCAGTACTTCCAGCTTTCCGTCATCCATCAGGATACGGTCACCGATTTTTACATCATTGTACATCCCATCATACGGTGTGCTCACTTTTTCAGCAGTTCCCAGTACTTCTGTGTTGGAAAGAATCAGCTTGTGGCCCGGCTCGATCAGGACACCATCTTTTTCCGCTACCAGACCGATACGGATTTTCGGTCCCTGCAAATCCTGCAAAATGGCCAGATTCAAACCATACTCCTCATTAATTGCCCTGATGGTATTAAGTCTTAAAAGATGGTCAGCGTGGGTACCATGTGAGAAATTGAGACGAAAAACATTAACTCCTGCTTTCGCCAATGCATATAGTGTTTCTTTCGATTCCGAAGTGGGGCCAACGGTTGCAACAATTCTGGTTTTTTTGGGAGACATAATGTGAAATGCGGTAAGAAATGATTTATAGACAGTCTACGTCGATCACGACCTGTATGCTTTTAAGCGTCTTGTCGGTCAGAATGTCAGTTACTTTTTCCTGAATAAATGACTTTGCCGCCTTAAAATTAATCTTTTCTCTTTCAAGTTTGATCAGAATGTCGAACAAAAACTGATTTCTCACCCTTTCTACAAGGGGCGGCTGCGGCCCGAGAACGCGGCTCAAACCCAGGTTTGGCAGCAACTTGTCGGCCAGTGCCCGGGCGGCTTTTGCAGATACCTGTTCATCCGGATGTTTGACGGTCACTTTGATCAGTCTTGTAAAAGGCGGATAGCCAAACTTCTCCCTTTCAGCAATTTCAGCTTCATACATGCCTTCATAGTCATTATTAACAACCTTTTCCAGCAGAGGCTGTCCGGGATTGTTGGTTTGTATGAGCACCTTTCCAGGTCGTCCGGCCCGCCTGCCTGCGCGCCCGCTTACCTGTGTCAGCATTTGGAATGCCCGCTCCGACGCCCTGAATTCGGGAAAGTGAATGATCCGGTCGGCGTCGAAAATACCTACAATGCTTACATTATCGAAGTCAAGACCCTTGCTGACCATCTGGGTCCCCACCAGAATATCCGTACCGCCTTCTTCAAAATCCTGTATGATCTGCTGATAGGCGTTTTTGGCGCGGGTAGTGTCCAGGTCCATCCGCTGCACACGCGCTTCCGGAAACAGGACGTGGAGCTCATCTTCAATCTTTTCCGTCCCGTAACCCATTGTTTTTACGCGTATGGAGCCGCAGTTGGGACAGGTGCGCGGTACCTCTTCCTTGTGCCCGCAATAGTGGCACCGGAGTTCATTCATCCGCATGTAATAGGTAAGACTCACGTCGCAGTTGGTGCATTGCGAGATCCAGTTGCACTCTTCACATTGCAGGTAAGGAGAATACCCGCGGCGGTTCTGAAAAAGAATGGTTTGTTCCTTATGTTCCAGGTTGTAGCGTAAATGGTCGAGCAGTACGGATGAAAATTCGTTTTTCATCTTGCGCGACTTCTTTTCCTTTTTGATATCAATCAGTTCAAATGCAGGCAGTACTGCATTGCCAAACCGCTCTTTCATCTCAACCAGTCCGTATCTGCCGTTTTTTGCATGAAAATAGCTTTCGAGAGAAGGGGTAGCCGATCCAAGCAGTGTTTTTCCCTTGTGCATATAAGCCAGGATCACCGCCACATCGCGCGCATTGTAGCGCGGGGCGGGGTCATGCTGCTTGTAGGATGTTTCGTGTTCTTCGTCAACAATGATCAGTCCCAGGTTGTCAAAGGGCAGGAATATGGCCGAGCGTACGCCTACGACAAACTGAAACTTGCCGTCGAGAATGCCTTTCCAGACTTCTACGCGCTCATTGTCCGAGAATTTGGAATGATAAATCCCCATGACATCTCCGAAAACCTTACGCAGCCGCACGACGATCTGGGCGGTAAGCGCAATTTCGGGCAGGAGAAACAATACCTGCGAGCCGCTGGCCAGTACCTGGCGGATCATTTCAATGTAAACCTCCGTTTTGCCGCTGCCGGTAATACCGTGAAGAAGTACAACTTCTTTTTGTTGAAAATGTTCGTGTATCTGTCGGGATGCTTCCTGCTGATGCTCCGTCAATGCTATGGGGCCGTTTGCAGCCGCGGGAATTTCATCAAACCTGGAAATAAAAATCTCGAACTGCTCAAAAATGCCCTTTTTAACGAGGGTTTGCAGAGCGGCGTCAGAAAGACTTTTATCCTGAGAAAAAACCGTTTTATCAAGCCCGCCAAGGTTCAGGTCGGGGTTGTTGTAAACGGGTACGAAGCTGAGGTATTTCAGCAGGATTTCCTGCTGCCGCGGATTTTTTTCGAGGGAAGACGTGAGCTTTACCAGTGCATCATTGGACAGGTAGCCCTGCGCAAGCCGCACTTTCCTCACTACCTTCGGCTTGTACCGTTCTTTTACTTCTTCAAATAAAATAACTGCGCGCTTGCCTACCAGTGACTTGATCAGTTTGGTAATGTTGGTACGTGCGGTGAGCCGCTCTACTTCCTCGTAAGACAAAGTCTGATGCTTCCGGATTTCGTCAATCACCACGCGCTCTTCGTCTGTCAGCAGGTCTTCATGCTCGAACTCGGGATTAAGCTGTATCCTCGACTGGCTGGTAATTTTCAGTCCCGCAGGCAGTGCCACGTTCAGCACTTCTCCGATATTGCAGAGATAGTAATCCGCGACCCAGTAGAAGAGGTCAAGCTGCCGGGCCGTAACGATGGGCTCATCGTCGAGCAGTTCCAGAATATATTTTGCCTGGTATTTGACGGGCGGGTTGCTGTGGATCTGGGCTACTACGGCCGTAATTACCCTTTTTTGTCCAAACTGAACAATGACCCGTGCGCCTACTTTGATCATGCTGCTCATTTCCCGCGGAACCCTGTAAGTAAACAGCGAAGGTATGGGTACCGGCAAAATCAGATCGGCAAAGAGCGTGGTTTCTTCCTCGAAGAGGGAAGTTGAAGATAACATTAAGTTGAAGGCTGAAAAAACGGCAAAAGTAATCCCTGATCAATTTTTCTTACCTCAAAGAACACACTGTGTAAATGGTCAAAATCGGAATCAGTGGTAACGAGCTGCAAGCCAAGTAAGGCTGACAGGGAAGCAATCCAAAGGTCATTTTTCCCCATGTTCCTTGGCGTCAGAAATCCATAGTCTTTAAAATCAGGATTTCTCAACTGGGAAAAAGCATCTATTTCGGTGTAAATGTTTATGCATAGCCTGCTAATATCTATGATATTGATCTGATCCAGAATATTTTCGAGCAGGTTCATGCGGCCGGTACCACATTTGTTTTGTAAGGCCAGCGATTTTATTTCTCCTTCACAAACAACTGAACTATAAATCGGATAGTCTTTGGGATTCAGAAAGTTTATTAATCCCGCATAATCCACAGCTCTGACAATGCTCAGGATGATATTGGTGTCAAAAAGAACATTCATTATTTTGTTTGATCAAGCTGATGCATTAATGCATCCCACTCAGCGGATGAAAATGGCTCAGTAGAGGGGTTATTTTGCAGTGCATTGATCATGCTTGCATTATTCTTACCAGTCTTTTTACCAAAGACCATAGCTCCGCCAGCTAAAAGAACTTCCTCTGGAGCGTGCGTAAAATCAGGATTTAAGTTCTCAGATTTACTATTGTATGTTGGGGTTTTTAGCTTCATGATCAGACTTGCTTATAATCAAATATATAAATTTTAGAGCTAAAAACAGCCGGATCAGCTTTGCAGTATCTCACACACATCCAGCTCCGGCGCGTTATCCCAGTCGATCATCGCATTGAACAGTTTGATGCGGCTGTATTGCCCTATGTCTGCTTCCCGGATTATCGCTTCCCGGATCATACCACGATTGAGCAGGGCAGCTCTCTGGGTACCGGGCAGCAGGGGTGTGGAAGGCGTTAGCCATGTATTCCCGTCGTAAAAGGCCACATTGCAATACAGTGAATCGGTAACTAGGCCATTTTTGATGATTAAAATTTCATCTGCATTGCGGCGGGCTGAAAAAAGTGCATTTAGCTCCATGCGGTCATCATATTTATAACGATAATCGATCGTGTCACTATACATCCGCCTGATTTGCCTGATCTGCCTGAAAGTATAGGTTTCCCACCGGACATCATCAATTTCTTTTCCATAGGCAATGCGGCATTTATGCAATGTATGGTCCACTGTATCGGGAATGCTTACAAGCTCCGCAAGGTTCCACATATCATGGTACCCCCATAACTCACGCCGCGTCCGGTTGAGGCGGGCTTCATGGTAGGGGAGGTTTCTGAACTGCCGGTTTTCGATACAGATGGTCTCAATGCACAGGGTGTGGGGCATGACGAAATGGTAAGTAAACTTTGTCTATCATTTCCTGGTATTCGTCGGCAGCTTTGCTAAGGGCAGTAATGCCGCCTCCGCTTTTAAAAACCAGCTTTTCACTTTCTTTTTCAATAAAACGGATCATCACGGCACTTTCAAAGTTTTCCCCGTCAAAATACCCCATCACTCCGGTGTAATAACCGCGCTCGTACCCTTCGGCTTCCCTGATGATGCGCATGGTACTGGGCTTTGGTGCTCCGGTGATGGAGCCGGCAGGCAGTAGTCTGAGCAGCAAATCGCCGAAATTCCTTTCAAAATCATCCGGCAGTGCACCCGCAATTTTAGAGCTAACCTGTAACAATGTCTTTTCAGACGTATTCAGCTGGTCAATGTAACGGTAACGTTCTACCCACACCTTTTGCGCCACCATGCTCAGGTCGTTTCGAATCAGGTCCACAATAGTCGCATGCTCGGCAGCTTCCTTGAAATCGTTTAGGATCACCTGTGCGGCATCAGGAATGGCGGCATCAATCGTTCCTTTCATCGGGAATGCAGAGATGCGGCTTCCCGTGATTTTGATAAAGATTTCGGGAGAAAAACAAACAAACTGATCGCGGTACCACATGCGGTAAGGCGCATCGCTGTAGTCGTAAATTTCTGAAAGTGTCAGATTGGTTTCAATATGCGTCGGCTGCGAAAGGTTGACGAGGAAAGAGTCACCCGCTTTAAGCCGTGCTTTGACCTGGTTGAATTTGGGTAGATAATCGTCCAGGCTTTGCGGCTTCTTGTGAAAATAAAAGCTGCCAGGAGGCTCAGCAGGCATTTTCACTGCATCATTGCTGAATCCGTTCAGATCAAAACGAACCATTGCAGCATCCGCATCGGCTACCTGCCATGCCAGCGGTTTTTCAGCCAGATAGTCAATCAGAAACACAAAAGGAATTCGTCTCCTGCCCCATTCATTAAGGTTTTGCCTGAAAATATCTTTGGAGCTCGTCAAGTTTGCTAAATGGCTGTGCGGTGAATTCGTGCAACGCTGAGCTAATTTACAAAGTTCAGAAACCAATATCTAAATTGGAGGGTTAAAATGGAGGGATAAGAACCGGTCATTTCCGGTTCGTTTTGCGTGATTATTCTTTCGAAAAATGCATATATACGATGTTATTGTGATCGGTGGCGGTCCGTGCGGGCTGGCCATGGGTGTGGAGCTGGCAAAGAGCGGCCTCGACTACCTCATTCTCGAAAAAGGCAACCTGACAGAGTCTATCCGGCGCTACCCGAGGCGCATGCGTTTTTTTTCAACGGCTGAAAACATCGAAATCGGAGGTATTCCCTTTGCTATTTCGGAAGTGAAAGCCAACCGGAACGAAGCCTTGCAATATTACCGTAAAGTAGCAGGCTACTATCATCTGAATTTCAAGCTCTTTGTTGATGTAGACCGGGCTGAAAAGCAGTCCGACGGTACTTTCCACGTGTACACTCATGACGGTCAGACGTTCCATTCCAGGAATGTGGTACTGGCAACGGGCTATTTCGATGTACCAAGAATGCTGAATGTGCCCGGTGAAAACCTGCCGCACGTTTCACATTACTATGATGAGCCGTTCAAATATTCATATACCAATGTAGTGCTGGTAGGAGGGTCCAACTCCTCGGTAGAGGCTGCGCTGGAATTGTATCGCCACGATGCACACGTCACCATTGTGCACAAAGAGGCGGATTTCAGGACTAAGGTCAAGTACTGGCTGGTGCCTGATGTTAAAAACCGCGTGAAGGAAGGTAAAATCCATACGCGCTTCAACAGCATCACAAAGGCCATCGAGCCTGGGCGTATGCTGATCGAAAACATTGAAACCGGCGAAACCGAGTGGCTTCCGGCTGATTTTGTGTTCCTGCTCGTAGGCTACCTTCCCGACGAACATTTGCTTGCGCGATGCGGGGTTACGCTGGATCCTGTCACGAAGGTTCCGGTATTCAATCCTGAACATTACGAAACCAATGTACCCGGGCTCTACCTGTGTGGTACCGTGATGGCGGGCGTTTTTACGGAAAAAGTTTTCATTGAAAACGGCCGGGAGCATGCCGCAGCCATTGCCGATCACCTGAGCGGAAGGGAAGTCAGGAAAGTAAAGGAGCTGATTGATCGTATCTGATCTTTCAAAAAGCTTATTCAGGAAAAAGCAAAGGAAAGATGTTTACCATAAACACAGCATTCCGGCTGTTACCGGCTATTCATCAACAATAACCAGCTTTCTCTTGCCTTTTTTGGTAGATATCTTTTCAATCTTCCCGATTAAGCCGTTTGCGCCGACTGCGTAGCCCACGTTTCCTGCAAAGCTTACGGCATGAAAGCCTTCCTTACCCAGCACATGCCACGACTTGCCCCGGTCGAGCGAGTAGCTGCTGCCGGAAGGACCGGTAGCGACCAGCGTATAGTTATCTGCCCGGATCTGCGTGTCCCCGTTCCAGGTTGCATTGGTTTTATGATAAATACCCACTGCCTCTTTCAGGCCTGCCGGGCGCGTCATACCTGAAAGTTTCCATGTAATTCCCCCATCTGTGGTGAGCAGTACATTTTGTGCAGAATCCGTAGTCCTCTTGTAATCTCCACCCACAGCAATACCATTTTTTCTGGACCAAAAATGCAATCCAAAGATACCGCTCGTAGAGCCGGCAGGTAGTGGGGTAGCGGACACCTGCCAGGTTCGCCCATAATCTTCCGACCTGAAAACCCTGGCAAACCTGCTTCCGCCAGTACCAATGTAAACCACGCCCTTGCCGGTGGCAAAGATGGACGTACCGCTGGCTGCAAAGCAAGCCTCGCCCGGTTCCGCCTGGGGACGTGCTTCCTGCGGCAGCTCCTGCCAGGTTTTTCCACCATCCTCCGTAGTCAGGATCAGCAGCCTGCCATCCACCGGGTCACCCAGGCAAATACCCCTGTTTTTATCCCAGAAATCGATTCCATCCAGAAAAACCCCAGCTTGTGTAGACCGGTACACAAGCGACCAGGTGCTTCCTCCGTCTTCGGTACGGTAAATTCTTGCCTTGTCTTTGTCGGATTCTCCTGCGCTCATGGCAACCGCTACGTCCTTATCGAACGCGTGCACATCCCGGAAATCCAGCGAGTCGGCATCCGGTAGCCTGAACGTCCTCCATGATCGTCCGCTGTCTGCCGTTTTCAAAACAGTTCCTTTTGTACCGCCTATCCAGCAGGTATTGGACGATACTGCATGTACCGCGCGCATGTGAATGCCCGTTTTAATATCCAGGATTTTCCATTGGGCTGAGGCAAAAAACGGAGCAATGCAGATCAGGAAAGATGTTACGATGCTGAGAAAACGGGGAGATTTCATCCGGTGTAAGCCGATGTTTGATGGCACGGTTATTTTACCTGTGGAGTTTATCTGATGATTATTAACACAAAATAGGAAATTCGTATGAACAAGGACGAGAAATTTTTGATCGGCGCTGTGGGCGCATTACTGACAGGGCTTGCAATAGGCCTGCTTGTTGCTCCTAAAAATGGAAAAGAAACCCGTAAGCTGCTTAAAGACAAAGCAGGTGACCTGGGTGGTACAGCCAAAGACAAATACGAACAAAGCCTTGATGAACTGACCGCACTTGCTGAAAAACTGAAAGAAGGTTTTGTTAAAAATGTGAATAATGTAAAGGAAAAAGCGACGTCAGTTGCTGATAATGTGAATGATAAGGTTCGCAATGTTGCCAACAACAACGCATAGCTACCATCGTATGACCATATCGGGGTTGCTTCTTTACCGGAGCAACCCTTTTTTATGAAATTCATTACGGAATTTCATCGATGATCTTTTTAATTACCGGACTGATGCGATCTTGAAATTGTTCATCCTTGCCGGACAGTATCCCCTCTGCGCCACCCTGCCACATCAGCTTGTTGTTTGCCGCATCCACCAGGTCCAGAATAATTGTTCCCTCCCGGTACTTTCCCACTACCACTTCCTGGCTTTTCCACGAATACCGCCGCTGGCCCATGTACCTTGGATAGCCGTCGGTGCGGTAGTCGGTCTGGCGGGTTTGCAGCTTTTCCTCTACTGAAATGGCAATGTTGATTTTCAAACCCGGGTCACGTGCTTCGTCAAGTCCTTTTGCCTGCAGATTCTTGGAGATCTCATTTCTGATGATACCGATATTCTTTTCAAAGTTCTCCGGAATGGTATCGCCCGTTGCCTCGATATCGTAAAAACCGAATGTAGTAAAGTCAGAAAGGTGAAAGCCGGCTTCTTTCTTCGTTTTAAGCGTTTTGTAGGATGGTCCGCAGGCAAGCATGGCCAAAGCCAGGCATAGCAGCAATGCCGGTTGCAAGGTCTTCATAGCATTCATACGTTATTTTTAGAATCAACCGATAACACTTCCGAGCTCCTTTGCAGCAGCCATACTCACACCTTTATAAAACATGAACTCGTTCATTACTGCAACCTGCTCCTCTTCTGTCACGGCATGTACAGCACGTTGCAGGCATTCCTTCATCTTTTCTTCGATAAATACCTTTTTTAACCGAAGGATGTTAACAAATGCGGTTTTATCCAGTACATCCGCTTCCTGTGGGACGTAAATTTCATATTTCTCCGACCATTGATCGCTCAGCTCGTACTTTGTCGTAAGCCAGCCAATGGTCAGGTCCCGGATTTCGGGCTCACGATGCTGCAGAAAGTAATCTGTGGGCAGCACTATGCTTCGTGCGTAATTTTCACGGAACAGGGTGAGCAGGTGACGGAAAACCGGATCCTGAAAATCAATGCCGTCGATCTCACCAAGTACATACTGGCAAACTGTAATGTCCGGTTCGAGCTCCCGGGAGCCGAAGAGTACCAGCAGCCGCACAAATGCTTCTTCCTGATACCGTAACTTGTTATGCTGAGGCTTTTGGGTGTCGCGCTGGGCGAGGTCACCGGCAAGCGCGCGCTCTTCCATTTCGTATCCCGGGCCACCTGCGTCCAGCTCATCCGGACCTTCCGGGATATTCGATCTTCCCGGCTTTTCAGCCTGTTTTTGCGTATGGGTTTTCCGCAGCAGCTTGTTTCCTTCTGAAATCAGCATCTGCTCATCCACCTTCATCATTTCTGAGATGCGGTGAAAGAAAACCTGCCTTTTAATCGCATCCGGAATCTTGACAACGCTATTGACCACCTCGCTGATTACAGCAGCCAGTTTGAAAGGATCATTACCTGCATCCTGTAAGAGGATTTCGGTTTTGAAGGAAATAAAGTCCCTGGAAGCCTTCCGGATATGCTCCTTGAATGCCTCAGCGCCTACTTTCCTCACAAAGCTGTCGGGATCGTCCCCATCAGGAAACAGTACAACACTGACATTAAGCCCCTCTTCCAATACCAGATCCAGCCCCCGCAAAGCGGCTTTCACACCTGCCACGTCACCGTCGTAAAGAATGGTGATATTGGGGGTAAACCTGCCAATCAGCCTGATCTGCTCCACTGTCAGCGAAGTTCCCGAGGAGGCGACCACGTTTTCTATTCCAGCCTGATGGAGCGAAATAACATCCGTATATCCCTCAACCAGGTAGCAGTGCTCTTTTTGCCTGATCGCATTTTTGGCCTGATAAATACCGTAGAGTACATCACTTTTATGGTAAACTTCCGTTTCCGGCGAGTTGAGGTATTTGGGCTGGTTACCACGGCCATGCTTATCGGCTTTCAGGATGCGGGCGCCAAATGCAATGACCTTGCCGGCTACATTGTGGATGGGAAATATGACGCGGCCACGAAAACGGTCGTAACCAGCCGTCTGGCTTCCTTCACGATGAATGAGCAAACCTGCTTTTTCAAGTATATCAACAGAAAATCCCTTTGCCAGGGCTTCCCTGGATAGCGCATCCCAGGTATCCAGGCTGTATCCCAGCTCAAATTTCTGACGCGTCTCCTGTGAAAAGCCACGTTCCCGGAAGTAGCTTAATCCGATCGCCTGCCCCTCTTCAGTGTCATGTAACTGATTGACATAAAAATTCTTGGCGAAATTAAGAATGATGTACAGGCTCTCCCGTTCGTTTTGGCGGAGCGCCTCCTCATCGGTAACCTGCTCTTCCTCAATTTCAATGTTATACTTGGCGGCCAGGTACCGCAGGGCCTCACCATAGCCGATACCATCAATATCCATCACAAACTTGATGGCATCCCCGGCAGCGCCGCAGCCAAAGCACTTGAAGATCTGCCGAGACGGATTTACATTGAAAGAAGGCGTTTTTTCATTGTGAAAAGGGCAGCAGGCAGAATAGTTAGCGCCCTTTTTCTTAAGTGATACAAAGTCCCCGACCACCTCTACGATGTCCGCAGCTTGCTTGATCCGGTCAATAGTATCGGGGTTTATTCGCATGGTTAATCAGTTTACCCGGTTATGCAGCTTAACCGGTTCCTTGGTGGTTTTGTCCAGCTTCATATTCAGCAATTCCACGAAAAATGAAAATGCCATAGCGAAGTAAGCATAGCCTTTCGGAATTTCATAATGGAATGCTTCGGCTACGAGCAGGGTACCTATCATCAACAAAAATGATAGCGCAAGTATTTTAATGGAAGGATGATTATTTACAAAGTCGCCAATTTTACCCGCAAATGCAATCATAATGAAGGTCGAGGCAATCACCGCCAGGATCATAATAGGTACTTCCTTCACCAACCCCACGGCAGTCAGTACCGAGTCAAAAGAAAAGATAATATTGAGCAGGGCGATCTGAATGAGGGCACTTCCAAATGTCATTGACTGCTTTCCGGAGCCGATAGCAGGCGTTTCCTCGTTTTCGCCTTCCAGCTTGTGGTGGATTTCCTTAGTGGTACTATATAATAGGAAAAGCCCGCCGGAAAGAAGGATCAGATCGCGTCCGCTGAAGCCATGCCCGAAGAGGGTCAGCAAGTCCTGTTTGAGGCCAATCACCCATGATATGGCAAACAAAAGCGCAATACGCAGTACCAGTGCAATAAGCAGCCCATTGCTTTGCGCCTTTTTGCGCTGGTCGGCAGGCAACTTGCCCGATACAATGGTGATGAAAATAACATTGTCAATTCCAAGTACGATTTCCAGTAAGGTAAGTGTAAGTACGCTGATGAGTGCGTCAACTGTAAAATATGCTTCCATGAATGGTTTTAAGGTGTTTTGTTGATGTTACTAAAATAGTCGGGCCGTGGAGTGCGGCCAATATTTCAAGATTATTTGAGTATTTTTGTCGTGTTATTCAGCAGGAGGTGAAATTTTTTAAAAAAATTATGCTTTACTTTATAATCGCAACAAGAATTTCACTTTCGAAAGTTTTTTTCTAATTACTTTAGTTTGTTATTTTTGCGTACTGAAAGTCGAACATCGCTCATCAAATTGATGATAAAAGATATTTAAAATATAGTGTGTGTATAGTGTGAAACAGGGCATGGAAATTTTTCTATGCCTTTGTTTTTTATATACAAACCTGAAAATCAGGCTTACACTGCCAGCTGTGTGGTTTTATAAAGCGTGATCAGCGAATCAAGCGCAGATACGGTTTCCACTTTTGTCCAATCCGCAGCGCGCATTCCTTCCAGCAACTCCCATTCCAGGTTAATCGTGCTGACATCACTGAACAACCGGCAACCCGGTGACCTGCTCACTGCATTACTTGCTAAAACTACCTTATGCTGCGCCAATGCTTCCTCAATGCTGATGCATGAACCATCCGTAGTGGTGTTGCGGATAAATCCGTCACAATGGTCGAGTATGCTTCTAAAGTCAAAACTTCCCTGCATTATCAGCACATTGTCCGGGACCTTACCCATGATTTTTTCCAGATATACCCTGTACCGTCCGGAAGGGTCAGCTACTACCAGTACCGAGCGCGGGAATTGGCGCAAGTGGGCTGCAAGCTCAGAAATGCCATAAATTTCCCGTCCATATTTGTCGAATGCTACATTCCAGGCATGTGTACAGAAAACATATTTGTAAGTCAGCCTGAGCCGGGTGAGCATCCCGGACACACTTTCGGGCAGGAGACGCTTGTCGTCGCTGGCTATGTAAACGGGAATGCATCGTGCATTCGGATTTTCAGATAATGCGGGTGCCAGACTTTCTTTATTTTGAACCAGAGGATACCGGCAAAGCCTTGCGGAAAGTCGTACTGCCAGGTTTTTCAATGCATGGTACCGGCCCCAGTTGCCATGGTAAGTAATCATGAGTGTTTTGCTGAAAATACGAGAGAACACAGCCACACTTAGCTGGAACCATGGATTGGAGGTATGCAGGTGAATGATCTGGTAGCGTATAAGGTAATATGCCAAGTGCACCGGAGTGGTTTTGCGAAGGTTGCAGAAGTAAAAGTTTTGCTTTTTAGCAGACAGCCCAGCGACCAGCCTGGCCACATGGACAGCTACCCCGCCAACCGGTGGAGGGACTTTTCCGATGATCAGTACAGGCTTCATCCGGTAAACCTTGCGGAGGTTCTTAAATCCTGCGCATAAAAGTATTGTCCCAGGATGAGAATGGGAGCAATGCAATTGATGGTCAAACTTTTACGTGGTAAAATAACAAAGACGCTACCCACAGTATGATTGAAAATGAGATAGAATATAAAACTGGCAAAAAGGAGCTGACATGCTGTGTTATACAGTATTTTGCTGCCAAGTTCCTGAGCAACAATGTATAGCAGAAAGTAAAAATAAGCAGTGCCTAGTATTCCTTCTTCGGCGAGCAATGTGTAAAAAAGCGAGTGCGCCTCCCGGTACCCGGGTCCCAGTACCTCAAAGCTGCTGATCCCGCTTCCAATAACCGGACTTTCATAGAATATACGCAGGGCAGTTGCATGGATTTCGGATCGACCGCTGATCTGGTGCAGCTTGCCCGCAGACTGTGTGCCGGTCATAAAATCTTCTATTCGCAATTTCCAGGAGTAAGCGAGCTCTCCGGCAGCATCAGTATGCATTAGGTCGGGGCGAAGCATTGCAATGATGCCGATGACGAACAACAATGCAGCAATGTAACGGAATGAACCGTCGAGTGTGAGGGTAAGCAAAAGGTAGGGTACCATCAGCAGCACCGATCCTCTTGAAAATGAAATAACGACCATGATCAGGAGCATCACGATCCCTGCCAGCCTGACCAGCCGCTCTCTATTCCTCCGGCAATACAGCAATACGAAAGGCCATAAGAGGATGAAGTATGCCATGGTAACGTTTGTGTCGGCAATGTTCCTGGTAACCAGCAGGTTGGTGGACCCTTTGTATTGTGAGCCAGCCACTACCAAACCAATGGTTCCAAGACCAAGTACAAAAAAGAGGAGACACAAACTATTCTCTATCCATATCAGAAAGCTGCTTTCAACTGAAACATTTTGCAAAAACAAAAATGAAAGGGGCAGCAGTAAAATATAAAAGAGACAACCTGCAAAGACGACCTCACCTGGCTTCGGAGTAATGAGCAGAAAGAGCAAATGCATTAAAATCCATGCTGCAATGCCCGTTCGGGTTTCTTTTGATAATATAAAAGACCTCTTGCTCAGCTTATCGAAGAGGAAGACAAGCATTAACAAGAAAGGCAGCAACCGCCAGATGGACATAGCCCCTGCCGGAAAATCATACTTTTCAAACAGGTGAATAAACTGGGTTAAGACAGGAATTGATAAGAATCCGAATACCGGATCAGGTTCATTGCTGGCCAGCGTAAGGGCACAAAACACGAAAAAAGCCAGAACAATTATGGTTTGTACCTCACTTTCCCCGGTATCTAGCAGAGATGGTGCGATTACACTGATCAGAAAGATCATTGCTAATGCAGCAATGCAACGAAGGGCTGAGCAGACGATCAATGCATGCATTGCGATATGTAGTAAAGTGTACGTTCAACCGCATTGCCCTTCCCGCCAGCAACAAATGGTCTGACTGCATCAGGGTCTGTCTGTTCAGTCCCGGTAAGCATGGTATCCAAAGCATGGTATAGCTCAGTTTTTGAGTAAACCGTAGTTCCGATGTTTGACTTGTTCAATGGAAGCTGATGTGTGTAGTCGTAATATCGCCGAATTGAACTGTGGTAAGGTTGAAAAGTGGGATCATATGCAATATTAATGACTGGCTTATGGCAGGCAGCGGCATCAAGCCGGAGGGTAGAGGCGATATGGAGGCAAACTGCGCAACTATGCAGCATGGCTGATAAGTTGTAAAGGAAGTCCGCAGCAGGCAGCCATTTGCCAAATGGATGATCTATTGCTTCACTGTTATAATTGCCCCATATTCTAAGATTAGGATCCTTTTTGTAAGAGCCGGAATAGTCAAAGTAATCAGCCGGGTGACATCGCAGAAGGACAATGATGTCTGTTTTCGTTTCTGCATAGTCGAGCAAATCCTGCAAATAGTGTTGTTGGTCCGGTACATGCCTTCCGGGACTGGTTGCAAAAAGTAAAATGCGCTCATTGGCGACGCCCAGTTGCTGCCTGTATTTTACCTGAAAATCATGCGCTGCAAATTGCTTGCTTTTATGCAGGTCAAATCGGGGTATACCGGTAATACGAATGATGGTTCGACCGTCAAAAAGTTTGTAAAACCTGCGATACTCTGCCGCCATGATGTGATTCCAGACGAATATATTATCGTGTTCAGCATTCATGACACCTTTGGTACTAAGGTTATCCCAGCTGATTACCAAAGCCACAGACTTTACCTTTTTCGTTTTTAGGAAATTGACAACCCGGTTTTCGCGGCTGTCGAGGGGAGATGTAGAGATTACCAAATCATATTTACATGCCCATCGCAATTTTCCCGCATCTATGTACAATGCGTACCAAATGATTAATTTCCTGAGTATGACTAATACTGCTGCCAGCCAGGTATTATGCCGCAACAACCTGGCAAACCGGAAAACCGGTTTTGTAAGCAGGTAACTGCCATATTTAACCTGAAAAGTTTCAATGTCATTATAAACCAGAAAAAGCAGTTTTTCCAGCCGGCGCAGGATCCGCAGTAAGCTATTTTCATCCGGAAATTCGCAGGGATCAATCGCAGCTTTAAGAAAGTAGGTTTTGCAAAAGTTTGATATATCTTCTTTCCCGATTAGGTCAGACATCAGATAGATGTTGTACTTGCGACATAATTGCCGTAGCAGCCCGCTATGAACTACATTCAGCGCTGCAAAGCTGTTGGTGATGAGGATCAGCATTCTTTTTTCAGGCATTTTCGTTAAAGGTAAGTGCGATCTGCTCGGCGACTTTCCAGTCGGCAAGGCTGTCTATGTTGACATGGTTTTCGTGTTCGTCCATCAGAACTGCCATTTTCCCACCAGTTATCAGTCCTTCTTTGATCAGGTACGCAGAGGTAATATAAACTGATCCGTTACGGCAGAAAAAAGGAGGGAGGTCCTGCCGTCGAAATACCCCGGCACTTTCGGGTACAAGCGGCCGGATGGTATGTTCGTCAAGCCGGTATGCCCAGAGCGGGTTGTATTTTGCGGGTATAGGTGCCACAGTAATCAGGCTATCTGCACTACATTTGACGATTTCTTCGATACTCCTGTCAATAATCCGGTCACTTCTGAAAGGCACGGTGGGTTGCAGAAGGCATATAAAGTCAAATATTTGTCCGGTTGCTTCATAGTAGTCCAGCGCATGCTGCACCACGGCAATCGAGGGAATAAGGTCAGTCGCCAAATGGGCCGGACGCGTGAAGGGTGTCTCTACCTTATCATATGATCTGCTTATTTCAAGAATTTCAGAGCTGTCTGTCGAAACCAGGATCGTATCCAGAAGCTGGCTTTGCAGGGCTGTTTCAATGGTATAACTTACCAATGGCTTGTTATTGAGCAGCTTGCTGTTCTTGCCGGGAACCTCCCTGGACTGCTTTCGTGCCGGAATAATGCCGAGTACTTTGGGTGTGTGCATGTCAAAATGTATTCTTTTTGATAATGGATAAAGGACAGGTAGCCAGCAGGTCTGCTATCTGTGAAGCTGCATTTCCATTTCCATACAAATAGCTTGGCTGATAGCGTCCAACTTTCAATTGTTCAGAAGCTGCTTTGGTGATGACGGAAGCCTGATAATCAACGTCCACTACATTGTGTGCACGCTCTCTGCCGGCCTGTCTACTGCCGATATTTACCGCAGGAATACCCAGAAAAGAAGCTTCACGGATACCCGCACTCGAATTTCCGATCAGGCATGCAGATTGGTTTAACAAGCGAAGGAATGATTGGGGGGAAAGGTCTTGCATAATGTGAAGACAATTGCCAAAATCATCATCTAAAGAACTGGGAATCATACCACTCAGATCACAGTGCCCCGGATCGTAATTGGGCTTAAACCACAGGACAGGCATATTCAGCTGCCTTACTGCTTCGAGAGTCTGCTTGACCTGACAATGTGCTTCTCCAAACTCAGTGGTCACAGCATGTTGCATTACAATGAGAAATCTTTCACTTGCAAAAGGAAAATGAATGCCTTTGAAGTCGTGAATGGATTCATCCGTGTTGCTGACAATCTGGTGAGCAAGGTCGATTGCCGGGCAGCCCACCCAATGCACTTTGGCCTGATCTTCGCCTGACCTTACAAGGCGTATCTTTGCCTGACGAGTTGCTACAAAGTGCACGTCAGCAAGGCGGGTAATGGCATTTCGTACTTTGTCATCAATATTTCCGGTCACTTCGCCACCCTGCAAATGCGCGAGCGGAATATTCAGATAAGAGGCCGCAATCGCCGTCGCCATGGTTTCGTGCCGGTCGGCTATGGTGATGACGATGTCAGGGGCCAGTCTTGTAAATACGGCAACCAGTTGTTTGATGGCATGAGCAGTACGTATGGCAGCACTGCCTAAATCATTGCAGGCTGTATCGATCTCGACACATCCGGCCATTTCAAATCCGTCCCTTTGTACCCGGTACTTCATGGAGGACGAGTCTGGATGGGTTTTATCACAAAACACCACCAGTTGAAGGTACAAGGATGTGTGTGCAGCAATGGCGTGAAGCAAAGTCAGAACACGGCAGTAGCTCGCCCGGGCAGTTACGATCACACTTACTTTTCGCATGGTTCAAGGTCATGTTCTTGTAAAAACTCCCACTGTGGCATATCCCGAAGCAGCATGCGGCCGACAGCTTGCTGGTAATTGCGTACATCCATTCCCTGACCTGCCGGTTTTTTTGTTTCAAGGTCTTCCAGCCTGACTATATGCCCTTTTTTCAAATGCTTGTTAAGTGCCAGCGACTTGCCGAATATTTTACTGAGTTCCCGGAAATCCTCATTGTGGAGTTTGTTGACAGGATGTCTCACGGCATTTTCAATTTGCCTGATGCCTTTTACCAAGGAGCTAATCTGCCGCATATCAAGGGAAGCCCTCGCATCCGGACCAAACATGCATTGATCAAATGTTGCATGAACTTCGATTGTGGATGCTCCGTGTGCCGCAGCTGCAAGTCCGGCATAGATATCACCCGAATGGTCCGAAAAACCTGCGGGCACATCATAACGATTCCTGATTTCATCCAGGACATTCAAACCCCATTGCGAAGGTTGAGTGGGGTAGGCGGTAGTACATTGAAGAATTGAAAAAGCGATTTCACGGTTAGTGAGGATAGACGCGGCGCCATCCAGCTCATCCCAGTTACTCATGCCGCTCGAAAGAAGGACATAGTCGGCAAACCGGGCTATTTTTTTTAACAGCAAGTGATTCGTTACTTCACCGGAGGCTATCTTAATTTTTTTTGCCCCGATGTTTTGCAGCAACTCGGCAGCAGCAATAGAAAATGGGCTCGCTACAAAGTCCATTCCATTTGCCGCACAATGCGTTTTCAGACAAGCCCATTGTTCCCTTGTAAATTCGGTCCTGGCCCAGTAATCCATTCTTGTCCGGTCCTCATAGGAGAAATTGATGCGAAAACGTTCGGACATGCTACTCTCCGCAGCTGCAATATGTACCTGAAACTTAACAGCGTTCACTCCGGTACCTGAGAGCGCATCAATAAAGCTGTGCGCCATGCCCAAACTGCCGTCGTGTGCCATGCCTACCTCGGCTATGATGTAAACTTCATTGTTCATGACCGGTATTTTAAGTATTTCGATAACAGAGATTTTAAATGGCCCTCACGCTTCTGCTGGTAGTAATTGTACTGGTCATCTGAGTCTGCCTGTACATCGTTCAGGATCAAATGCAGTAAAGGGAGCTGATTGCGCGCACTTATCTGGCAGAGTTTATCCAGATCACTTTTCCTGGTAAACCCTTGTCTGATCACGTACAGCGATAAGTCGGAATATTGCCCTATCAGCAAGGCATCCGCTAATAAGCCGGCAGGCGGTGAATCAATAATAATGTGCTCATACATGGCTTTCAGGGAAGCAAATAGATCACCCATGTACTCACCCAGTAGCAGCGCAAGAGGATCAGGCGGCGGTTTGCCTGCTGCAATGATATCGAAAGCTAGTCCGGGGGACTTTTGAAGGAAAGTGGATGGGTTTTGACCGGATGTCAATAGCTCAGTTACTCCACATGGGTTCAAATCGAGGTAGGTTGTAATGCCCGGCTTTCGGAGATCCATTTCAACGAGTACAACTTTCCGTCCGGAGCGTGAAAGGGTTTCAGCAAGGTTCATGGCAATCCATGATTTCCCTTCATGACTGGTTCCCGACGTAATAAGTATGACCTGCCGGCTGCGTACATCCGGTAAGAAGTGCAGGTTCGTTCGCAATGTACGGAATTGCTCTGTGATCGCCGATCTGGGTGCAAAAAGCAGTTGTTTTCTTCTTCTGGAAACATGTGTGAGCTCTCCAATAAATGGCAGATCAATCCGTTCAGACACATCTGATTTGCAAAGTACCCTGGTATTAAGTGCCTGACGAAGGTGAAGCAGCAGAAATGGAAGCATCAGGCCCGTAAAGCCGGCCATCACTAAAGTAACCCTTGCATCCGGATGCGTCGGCTCAGGATCAGCAAGAGGCGGATCAATCATCCGTGCATTGGAAATTGTGGATGATTTTGAAAGTGCGGTTTCAAGACGTTTTTTGAGCAGTAATACATAAAGCTCCTGATCTGTTTGCTGCTGCCGGAGCAATCCCTGGTATGTTCGCTCCCATTGCGGCAGCTGCTGCATTTCTGACTCCTCCTGAAGTCTGATACTTCTCAGCGCGGTGAGGTATGTGCTGATTTCTTGCCGATGTGCTTGAATACTTACCTGCAAGTCTGCTTTCAGACTTTTCAGCTGATCTTCCAGCTCACGTATGCGCGGGTACCCGGCGCGGGTTGTTGCAAGGTATTTGGCCTTGGTGGTAAGTACTTCATTGTATCGACTGATGATTGCAGCAAAGGTCGGCTCCTGCAAGGTAAGGCTCGCAGGCAGGGTTTGCTCCGGCCCGCTAACCAGGAATGTTCCGAGATGGGTAAGTACATCCAGTTGCGCATTGTATTTGCTGGCTTCTTGTTGGGTAAGCTGCCGGTTTCGGGTGAGTAGCTTGGCGTGTTCAGTAATGTCAGTCAGCTGATGCCGGCTTTTAAACTTTTGAATGGCGACTTCATCTTTTTGTAGACGTGCTGAAATGACTACAAGGTGCTGCTCAATAAAAGCCAGTGTTTTTGCAGCCCGCCGGCTTTGTTCGGCAGCATTTATTTTCTGATAATTATCAAGCAGCTTGTTCAGGATTGCTTCTCCTTTTTCAGGAAGAATGTCCGTTAATGATAAGGTAACTATACTTGCCAGCTTGTTACTGGCAGTCACTTTCAAACGGGAAGCGTACTGGTTTACAATAGTATGATGTGGTGACAATGTAATAGAATACATGCATTGCTCACCGGGTTTGAAACTCGTTTTCCTAAGAACCGCTCTTCCGCTGCCAAGGCGGATTGTATCCCCAAACCTGCCTGTCACCTGCCGGACGGGACTTAGCAGGCGAAAACGTCTACCATGTAATTCTGTGATTTGATAGCTTGTTGCCTTGTATTGGTCACCGGAATCAAGCAATGTGAGGCGGTAGGGTGACTTTTCGTGCAGTTCAGCCGTTTTTATATCTCCGGCGACCTCATAGCGAACATTTAACTGCAGGTCATTGACAACACTTTGCATTAAAGTCCTGCTCTTCAGTACTTCTATTTCATTATCAACATTGCTTTGAAGTGGAAGTCCACCAAGCTCTTCCATGAAGGCCGACTCAGCGAATTCAGATCCGCGCGAATCATCACGAATCAAAATGGAGCTGGTAATGATATATCGCGGGGTAGCGTAGCGAAGGTACAATAATGCCAGGCACAGACTGGTGCACGTGAAAACCAGATACAATCGCCAGTGTACCTGCATGCTTTTCATAGCGGAGAGAAGGAGTCTTCCGCTATGAAAAGCATATTGCGTTTTTACCTGGGTCTGTTGCTGTTCCTGCATCGCATTAAAGGTGGTGCAGGATTTAGACGCGGGTATCTGGATTAGGTAACTGATTCGACAAAAAAAATCCGGACTATTTTCATAATCCGGATTTTGATATGCTTCAACTGTTTTAGTCGAATATGGTTTTGACTCTTTTCAATGCTGATCCTACAACCTGGTGCATATCGTAGTACCTGTATTCAGCCAGGCGTCCCCCAAAGATAACCTGGCTTTCCTGAGCTGCCAGATCACGATATTGGTTAAATACAGCAGTATTTTTATCATCATTGACGGGATAATAGGGCTCAGCGCCTTTTACCCATTCTTGTGGAAACTCGTGCGTAATCACCGTTTTCGCCTGAGTGCCGAATTCGAAATGCTTGTGCTCAATAATCCGGGTAAATGGTGTTTCTCCATCCGTATAATTAACCACTGCGTTACCCTGGTAGTTGTCGCGATCCAGTAGTTGGTTTTCAAACCTCAGACTACGGTATTCAAGCTGCCCAAACCGGAAGCCAAAATATTCATCAATCGGACCTGTGTATACCACTGTCTCTGCGAGGTCTTCCAGTTCAACACGATCTGCAAAGAAATCGACACCCGTTCTAACCTCTATGTCTTTCAGTAATCCCTCGGTAAGCTTGTTGTATCCACCAATCGGAATACCCTGATAACGGTCATTGAAATAATTGTTGTCAAAAGTAAACCTTACGGGTAAACGTTTGATAATGAACGCAGGTAGCTCTGTTGCCTTACGGCCCCACTGTTTTTCAGTATAAGCTTTGATGAGTTTAAAGTAAATGTCGGTACCCACCAGTGAAATGGCCTGCTCTTCCAGGTTCTGCGGATCTTTGATACCGGCTTCTTCAACCTGCTGCCTGATTTTCTCCCGCGCCTCATCCGGTGTTTTTATCTTCCAGAGCTGGTAAAAAGTGTTCATATTGAACGGCAGATTGTACAACTCGCCATTATAATTCGCGATGGGGGAGTTGGTGTAGCGGTTGAACTCGACAAAGGAATTTACGTAATCCCAGATGTCTTTATCATTGGTATGAAAAATATGCGCACCATACTTATGCACATTGATTCCCTCAACATTCTCGCAAAAAATATTGCCGCCTGTATGGTTCCTGCGGTCAATTACCAAGCACTTTTTGCCTCTTTTGTTTGCTTCATGGGCGAATACAGAACCCCATAATCCTGCACCAACTATCAAATAATCGTACTTTTTCATCAATGTATCTTACGTGGTAACTGCCTGGTTCAAATACACAAGCATCTTTATTATATGTAAAAAAGAAAAAGGCCTCCGATGGGAGGCCTTCTTGTATGTTTATTGTTTCCGGTTAAGGAAGCAATTTCAGTTCTACGCGACGGTTTCTCTGCAGACCTGGGCGACTTGCGCTGTCAGCTATCGGTTTGAATGATCCGAAGTAGTCAACGATTACTTTGCTAGGATCTGTCAGACCACCTTCGTTGATCAGGAAGTTTTTAACTGCATCCACACGGCGGCGTGAAAGTGCAATGTTGTAGCGGTCAGAAGCACGGCGGTCTGTGTGGCCGGCAAGTTGCAGGCGGCATCCGTTTTTGTTCATCAGGGCTGCTACGTTTTTCAGCATTTCCTGGAACTCAGGTTTGATCGCATTTTTGTCTGTGTCAAACGTAACGTTCGCAAAGATTTCGCTGCAAGCTGCTCCTGTTGCCAGTGCATTTTTCACGTAAGAATCAAAGTCAAGTACGCGGCCGCTACCGTCCACAACACTTCCGGCAGGTGAATTAGGCTCTTTATCGAAGAAGTCAGAAACACCGTCACCATCTGTATCAAGCAACAATTTAGGATCGATGTCTTTCGGACGGTTTGCTTTCGCAACAGAGTCCATTTCTTCCAGCGTAAGAATCTTAGGCGGTTTGATCAGGACTTTTGGATCTGTGTAACGCAGGTGATAATATCCTTCTTCTGGTTTGTAATCCCATTTGCCATCCACTTTCGCCACTTTCAATGCTTTTTTACCAAGCTTGTAAGTAAGCTGGATAGCACCGTATCCGTAGCTGTCAAGTTCCGAATTTCCTTTGCGGGATGTTTTCTGGTCAGCAATTACGAAGCTGTTAGGCGTACGGTCATAGTCACCGCCGTAAGTAGCATCCAGGTAGTCAGAGTTGGTATGAGTCAGACGGAAATCCAGACCCAGGTCAAATCTTTTGCTCAGCTCATAGTTAATGTTCAAACCGGTAGGAACGATCCAGTCATTCATTTTACCAGTTTCACGCAGCGGAATACCACCTGTCAGATCATAAGCAGTCGCATCGTAAAATACCTGCCCTATACCTACATACGCATCCACTTTCCAGCGCTTCATTTTGTTAGGTCCCATCAAAAGACCTTTCAGGTTTACAGTACCGGCGAGTGATACGTCGAAATAATTTCCTTCGAAATAGCGATTGTACATCCGGCGTTTCATCCCTCTCAGGTTACCGATTGAACCATCCAGACGTGCACCGAACAAGTATGAAAGCTGTTTGTTGATCGTCAGACCTCCCTGAAAAGTTCCGGATTCCTTATGGCTGTCAGAAGATGTTTTGGTTACCGGCCAGAAGTCATACTCCCGCAAATCACCAAAAAACAAAGACGGACCGAAATGAGCTGATATAGACCAGGTGTTCATTTTGTAAGGACCATCATAAGAAGCTTTTGGGTTGTAATCCGGAGAATTCGGCTGCTCCAGCGGTTGTGCAAATGAAGGCAGTGCCATCATTGCCCCCAAGGCAAACGAACCAATCAACTGGGATACTTTTTTCATACTATTCAAGTTAGCGTTGTAAAGATTAACTAGGATTGAGCTATGTCAATTATGAGTAAAATTATTTTGATTTCATGGCCAAATTTAGTTCAACCAAATGCCTAGTGCGCACAAAAATATGTTAACCACATCACTTAATCAACCAAATTTGGTACAAATGGAAAACTTTCCTGTATTTCATCCCAAATATTTTTCAAAAAAACTCCCTTTACCGAACTTTCAAAGGCGTTGATTCAACTTTTTTTCAATTTCCTTTTTCCATAAGGTAAAGTTGCCCTCCATGATCTTCTCCCGTGCGGTACGTACCAGCCAGAGATAGAAGGTCAGATTGTGAATACTGGCAATTTGTGCGCCCAGCATTTCACCTGATTTAACCAGGTGCCTTAGATATGCCTTACTATAAAAAGAGCTTGCATAGCCGTCGAGCCCCGGATCAAGCGGTGAGAAATCATCTTTCCACTTTTCATTCCTGATGTTGACGATTCCCTCTGTTGTAAAAATCATGCCATTACGGGCATTCCTGGTAGGCATCACGCAGTCGAACATATCTACGCCTAGCGCAATGCATTCGAGGATATTGGCCGGTGTTCCGACACCCATCAGGTACCGGGGCTTGTCGGCAGGAAGAATGTCACAAACCACTTCCGTCAGCTCGTACATAATGTCGGCCGGCTCCCCCACGGAGAGGCCGCCGATGGCATTACCCTCACGACCAAACGAAGCGATTGTTTCTGCAGATTGCTTCCTAAGATCTTTATAGACACTACCCTGTACAATCGGAAAAAGCGTTTGGCTGTGACCATAGAGTGGCGTTGTATTGTCAAATCTTTCACAGCATCTTGCCAGCCACCGGTGTGTCATTTCCATGGATTTCCGCGCGTACCCGAAATCACAGGGATACGGGGTACATTCGTCAAAAGCCATGATGATATCAGCTCCGATGACGCGCTGAATATCCATTACATTCTCGGGCGTGAAGGTGTGAACGCCTCCGTCAATATGTGACTTAAAAACCACACCTTCTTCGTTGATTTTCCTCCCCGTGCCTGCCAGGGAGTACACCTGGTAGCCTCCGCTGTCTGTCAGGATAGGTCTGTCCCAGCCGTTGAATGCATGCAGGCCGCCCGCTTTGTGAAGGATTTCTGTTCCGGGGCGAAGGTACAGGTGGTAGGTATTTCCAAGGATGATCTGTGCTCCGATATCCTCCCTCAGCTCACGCTGGTGCACTGCCTTTACGGTTCCGGCTGTACCCACAGGCATAAATATGGGGGTTTCAATAATCCCGTGATCCGTTTCAATAAATCCGGCTCTCGCCTTCGACTGAGGGTCTTTACTTTTTAGGGTAAACTTCATTAAAAGGTTTTAAATTGCTGATCTGCAAAAATAGGAGGTATCCCTCTAACATTCCTGGCAATGACCTTATATTTGCATGAATATGAAATAATTTTACATACCTCTCTTCTGTTGTGGCCGAATATCTACTGTATGCGCTGGCGGCGTTTGTGCTTATTCAAATATTCTATTACCTCTACTTTTTTACCCGACTGGCATTTTATACAAAAAGCAGCAACTATGGAAGCACAGCTCCCGGCGTTACGGTGCTGGTATGTGCCTGGAATGAGAGAGAAAACCTGACCGAACTCCTTCCCATGCTGGACGCTCAGGAGTATCCGGTATTTGAAGTAATCCTGCTCGACGACCGGTCTGATGATGGCAGTGAGGAGTATATCCGGGAGAATATTTTCAACTGGAAACATATTCGGTACATTCGCATCAATGATCAGTTTCCGCATATTACACCCAAAAAGTATGCATTGACGGTCGGTATGAAGCAGGCCAAATATCCGGTAACACTCATGACCGATGCCGACTGTCGGCCTGCGTCTCCACACTGGATCACCGCCATGACCTCCTGTTTTGCCGGTGAAAAGGATATCGTACTGGGCTTTTCCCCTTACTTCAAATCAAAAGGACTGCTCAACTGGTTTATCCGGTGCGAGACGTTTTATAGCGCTGTACAGTATCTTTCATTTGCACTAGCAGGGCGCACCTACATGGGGGTGGGGCGCAATATTGCATACAGTAAGTCGCTGTTTTTTGCAAACAAAGGTTTTTATACGCACAAGGCGGTTTACGGCGGGGATGATGATCTGTTTCTCAATGAAGTATCCACTTCCTCTAATACCACGATTTCCGTCGAAGCGGATTCGTTTGTTTACTCCAAACCGAAATTGACCTGGCGCACCTGGTATAATCAGAAACGCAGGCACCTTGCAGTCAGCAGGTATTATAAGTTGTCCAACAAAATATTGCTCGGCGCCCTCTCCGGAGCGCATATTGCCGTATGGATCCTGGCGATTGCTACCCTGGCAGCAGGTATTGTAACCCGTGATTTTTTCAGCTTGCAAATACTTGGTGCGATCCTGGGTATACGCTGGATCCTGCAATGGAGCTTATTATTGACAATCAACAACAAACTGGCAAAAACGGTAGAATGGTTTAGCTGCTTTGCAATGGATTTTGCCTTGTTTGTTTACTACCTGATATTTGGTTTTGTAACCTTCACCCAGAAAAAAAACCGGAAAACATGGAATTGATTAAAAAGTACTTTCCGGACCTCTCCGCAACCCAGCTTGATAAGTTTGCACAACTGGATGAGCTGTATACCTCCTGGAATGCGAAGGTCAACGTTATATCCCGTCAGGATATTGAAACATTGTATGAGCGGCATGTACTGCATTCGCTGGGTATTGCCAAAGTGCAGGCATTCCGGCCCGGAACAAATATTCTGGATGTGGGTACAGGGGGTGGTTTTCCCGGAATACCGCTGGCCATTCTTTTCCCGGAAGCCCAGTTTCACCTGGTAGATAGTATCGGCAAAAAAATCAGGGTTGTGCAGGAAGTGGCCCAGGCTTTGCAGTTGGACAATGTGAGGGCTGAGCAGGTGAGGGCCGAAAAGCTCACAGACTACTATGAGTTTGTGGTAAGCCGGGCCGTGACGCGGATGGCACCATTTGTTGATTGGGTGAGAAACAACATCAGCCGCAACTCCTATCACGATCTGAAAAACGGCATTCTGTACCTGAAAGGGGGAGACCTGGAAGAGGAGCTGGCAGAAGTAAACAGGAAGTCGTACGTGTACAACCTTTCCGACTATTTTGGGGAAGAATTCTTTGAAACGAAAAAGGTGGTGTATTTACCTTTGTAACATATCTAAATCGAATAACATGAACGAGCGATACAGCGCCAGCGGGCTTATGAACCCGTTTTTTCCTGATGAAATTACCTTTGGAGACAAGGGAGTGACCTTTAAGGTCCGGAAGCTTTTCCGCAGCTCTGATAATTTTGTGTTTTACAGCGATATTTCAGGTGTGGAAATCGACAGCGGACTCTTTTTTGCGACGATCCGGATCATTCCGAGGATGCGGCCGGAAATTATTATCAATAATTTTACAAAGGGCGATGCAAAGAAAGTCAAGGAGTTAATCCTTCAAAAAGTTCAGAGCTGACACTTTTTTACAAAAGATGCTTGCACTGAATAAAGTCATTCCTTAGATTTGCACCACAATTCGAGTACATAACCGGATAACACTCCCGAATAGCTCAGCCGGTTAGAGCATCTGACTGTTAATCAGAGGGTCGCTGGTTCGAGCCCAGCTTCGGGAGCAGTGAAATCAAGCACTTAGCATTCATTTGCTAGGTGCTTTTTTGTTTTGTACAAAATACAAGTTGCACGTATTGTCATAAAGGTGGTATCCACATCAACTTTTACGGTACCATCTCCTTCTTATCTCATTATTTTCCATACAACTCGCAAGTACATTATTTTCATTTCATTTGGATTAATGATTATCAAAATGATCATTTGAAGTAATTGAATAAAAACTATTGTGATTTGTATATGTATTGTAGTTAATTTGAAACCTTTAACCCGCAGGTTTCATGAAGCAGGACTTCTCCTCCGCTAATCCGCCCGATGTCTTATCTGATTGGAAGCTGTTTCTGGGAGGTGATATGCCTGCTTTTGGCAAACTCATGTCCCGGCACTTCCAGATTCTTTTTCATTATGGCAACAAGTTCTCCTGCGACCAGGAATTTATAAAGGACTGCATTCAGGATATTTTCCTGACACTTTGGGAGCGGCGTGCTTACCTGGCCGAAGATGTGGTTGTAAAACCTTACCTGATGGCCTCGCTGCGGCGTCATATGCACCGGACAAGCAAAACCCGTCTCCATCAGGACAGCACTGCTTACGAAGAAGACGTGGAATTTGACATCTCGTTTTCGGTGGAAGAAGACTTCATTGAGAATGAATCTGCGCTGATGATGGCACAGCGGGCGAAGTACTTTATAGACCAGTTGCCGGCACGCCAGAAGGAGGTGATTTACCTGCGTTTTTTTCAGGAAGTCGACCGCAACCAGATTGCCCGGATCATGAACATCTCCCCTCAGACAGTTTCCAATCTGCTTCAGATCGCCTTAAAGCAGCTCCGAAAAAGCTGGCATCTTGTGTCAGCGTTAATTGCATTTTGCTTTTACGCATAAGGCTTCATGTTTTTTTCTTTTTAAAGAAAAAATTTAATAAACCTTTGGTATCCCGCCCCTGATTTTGTCTATAGTGGTTCAGACGCATTTATCGTGTAATGGAGCACTATAAGAACTTTGAAGTTGACGACTTTGTATGGGACGAGTATTTCCGCCAGTGGGTGCTTCATCCCACGCGGGAGAACCATGCGGAATGGGATGCATGGCTTGCAAAAAATCCTTCGAGGACGCAGGTGGTGCACCAGGCCCGTCAGCTCGTACAATCCATTCAAATTACAGAGCACAGCCTTTCCGAACAGGAGATACAGGCAATCGTGGATTCCACACTGCAGCGCGCGGAAGCGCTTGAACCGCACAGGCGCAAATGGAACATCAAATATTACATGGGCCAAACTGCCTGGATCCGGGTTGCTGCATCCGTGCTGCTGTTGCTGGTAGTGGGCTGGATCGTTAACCGCCAGATAGCCGGCCATAACGTCACACCTGTAAGCGAAACGACCGGAATTGCCGGCAGCCACAAAGGTACAGCCATGGTGGAGCGGACCAATCATGGCGTTTCTCCTATGCTTATTTCCCTGCCCGATGGCAGCCGCATTACGTTAATGAAAGGCAGTCGCATTACCTATCCCGAGCATTTTAATTCCTCCGTGCGTGAAGTTACCATGGTTGGCGAAGCTTTCTTTGATATTAAAAAAGCGCCTGAAAGGCCCTTTATCGTGTATGCCGGTGAGCTTGTTACCAAAGTACTGGGCACCAGTTTTCTGATTACAGCCTACCCGTCAAGCCGTGAGGTGACAGTGGAGGTAAAAACAGGTTTGGTGTCTGTTTCTGCACTCGGAAAGGCTTTCAAGACGCTGAACGACCGCCATGAAGCAAACGGGATGATATTGTCTCCCAATCAGAAAGTGATTTTTGAAAAGAATGAGGTAAGGCTGGTCAAAACGCTGGTCGCCGACCCCAAGATCGTAACGTCTGATGTGGCCGCACTTCACTTCGAGTTTGAGGATGTTCCCGTCAGTGAGGCGTTTGATACCATTGCAAAGGCTTATGGGATCGAAATCCGCTATGATAAAAACCTGCTTGCAGATTGTCCGCTCACCGCAAAGCTGGACACGCAGACATTACACGAAAAGCTGACGATTATATGCCTGGCCGTAGAGGCCACTTATGAAATCGTGGACGGGCAGATTATCGTTCAGAGCAAAGGATGCAAAAATTAACTAACCTGATAAACCTTGTATATGCAAACAGCCCGAACTGATTGATCCGCCCCGCCTGAAAAAGAACCGGCGATGTTCCCGCATCACCGGCTCATGAATCCCCTGAATGATTGGCGTCATAAACCTTCTCAAAAAGAAGGCAGGGGTTTGTTTTGCCAATTTTTTGCTAAAAAACAAAACGTTCAAATCTATGAAAAAAACATTGATGTACCGAAAGGTGCTCTTGTGGACGATGAGAATAACAGCCATTCAACTCATGTTCGCCCTCTTATGTCTCGGAACCGGTTATGCGCGTGAGGGCAGCGCGCAATCACTTTTATCGCAGAAAATTTCAGTATCCGCCTCGGGTGCTGAAATCCGGAAAGTGCTGAGCCAGATTGAAAAACAGGTCGAAGTGAGATTCGTATTTAGCTCAAAGCTTATTCAGTCGATGCGGAAAGTGACGCTGAACATGCAAAACAGGCCGCTATATGAAGTACTTGACCATGTGCTCACGCCCTTAACCCTCGAATATGAAGTTTCGGGAAACATTATCATCCTGAAACGGCAGGGCAGTATGCCGGATGTTCCAGCTCCTTCTGCCTCCCCGAAGAAAACGGTTACGGGAAAAGTGCTGGACGAATCCCAGAAAGGCCTCCCGGGCGTAAGCGTGGTACTGAAAGGTACACAAACCGGTACTTCAACCGATGGGGAAGGAGTTTTTCAGCTCGACATTCCCGATCCAGCATCTGACGCAGTACTTGTTTTCAGCTTTGTGGGTTACCAATCGCAGGAAGTGGTGCTGGGCACACAGTCAGCACTGACGGTAAGCATGGCATTGGAAGACAAATCATTGCAGGAGATTGTGGTCATTGGTTATGGTCAGGTGAAAAAAAGCGACCTCACCGGGTCTGTGGCATCCATAAAGTCGGCTGAGCTGAATGCATATCCGGTGACGAACCTGGTGCAATCATTGGCCGGACGTGCGGCGGGCGTTTATGTCTCTCAAAATACAGGTGCGCCCGGCAGCCCCATCAGCGTGCGTGTGCGTGGAACCAACTCTATCCAGGGCAGCAATGAGCCGCTTTATGTAGTCGACGGCTTTCCCTATTCAGGTAATCCTACGCTGCTCAACAATGCCGATATTGAATCCATTGAAGTGTTGAAAGATGCATCTGCTACGGCCATTTACGGCTCGCGTGGCGCAAACGGGGTAGTTCTGATCACAACCAAGCGCGGCAAAGCAGGCAAAATTACCGTGGACTACGACGGTTATTATGGAGTGCAGAAAATCAGGAAAAAGCTCGACCTGATGAACGCCACCGAATATGCAAACTTTTATAATGAGCAGGCAGCCAACGATGGACTGGCCCCGCATTTTACGCAGGAACAAATCAACAGTTTTGGCGAGGGAACAGACTGGCAGGACCAGGTTTTCCAGAGCGCGCCCATTCAGAACCATGCATTGAGCGTGAGCGGCGGAAGTGAAAAAACGCGCTTTTCCGCATCTGTAAGTAATTTTAGTCAGGACGGGATTATCAAAGGATCGGATTATGTGCGTAATGCATTGCGGGTTAACCTAAGCTCGGATATCAGCAGGATGTTCAAATTCGAGCTCAGCTCCATCCTGAGCCGCATTGATTCAGACCGAAAGAATTCGGAAGGCGGAAACCGTGGCGGCACGCTCATGTCGGGTATTCTTTCAGCCTATCCGACCATTGCTCCCATCCTGGAAGACGGCAGTTACAGCAAACTGGCGGAAGCTTACCCCTGGGGTTCCAATGTGATCATCAACCCGTTGAATTATTTATACCGGTATTCCGATAAAATACGCTCCAATAAAATCCTGACGAATGCGGCTGTGACTTTCGAACCTTTGAAAGGCTTACAGATCAAAACACTGGCGGGTGTGGAGACGACCAATGACCGGACAGATTCCTACACGACCACGCAGTTTGTTAATTCAAAAGGCTCTGCTACATTGGGACGGGAAGAAATCGTGAGTTTGCTAAGCGAAAATACCGTGAGCTATCTGAAAGATTTTGGAAAGCACAGGATTTCCGCGGTGGCTGGTTTTACATACCAGGATTTTACGAATACTACTTTCAGGACCTCGGCAACAGGTTTTATCAGTGATAATCAGGAAACCTACGACATTGGCGCAGCGGCAACACAGGGGGTGCCAAGTTCTTCTTATCTCAACTGGAAACTGCTTTCGTATCTGGGCCGGGTCAATTATACATTTAATGACAAGATCCTGGCCACGATCAGCTTCCGAGCCGATGGTTCCTCCCGTTACAGTGAAGGGCAGAAATGGGGGTACTTTCCCTCTGCGGCCCTGGCATGGCGTCTCAGCGAGGAGCGGTTTATCCGGAATATTCCCTTCATTTCAGACCTTAAACTGCGGGTAGGTTACGGCGAAACCGGAAATACTTCCATTAATCCGTACTTTACCCTGAACCAGCTGGCATCGGGTCAGGTCGTTTTTGGCGATGCGCTTGCCGTATCGTATGCGCCGGGCCAGCGCCTTGCAGGACCATTGAAATGGGAAACCACAGCTCAGACAGATTTCGGCATTGACCTGGGTATTTTGAACAACCGCATCAGTCTGACAGCCGATTATTACATTAAAAACACGCGTGATCTGCTCAACAACGTCGCCCTCCCTTCATCGCTGGGCTATACTTTCACGGTTCAGAACATTGGCAAAATCCAGAACAAAGGATTTGAGCTGGGCATCAACGGGGCAGTCCTGGAAGGTGCATTCAAATGGAACCTAGGCGGAAACCTTTCCATCAACAGAAACAGGGTTGTCAAGCTTTACGGCGGAAGCGACATTCTGGGCCGGGAAATTGGTGCGGCGGTGAGCGACAATGTAAATATCCTTCGTGAGGGTTTTCCGGTGGGTTCTTTCTATGGGTATGTTGAAAAAGGATATGACGACAAGGGGCTGATCGCTTATGAGGACTTTAACAACAATGGCACACGCGATACAGGCGATAAGAAAATCATTGGCGATCCCAATCCGAAATTCACTTACGGGATCAACTCGTCCATGACCTTTAAAAACTTCGATCTGGCGATTTTCGTGCAGGGTTCGGAGGGTAATGATATTTTCAACCTGAGTGCGCAGGGCCAGGGTTATGACTTCGGCCAGGCCCTCAACATGTCGCGCGACATTTACCTCGATCACTGGACGCCAGCCAACCCTGATGCGAAGTACCCGATTATTAAAACTTCGTCCCAGGCACAAATGTCAAACCGCTTTGTGGAAGACGGCTCTTACCTGCGTGTCCGCAACATTCAGCTAAGTTACAACCTGCCAGTGTCAAGCCTGAACATCAAATGGATGCGTCAGGCGCAGATTTATGTAAGCGGGCAAAACCTGATCACATTCACCAAATATTCGTGGTATGACCCGGAAGTAAATTCCTACGGCAGCTCCAACTCTTTTGTGCAGGGGATCGACCATTATGTTTATCCAACCGCAAAGACGACCACCGTCGGTATCAGGGTCGGGTTCTAAAATCAGCTGTTTTATCTTGAATCAGATATTTATATGAACAAATTAATAGCCTGCCTCATGCTGGCGGCCATGCTTTCGTCCTGCTCGGATCTCCTGGAAGAAAAGCCCAAGTCGCTCGCTTCCGAAAACTTCTACAACACAGCTGCTGAGGCCAAAGCGGCAGTGAATGCCATATATGGTCCCATGCGCTCAGATGGTGGGGTCGGGATCAACTATCCGGCCCAGCTGGAAGGCCTCGCGGATTACGGCAACTCGCGCGGCACGCAGACGCCCGTAAGCCTGTACCAGGGATTGGATAACACCAACATCAACCGCGTGGGATCCATCTGGACAAGCTTTTACCAATCTATCCGGAATGCGAACCTGGTGATCAGTAACGTACCAAAAGGAACCGCCATGACCGATGCGGAAAAAGCATCTTTCGTCGCTGAGGCCAAGTACCTGCGTGCATTGACCTACTTTGCAATGGTGCGCAACTGGGCCGGTGTGCCGCTCCGCACGGAGGAAAACATGACGATCGCGGATGTTCCGCGTGCAAGTGTGGCCGACGTTTATGCCCTCATTCTGGCTGATGCCCTCGAAGCTGAGCAAAACCTGCCAGATAACCCGGGTGAAATTGGCAGGCCGACTAAGTGGGCTGCCAAAACGCTCCTTTCAGAAGTGTACCTGTATCAGGAAGACTGGGCATCGGCCGCAGCAAGGGCCAGGGAAGTCATTGATTCAAAAAAATACGCGCTTGTGGAAGTAGCTGTTGCTGAGGATTTTCAAAAGATTTATGGACCCGAAGTAGTCACGACAAGTGAAGAGATTTTCTATTTCAAATTTTCGCGTCAGCAGGGATTCGGACTGGTGAGTTATGCGCACCGGAAAATTGGTCCCTACAACTACTATGGACCGGGGGGCGTGTATGCACAATACACGGATTCTGTCACCAACTCAGTAATCAGAAACTGGGATTTCAAAGATCTCCGCAAGCCGCACATACTGTATAATGTAGACATTGGTCTGGGAGCAACTTCCATGCTCTTCCGCAAATACCGCGATCCGCTGGCAACTGCCGGTGCCGGGAATGATTATCCCTGGTACCGCTATGCGGATTTGCTCCTGTTCCATGCCGAAGCCGATGCACGTGCCGCCAAAGGTGTTACTGCCGGGGCATTGGAAAGCCTTAACAAGGTGCACCGCCGTGCGTACGGGCTGAACTCAAATGCCGTATCCGCCACGGATTTCAAGCTTACGGACTTTCCTACCCTGGCTTCCTTCATTGACAAAGTAGTGCAGGAACGCGGTTATGAAACCATGTATGAAGGCAAACGCTGGAATGATCTGAAACGACTGGGTATTGCCAAGCAGCGCATTCTGGAAGTGAAAAACATTGTAATCGCTGAAAAACATATGCTGTGGCCGATCCCGAATTCGGAGCTTTTGTATAACAAGGCCATTAGTGCATCGGAGCAGAACCCGGGCTACTAACATGTTAATGTGTCCACATTCCAAAAAAAACAGGATGAAAAAAATAGTGGGATTAAGTATTTGTATACTGGCCTCCATATTGTCCGGGTTCCGCCCGGAAAGCAAGCCAGCTGCCATCCAACAAGCTGATGTATGCATTTACGGTGGTACTGCCTCGGGCGTGATTGCAGCGTACACAGCTAAGAAAATGGGAAAAACGGTGATCCTGATCGAGCCGGGCGAGCACCTGGGCGGGATGACCTCCGGTGGTCTCGGGCAGACGGACATTGGAAACAAATATGCGATCACGGGACTGTCGCTTGATTTTTACCGGCGGCTCGGCAAGCATTACGGCAAGTTTGAGCAATGGATCTTTGAGCCGCATGCAGCAAAAAAACAGTTGCAGCAGTACCTGGACGAAGCCGGCATCAAAGTGACTTACAACCGCAGGATTGTTTCGGCCCGAAAGAGCAAACAGGCAATTACTTCCATTATTTTGGAAAACAGTGAAAAACCCGGGCCGGCGGATCAGCTGCAGATCAATGCCAGAATGTTTATCGATTGCTCCTACGAAGGTGACCTGATGGCGAAAGCGGGTGTTTCCTATGTTGTGGGCCGGGAAGCGAATGCGGATTTCAATGAAACATATAATGGTGTGCAGGTAATGGAAGGGCACCAGCTCCCGCACGGCATCGATCCCTACAAAGTGCCCGGCAAGCCCGGGAGCGGATTGTTATGGGGCGTGTCCGGTGAAAAGCTGGTGCCAGCCGGCTCGGGGGATAAGAAAGTGCAGGCCTACAATTACCGCATTTGCCTCACGTCCGATCCTGCAAACCGCATTGATATCACACGTCCGGAAAACTATGATTCGACACGGTTCGAGCTGCTTGTCAGATTAATGCAGAAGCAGCCAGACCGGACCTCGCTCCATGATTATTTCATCTGGAGTGGCATGCCCAATAATAAGACGGATATCAATAACAGAAACGGTTTTTCGTCAGATATGATTGGCATGAACCATGCCTACCCTGATGCGGATTATGCTACGCGCGGGAAGATTATCAAGGAGCACGAAGTTTATACAAAAGGGCTGCTTTACTTTATGGGTCATGATCCGCGTGTGCCGCAGGACCTGCGCGAGTCAATGCTGAAATGGGGCTATCCCAAAGACGAATACGTGGAAACGGGCCACTGGTCGCCTCAGCTCTATATTCGTGAAGCACGCAGGATGGTTGGTGAGCTTGTGATGACACAGGCGCATTGCCAGGGCAGGGAAATTGTAAAAGACGGTGTGGGTATGGCAGCTTATCAGATGGATTCGCATAACATTCAGCGCCTCGTGGTGGATGGTCAGGCGCGGAATGAAGGCAATGTAGAAATTGGCCCGTTATGGCCTTATCCGGTGTCGTACCGTGCTATTATTCCAAAAGAAAAGGAATGCACAAACCTGCTGGTGCCGGTATGTCTTTCGGCTACGCACATTGCTTACGGGTCAATCCGGATGGAGCCGGTGTTTATGGTTTTGGGTCAATCGGCCGCCGCAGCTGCAGTAATGGCGATTGATGCGAAACTGCCTGTGCAACAAGTAGACACGCAAAAGCTGATTGCAAAGTTGGCCGCCGACCCGCTTGCGACGGGCCAAATTCAGCAGGTGGTAGTTGATAATGAAAGTAAGGGAAATGTGAAGGTGACAGGTAACTGGCAGTCGGGCAAGCGCGGTAGTTACGGACCTTCGCTGCTGTTATCGGATAGTACGGGCAAAACGGTGCAAACCGTACGGTTTACGCCAGCAGTACCTGCCACTGGCACTTATACCGTCTATTATTATTTTCCCAAGCAACCCGGCCTGTCCTCGAAATATCCGCTCACCTTTTTTGACGGAAAAACCAGTAAGGATGTAAGCCTGAAAACGTCGGATATTGTAGTTGTCGGGCAGACTTCGGGCGAGTGGGTTCCTATCGGGACCTATACATTGAGCAAAGGCAATGCGGCTTATGTCGAAGTTTCCACAAAAGGTGCAGACGGGCAGATCCTGGCGGATGCTGTCATGCTGGTGCCACAGTCAAACTAAACCTAACCATTTAATTATTTCGGAATGAAAAAAATGATCTTCATGCTGTTTTCGTGCGCAATCGGTTTTGCCGCGAATGCACAAAACGCAAATCAATTTCAGGCAGACGTGATCATTTACGGAGGTACCTCCGCTGCTGTCACAGCAGCTGTGCAGACAGTTAAGCAGGGTAAGACGGTCATTGTTGTTTCACCCGACAAGCATTTGGGCGGGCTGACCTCCGGCGGGCTGGGTTTTACAGATACGGGCAACAAATCCGTCATTGGCGGTCTTGCGCGCGAGTTTTACCATCGCGTTTACATGTATTACGACAAGCCCGAAACCTGGAAATGGCAAAAGAAGGAAGAGTATGGCAACAAAGGTCAGGGCACGCCTGCCATGGACGGAGCCGAGCGTACCATGTGGATTTTCGAACCGCGCATTGCCGAACAGGTTTTTGAAGATTTTGTCAAAGAAAATAACCTGAAAATTTACCGCGATGAATGGCTTGACCGTAAGAGCGGGGTTAAGAAAAAGGATGGCCGCATTGTTTCTATCAAAACATTAAAGGGAAAAACTTTCACGGGAAAAATGTTCATTGATGCCACTTATGAGGGCGATCTCATGGCAGCAGCAGGCGTAAAATACCACGTAGGGCGGGAAGCTAACAGTGTTTATCATGAAGAATGGAATGGTATTCAGGCCGGTGTTTTTCAGCATGGGCATTATTTCAAGAAAAGTATCAGTCCGTATAAAGTCGAAGGTGACCCGAAAAGTGGCTTGCTGCCTTATGTCAATGCTGAAAAAATTGGAAAAAACGGCACAGGCGACAACAAAATACAGGCTTACTGCTTCCGGATGTGCCTTTCCCAAAATCCTGAGAACCGCATTCCGTTTGCCAAACCCGCGGGCTATGATCCTGCTAAGTACGAACTGCTGGCGCGTGTTTACAAGGCGGGCTGGACGGAGACTTTTGACAAATATGACCCAATCCCGAACAAAAAGACGGATACCAATAACCACGGCCCTTTCAGCACCGATTTTATAGGGCAAAATTACGACTACCCTGATGCTACCTATGAGCGGCGCAGGCAGATCATCAGGGAGCACGAGCTTTACCAAAAAGGCCTCATGTATTACCTGCAAAATGATGAGCACGTACCGCAGGATGTACGCACGGAAATGCAGAAATGGGGCTTGCCAAAGGATGAATTCAAAGATAACGGTGGCTGGCCTCACCAGATTTACGTGCGGGAAGCCCGACGAATGCTGGGCAAGGAAGTAATGACAGAAAACGAGACCCTGGGCAAAAAAGCAGTCAGTGAGTCAGTAGGTATGGGTTCCTATTCACTGGACGCACATAATGCGCAGCGTTATGTCAAAGAAGATGGTTTTGTGCAAAATGAGGGCGATATTGGCGTACATCCCAAAACACCTTATGCAATTTCCTATGCGTCCCTGGTGCCGAAAAAAGAGGAATGTCAGAATCTGCTCGTGCCCGTCTGCCTTTCGGCTTCGCATATTGCGTACGGTTCAATCCGGATGGAGCCGGTATTTATGATCCTGGGTCAAAGTGCCGCATCCGCCGCTGTGCAGGCGATTGATGCGAAAATCGCGGTGCAGGATGTGGATTATGGACAACTACGGACACAGCTTTTGAAAGACAAGCAGAAATTGGAATTTGCCGCGCAGTAAGTTTCAGATTGCGTGATTTTTAACTAATAAAGCACTTGGCATGCATTGCTAAGTGCTTTTGTTTTGATGCCCCGGCTGCTGCATTGCGGGACTTTAATCATGCTCGTATCGTATGTCCGCACTGATGATCTGCTGACTTTGTACTGCGTCGTAAACATTCCGGGACTGTTTTTGTACCTGTGAAGCTTTATCATAAAAGACCCTGGCGATATCCGACATTTTCTTGGAGTCGAAATGCTCTCCCAGCCTGATCAGCAGCATCGTACTTTCTTCAAGACTTTGCATAGCCTGCGTAAGGATGCCTTCAATATTGGTACTTACCTCAGACAGCAGTGCATTGATGGTGTAGGCATGGCCGGTATGGCAGCGAAAGCGGATGATCTCACCATCGGTAAGCTGAACCAGCGCACCATGACATTCAGGGCATGTGAAGGGTGACAGTTCGCCGAGATTGATAATGCCCAGCTGAAATGCGCCACCTGTCTTGGCAATAACAAGCTCTACTTCCAGAAGCTTCTTTTCTTTGGTGGTCAGCTTTGGATTTGCTCCACCCGGCTCATTGATGAGGCGGGATAGCAGGGCAGCAATTTTGGCGGCAGGCAGTGAATAGTCTATGGCTACATGTTCCTGCGCATTGAGCGGCATCTGAGGAAACAAGGAGTCGTCAGGATCTTGCGTAATCGTCACTCCGCCCAGCCGCTTAATGGTCCAGCATCCTGACGTACCATCGTCGAGAGCACCTGACAGGACGACGCCTATTACCCTGCTGCCGTAATTGTATGCTGCCGACCGGAACAAAGCATCGATGGAAGGACGAAAGCGGTTTTCTTTCGGGCCACGTTTTACCAGCATTTTCCCATTCTCGACCAGCAGGTGATGATCCGGCGTAGCAACGTAAACGTTACCTGACTCTATTTCTTCTCCGTCACGTGCAACCATGACCGGCAAATTGCCCTGCCGGCCTAAAATATGGTGCAAATTGCTGGGCGAGTAAGCGGGCATATGCTGGACGATCAGAACAGCCGCATCAAAATCCATGGGCAGACCGGCTACCAGCTGCTGTAAAGCAGGCAAGCCGCCGGCAGAAGAACCCACAACAACAATATCACGCCTTATCTGCCCGGTTCTATGGTTCGTCATTGCTGAAGTGTTAAGGAAAGATCCGGAAAGTTAACGAAGAAGCATACGAACAGGATCTTTATGTATGACTATATAAAATTTACGTTGCAGGTACGGAGTCCGGCTTGCCGCATCGGGTAATGGTCAGGGATTCAAGGAACTTCACATGCCTGCCAGTACTTATAGATCTTACTTAATTCATCCCGCATGTCATGGTAACTATGCGGCTTCTGGAAAAACCCCTGTACTGCATTGGCAAATGCCTTATTAACCAGCGATGCATTGCTGGCAGTACTGAAAAATACAAACGGGATAGATTTCTGCTTTAAAAATGGTGATGCTTCTATCTTGTCTCGCAGTTCCAGGCCTGAAATCCGGGGCAGATTTACATCACACAAGATCAGAAATGGGTCATCTCCGGTCGTGAGCAGGTATTCCATAACCTTCTCGCCATCATAAAAATGATGGACGGTGTTCTGTATTTTCAACTCCTGGATGGCCAGCTGAAATAAAACAAAGTCATCTTCATCGTCTTCTACGTATATGATAGGACCATTTTTCGACATACCTCCATCAATAAATAAAAAACCTGAATACAATTCTTCATCCAAAATCCTGCCAGAGGTGACTTGACAGGGTAAAGAATGTACCTTAAATAGGTTACTTAACTTTATATAAAATTTAATTATATATTTACTAAGGTAGGTTGCATAAATGCTCTTCCGGCAAACAAAGCCTGATTACAGCCCTGCGACATGGGTAACCATCATGATGAAGCAATGAAAAAGATGAATAAACGGGCTTACCTGCTGGTCATGTACCTGTATCCAGCCGTGGTTCTAACAGGGTTAAGCAGCATTGCATCCGGGCAAGTGCAGCAGTCAGTTTCCAAAGTACAAAATCAGCATGAAGAACCCGGGGACCGGATCTTCCTGGTAGTAGCACAGCAGCCCGAATTTTTCGGTGGGAAAGAGGCCAGAAGAAAGTTTTTTGCGGATCATCTGCGGGTTCCAAAAACGGCATCTCAGACCAGCGGGAAGGTTTTTGTTTCCTTTGTTGTAAATACAGACGGCAGCTGGCAGGATGTGACACTTCTCAAAAGCCTGGGTAAAAAGTATGATGAGGAGGCGCTCAGAGTCGTGAACCTGATGCCAAAATGGAACCCTGGAAGGGAAGCCGGTAAGGTGGTGCGTGTAAAGTACATTCTGCCCGTCGCATTTTAAGCTTTTGAATGATTATCAGTCTCTTTTACTCAGACCTGAGCGTGTCAGCGGGATTTCTCATGGCAGTACGGTAAGTCTGAATGCCGATAGCCGAAAGGCCTGTCAGCAGCAGGCTTGTCAGGCATCGCAGAAAAACACCAGGCCCGAGGGAAACATGGTAGGTAAACAGGTTGAGGAAAAGTCCTCCCAGGAAGTAGCCGAGCGGCAGAGCAATAACGGAGGCGATCAGGATCATTTTGACAAACCCGGCACTGAGCAGTACAATGATCTGCGCGGCACTGGCACCCAATACTTTACGGATACCCACTTCACTGATCCTTTGTTCAGTCGTATAGGTGACCATGCCTAGCAAGCCCATTCCGGCAATCAGGAAAACAATGAATACGATCACGCCGGTAAAGCGCTGGTCACCATCTTCGGCATAATCCTCGTACAGTTGCGCCTCATACCAGGAGTACACAAATGATTCCCGCGGATGCAGTCGCTTCCATATTCCGGCCAGTGATGCTTCTATGTGTGCCTTTTCTGCATTTTCATCGACTTTCACCGATAGTACCTTTATTTCGGCCGGATCGTACGCCAGTACCAGCGGGGCAACCGGCAACTAGTAACGCATAAAACAGAAGTTTCTGACTACGCCTGAAACGTGTACATTCTGCTCGTTGAGCCTGATCATTTGTCCAATGGATTCTTTCGGATTGTCAAACCCGAGTACCCTGGCAGCCCGCTCATTGATCACAACAAATCGCCCGGACGTATCTTCGAGGGTTTCAGGCAAATTTTCTCCGGCAACAAACTTTAACCGCATATTGTCGATAAAACGACCATCCGCCGCATAGATGTAGGTATCCTGGGGAGTCATTTGCTGCCCTTTCGGGCCTATGTTACTGATTTTGGCTTTTCCTGATCCTTCATTGAGGGTTGCCGACGCACGTCCTACTTTTTCAACACCGGCCACCTTTGAGATTTCGGCAGCCAGCACTTCGACATGGCCGGGAGTTACCGGGATATTGAGAATACCTTTCCTGTTAAAATTCTCATTATCCGTTGCCATGTAATCAAACTGGCTGTTGGAGATGCCGGTGAATGTCATAAATATCAGGGCTACCGCAAACTGGACAACAATCAGCGATTTCCGGAAGCTGACTCTTCCAAGCGCCGCCGGCCCCAGCTTTCCTTTGATAACCTGTGCGGGCTCATAGGAAGCCAAAATCCGGGCTGGTAAAATCCCCGCCAGCACGCCCGTAAGGATGGTAAAGACCACAAACATCAACCACAGGACTCCCGTTTGCTGAACCTGATAGTTGAGCCAGCCGACATGCACATAGGATTGGAAAAACAGCAACCCGAGGTAACCCACACTCAAAGCGCCAAAGGCAATTACAATCGTTTCGGTGATAAACTGAAAGATCAGCTGCCCGCGTCTGGCACCGGCCACTTTGCGCACACCCACTTCCCGGCCACGGCTGAGCGATCTTGTCAGTGTGAGGTTGACGTAGTTGAATCCCGCCAGCAGGATCACGATGAATGGTACGAGCAGGCTTACACCAATTTTCCACCAGGGCTCCACATACGGGTTATTGAGTAGCCCCTGCGAATCCAGGGGAATGTCTTTCAGGTACTGGCTTCTGTAAGCATGTTTTTTCAAATCTTTGAAAACAACCTGCCTGTTATTCTGTCCGGCAATTTTATCAAGTGCGGCATCCAGCGCGGCCTGATTGCCGCCTTTTGTCAGAAGAACGAACGTGTATGTATTGTAATCCTGCCAGTTATCTTCTGCTACGTTTGGATTGAGCTCCCGGAAGCTGGCCATCGAAATGACCATGTCTGATTTCAGGTGGGTCGTGAAGGGTTTGATGGAGGCAAAAACCCCTGAAACCGTGAAAATGCCCCGGTCCGGGCTGGTGAGTGTTTTACCGACAGGATCTGCTTTACCAAAAAACCGCTCTGCCATCTCTTTGGTGAGCACAACCGTGCGGGGTTCAATGCAGGGTTTTCCTTTTTCCAGTTTAAAACCGAATATTTCAAAGTAGCCCGGATCAACATACATGCCGTCGACATTCAGGGATTTGATCCCGTTATTCAGACTCCCATTGAAATTGCGGACGATTCTGACCGATTGCTCAATGATACTTTGCCCTGTACCCAGTTTTTCACTCAGGGGCATGGGTGAGGAAGCCAGTGAATAAATTTTGTCATCCTTTGCAGTCACATCCGTAATGATACGGAAGGTCCGATCCGGGTAGGGGTGAAAAGAATCTTTTTCAAAGCTGGTCTGTACCTGTATGAGCTGCAAAAAACAGAATGCCATGGCCAATCCCAGCCCGGCGATATGGATTACTGAAAACAGCTTGTGTTTCCATAAATTACGTATCGCGATTGTGAGGTAGCTACGAAGCATTTCATCAATGTATAGGTTTGGTATGTGAATTTGAAAAATAAACGTACCTGAAATACTTCTTCCTGTAAATCATAAGCTTATGGTAAAATTGGCATTTGCCGCATGTCCGTAATCGGGCACTTTGGACAAAGCATATGGGTTGTGTATTTTAAACAAAATCAGGCTTACTAAAAGACCGGGAGAAACATCTTTCCCGGTCTTTTAGTAAGCCTGATTTCTTTCTTTTTTTGTAAAAGATAAACTGTCAGTTAACCGACAAGTCTTGGCGCTCCGCAGTCACATGCTGACTCAGGTTTTCGAGGGATGCATGTTCACTCTGGCCCTTGCCCTCTTTCCGCGCTGCTTTCTTTTGGTTTTTAACTACCTTTTTGACCAGCTTCTTGGTCGTTTTTTTAACCGCTTTAGATGCTTTTGCTGATTGTACGCCTGCTTCAATCAATTTTGTCTCGACTGCCTTTGCCAGATCTGCCGCCAGTTCTTTTTGTACCTTTTTCATTGTTGTTTGTTGGTGAATGGAATTATCGGATCCAAATCTAACATAGCGGACTGCAATTCTAATATTAACATTTTTGTCCTGCCGGAATGCTGAAAAACGATGTAGTTCTTTTATAGGTGTAGTCTGCAAAGTAGCTCGTACATTTTGTTAAAGCTGGTTTTTCCGGGGCATTCGTGTATTTTACTTTGCAATCAGCATCCTCGAAGTACAGGTAAGTCCCTGCGGGTCAGCTATATCATCCACTTTCTTTCTGTGGTAAAAGAAATCGTCAGCCACATTTCGTACTCACCTTTGATGCGGTCATACAATATTTGCCGGATGCCATCCAGTTCGGCAACACTCATGGCGGACATACTTTTGGGTAGAAGAAAGTCAATCTCCACCGTATAGCTATTTCCCGTCTTCGCAACCCTTACCAGGTGATCCACAAACCCGTGAACGATCCGGATCTGCTCGGATTCATCATGAATCTTGTCTTCCACCTCGTCATCCGGCGCAAACTGAAGCAGCTCGCGGATGTTTTTCCAGAAAGTGGTAGCCGGGATGCGAAGAAAAACAAGGGAGATGATCAGGACCATGGCCGGATCCAGGTAGGGAATCAGGAAAGCTGCCGGACCTGCCTTCAGGAAATATCCTAGTGAAAGTACGGCCAGCACGCCCAAACTCAGGGAAGCATCCAGCTGCCACTCCGTAGACTCAATCCGGAGGTACTCTGAGCCAAGTTCTGCGGCTTTATTCCTGAAAAAAAGCCACAATCCAAAACAAACAACAATGGACGAGATCAGATAGGGTAGTGCGATTGCCAGTTCAACCGTTTTACCGCCATTAATATGTCGATGACGGAGGTAGCCAGTGAATAAAGACACAAAAAAATGATAACCGACGACTGCAGGGAGATCGCAAATGGCTGGAACTGCGAGCGCCCAAACGGAAGATTGTCATCGTCAGGTTTGCGGATGAAGTTATTGACGAAAAGCGAAACACCGGAAAGTGTCAGGCCAACCATAGAAAAAAGCGCATCGAAAATAATGGATTTGGAGTCTCCCGCAATGCCGACGCCTATGGCCCAAAGCGTGAGGACAGAGCCGATTGCAATGGAAACTTTAATCAGCTTTCGTTCTTGTAATCTTCGTTGCCGGGGGTTCATTTACATCGTTTTTAATCAACAAACAGATGGCAGGCAAAATTGTAACAAAAATGCGTTTTTTAATGCCACAGCGTGGTTTTTTGCTATGCAAATACAGCAGCAGTTTCAAAAATGATTGCTGCTGGAGGGTTCAGCTTTGCGGCAGCATTCAAATGTACTTCGTCCGTACGATGTCAGGAGCTATGGAGTATTATCAAAATGTAAATTCCGGAAGTTTGTGATGGTGGAGCGTACTGTTTATATTTTTAGCCAGGCAGCCCAACATCTGTAAATTGCTTCGTCTTTCTATAAAAATAAAGACTCCTGCCTGGTAGCAGAAGTCTTAATACTTTACTGTTTTTGACTTTCTGATTCTGTCAGAGATCCAAACGCGATCTCCGCAGCCTTTCTTCGTCGGTCAGATTTTCCACATCCACTTCAGTATTCCGGAGTGTCTCATGAATGACCTCTTCCCGCTCTTCCACTGTTTTGCTCAGGCTGATTTCCTCTACCACACGCGCTTCCTTATCAACCACCGGAACCTCGGCATATTCTCTCATTTCAATCGTTCCTTCCTGGAAGGTACCAAAGTCAGACTCACTGGCCACACGGTCAACCGGCGTTCTGTTGACAGTTACCTGCTCCTGACGCAAGCGGATACTTTCCTGAACGGGACGTTCCACAATACGGCTCCTCAACCGTACTCCACCGGTTTCTATTTCTCTTTTACCAACCTGCAGTTCCTCTTCGATGACAGGCAGTGATGCGCTTTCTTCACCGGTAACTTCCGGGATTACCGGCAGGTCTGTCAGTGACTGGCTTGTTGTTGTTACATCAGTATATGGCTGACTGGCGGAAGGCAAGTCGGCAACACCGTGGCTTGAAGATCCCAATCCATCATTTTGATTCAGGTCTATGGCACCATACTGATCCAGAATTTGTGCGGCATTTTCAGCCTCATAGGCAGTCGCTGCATGTACCGTTACAATGGTACCCCTTCTTCCGGCAGTCGTGTAGCGATTTGCCTCTTCTTCATCCGAATCAAACAGGTCTCTGAAAAAATTACCGATACGATCTACCACGTCGTGGTCCTCGTCCGTAGTTGTGGCGTCAGACTTATAAGATGCTGTTTTGATATCTACATGGCTATCACTGAAACCACTAGCCAGCAAAAAATCCCTTGCTTGCTGTGCTTCCCTTTCATATTCAAAAATTCCAACAACTGTGTTTGACATGACTTTCCTGTTTTATGGTTTTACTGTTAAGTTGACGCGCAGGTTGTTAAATATCCGTGCCCGGATTTTCCCGGGATACATTGATGATTTCTTTTTTCAGGGTTTGAGAAAATGTTTTTTCCTCCTGTGTTTCTCTTTTTGTAATGTGCAGCTCTTCTACCAGCATCAGCTTTTTTTCTACTACCAGCACTTCCTTGACCACCGATATAATAGTTACATTCCCTTCCTGCCGGATGGGCTCAGGTGCGTATTCCACATATTGATTAATTTCCCTCCGTTCTACAAGTACTTCCTCGCTGGAAATCAAGCCATTTACAGAAACTTCTTCTTCAACAACTTCTTTGGTAATGGTCACCTTGCCGGTTTCAACCAATTGGCTGCCGACAACAAGCTTTTCTTCAATAACAGGAAGTTTAAGGCTTTCAGAAGCGGGAAAGCTCCCGGTATCATGGTCTTGCCCGGCTATCATAAGTTGTGGTAGTTTAAATGTATGCACCAGGTGAGCTAAAACTGTGCCATTTTCATTTACGGCATGGTTTCAGAGTTTTAATATTCAAAACATTCCGGGCTTTGAAGCGCACAACTCATGGTTGTTGCACATGAGTTTCCCATGCAGGCATTGTACAACCCTGCGGGTAGCAGCAATGCGCAGGAGACAACCTGCTGATCTGTTAATAAAAGGAGATTGTAATTTAGAAGCTATACGATAGCGTCATTGAGGCTGGGCATGCCGAAGCGCTTAAGGCTCCTGATGTGGGAGTGCAGCGCGTCAAGAAATGACTCATTTTCCAGATAATGCAATCCGAACTCCCTGGCGGTTTCTTTAACAATGGGAGCTATCTGGGGATAGTGTACGTGGCAGATTTTAGGGAAAAGATGATGTTCAATCTGGAAGTTCAGCCCGCCGATGTACCAGCTCAGCCACTTGTTGCGGGGAGAAAAGTTGACGGTGGTTTCGAGCTGATGAATTGCCCAGTCTTTTTCGATTACTCCGGCTTCATTGGGAAGCGGATGTTCCGTGCCTTCCACTGAATGCGCCAACTGGAATATGATGGTCAGTACCAGCCCAGCTGCAAAATGCATCAGTAAAAATCCAGCCAGTATATGGGTGAAATCCAAATCAAAAATGAAAACCGGAACTGCAAGAAAAAAGCCAAGGTACACGACCTTCATAACGATCAATCCGATCAGCATTCGCCTGTTTTCAGCTTTACTCTGCCGGTTTACCCCCGACTCAATGAACTGTCCGTATTGAATAAAATCCTTTAACAGCACCCAGTATAAGGTAAGTATGCCATAGAAAAAGAAGGCATACAGCCACTGAAAGCGGTTAAACAAGCCTGGCTTTCCGTGCGGCGAAAGCTTGACCACGCCCCTGTCCCGGATGTCTTCATCCAAATCGGCCACGTTTGTATAGGTGTGGTGCAAGATGTTATGCTGCAACTTCCAATTCATTACCCCAGCGCCGGCCAGGTTGATGGTATATCCCATCCATTTATTAATAACCGGATTCTGTGAAATCGCTCCATGATTCGCATCGTGCATCACGCTCATCCCGATCCCGGAAATGCCCACTCCCATCACAAGCCACAACAACATGCTGACCCAGAAAGAAGGCGCAGCAACCAGAATTACGATAAAAGGTAAAATGTAAATTGAAAGTAGCACCACGGTTTTTATCACCATGGTTTTATTGGCATACCTGGAAGTATTGTTTTCAACAAAATATTGATCTACCCTCTTTTTCAATGTTGGGAAAAACTGGCTCTTTACGGGTGCAGCGAATTTGATCTTTTCTGTATTGCTCATACTTCTCTGGTTAAATTATGGTGAATGACCAGATGAGAAAACAAAGTTTTACCCGCGTATTTTCAGAAAGTCCCTCAAATCAGAACGTTAAGATCTGAATTTTATTTGACTCACAAACAAAGTAATCCGGTAAGTTCGACGGGCAATATGTCCCGCTTAACTGCTGATAACTGACTGTCAAATGTTTGTGGCATGAAAATAGCAGACTTGTCCGATTCTGAAACACTGTACATCATGCACATAGAGCCATTACAACATGCCGCTTTCCTCAAAAATGAATCTGAATCCGTGCCAATAGACAGACAAGCCGATTTGTCGGCTTTTATCAAGGCTTTCCTGCAAAAGCCTGCTATGAAACAGCGTTTTCAAAAGCTGCTGGAGTCGGAGCCTGCCTTGTTGCAGGGTCATCATTACTGGCGAACAACCTCTGAAAACGGAATTGATTTTGCTTCTTCTTTGGAGGTGCCGCATAGCATACTTGCCTTTTCACGAATATACAATGGCAAGGAATTGCTGTGTGCAATAAATCTTCATCATGAGGACCGGTGTGCTGTATACGTTACAGTGGATAATGCGCTGCATGCGTCCGGTTCCCGGATGTTCTGCCTGTATGCCTCTGACAGTAATAGTCCGGCAGAGCTGAATGTAGAGGACCGGAATGGGAAAGCTATCCGCATCACGGTTTCACCGGGCGAACTGGTTATTTACAGCTAGCATTGGGGACAAACAGAATGCAATGTTGATTGAAAAAATCCTTGTATGCAGCGAAAAAAACCTGAGCCAGCTCTTGCGGGCCGACTCAGGTGAACAATCCGATTCTTTAAATCTGGTCTGGAATCAGCTCTCTTTCGTAGAAAGCCAGCATTTTATGTTCACTGTCACCAATCTCTTCACAGTAGTAAATTCGCTTCAAGTAGTTCAGTATTACCAATTTCCTTTTCGGGTTGGTCAGCAACGAAACGTTGGAGCCAATAAGATATTTGTTTTCCATCATGTAAGGTAGTAAGATCAAAGCACTATAACTATCTCATAATCAATAATTTCATATTGTGAGTATTACGTAGCATCTTCATACCGTCCGCTGCATGGATTATCTTCTTTCACCGGGGATGTATCTGAGCTGCTTGACGCACACCGTCGGCTTCCTAGCGCTCAACGACAAGCTTTTGCGTACAGGTCAGCCGGCCCTTGTTAACGATAACAATGTAAATTCCGGGTTCCAGTCCCGAAACATCCAGCTTCTCTCCATGCCAGGACTTTCTGATTACTGCTGCCCCGTGCTGATTGATCACGCTCATGTAACATCCCGCCTGACCAGAGAATTGTAAAGCATTCGGAATTCTCACAGATACCTGCTCCGATGCAGGATTGGGCGAGAGTACCAGACCGTTTGTTATGGTTGACGGGTTGTTCAATTTGTAAGTCAGTCCCGACAATTTGCCTGGATAATGCGCGTCTTTACCAGTGACTGTCTGAGCATATGCCTCCGGCAAACTCACGAACATACCCAGGAGAAGCGCAATTTTCACGTAATCCGGAATTTTATAATGCTTGCTCATTTTGAAAGCTTTTTAAGATTGTAATGAAAAGGTATATCTACCGAGAAGCCCTCGGTAAGTCCGCCGAATGCGCCACTTCCGGTCAGGGTATCAATTAATTGCGGCTGGTTACTGGATTGCAGGGCAGGAGCTCCGTCAAAGGATTTTACTTCAACCGACCATGTGGGAGAACCATCGCTCAATTTTGGATCTTTCTGCAGTACATCGGTTATTTCTATGTGGATGTTGTACCAGCCATCCATGGGAATCAGTGTTCCATCATTGGGAAACTGGGCTAAGGGCTGGTAAAGAACTCCGACACCCGCGGATTGCAGTCCGTGGTGATCGAGACTGATGCTTCCATCAGGCTGCGTGACAGTTACGGAGTATTTGAATGAATTGAGTGGGGCACCTCCTGCGTCGTGCGTACGTGCATTGATCCCAAGCAATGGAATAAACGGTGGATCCTGACTACGGAATGCAGCGGAACTCGCCGGGGCAGAACAGCCATAGGAGGAGAGCGGCGTGAGTTTCCATTGGTAATCCGTGCTGAATTCAAGATTTTCGACCTTGAAAGTGCTGCCACTAACCATTTGCGGCTGTACAATGGTTTCAAGACCTCTGTTCAGCGTAAATTCATGATTTACCTTATTGCCGGGATTGTTCCAGGTAAAAGTAATGCTGTTATTCTGCGAAAAAGGTACTGTTGCATTATCGGGGTTAAGGCCGGTAACACTGGGTGGATTTATCTTGTAGTCGCTGCTGGCTTCCGGGCCAAATACCCAATCCCCTTTGTAGTTTTTTACACCTGCACTTACCTTCCGGATATAAACACCCGGAAAGTTCCTCACATTTGGGATCTGCGTCGTCTTGGTATCTCCCACGATCACACCGGTAATGTTCAGGTTGTCAGCCGTATTGATGATCCCAAACTGATAGGCCGCGGCTCCGGGTACGGCGTCCCAGGTCATCTGGAGTGTGCCTCCCGCATCAATACACCCCATTGCAGGAAGATTTGGCTTCGCAATTTTGCTTTTATCCACTTTGAAATGAAACCTGGGAGGTATAGCGCCCATTTCATCCTGCGTGATAAAGGGAGGTGCCGCATAATGCATTGGCGCGAAGGTCCATGCATACACATGTTGATCATCCAATAGTTTCAGATTTTGAATTAACAGGTCTGATACGGGGGCTTTCCTGGTCTGATCTGTTTCAGAAGGATTTTCCTGGTCGCCATCATAGTAAAATTTGTAATAGTAATGATCCGCACGGGTGTTGCTGGTGGCCGACAAGGAAACCGGACCCATCATCGAAAGATGTTCACCATCTGCGGGCGATTTCAGCTCGATCTTGGGCAGATCCGTTTTGAAATTCACCGCATCGCTCCACACTCCGTAAACAAGCGGAAAATTTTTCTTTTCAGTATCGGTAAATGGATAAGTCATGTAATTCGGAAGTACATGCACCTCCCACTCGGAACCAAGCCGGTGCCACGGCACAACGCTCCATTTGTAATCACGCGATTTCGCAAGCGCCAGCACAGTATCGACTTTTACATTGGGTTGGTTTTCGTCATAGAATGCGTGTACAGTCAGTGTTTGTGACGGAACTGCTCCGCTCTTATCAAGTACATCCATGTTGTAACCCTCTGCGCCTTTTACACTTTTCCAGCTTAAGGGGCTCACCCATGCGGGGATCTCTGCGCCTGTTTGCGGATTCAGGTTGGTTATTGCTTCTACTTCGTGTGTTACAAAATCATAGATCGGCGTCCACTTTGTTTTTCCATTTAACGACTCGCAAAAAACAGGATCTTCCGTGGCAGCGCAGCCTCCTTTTCTGGGATCGCCACTGAGGCTTAACCTTGAACGCACGTAGTAGGTCTGTCCGGGTTCGAGGGCGACATAGCCGTAAGTCATGGAGGTTGCAAGGTCCGGAGAGGCGCTGCTGATAAAACGATGCACGGGTGCAATGTTTTCATCAAATTCCAGACTTTTACTTACCTCAAATAAACGTTCGCTTTCATACAGCGGGTACTCTACTTCTACTCCAACCTTCGCTGTCCATGGATAAATAGTAGCTCCATCTTCGGGATAATGCTTTAAGGTAGAGGCAAAGTCCGGCAATCCAAGTACCGCAGCCCAGGCATCGTAAAATGCGATATGTTCTTTTGTTTTCTTGTCAACAAAGTACTGGGGATCCATGTCATGCAGCACCTTCATGGTCATTGCCCGGAATTCTTCAATGGTAGAATTAGCCGGAATCTGCCTGTACGATTCCCACAATACTTTTAGTACCAAATCTTTATTGAGCCGATGTACAGTGTAAGTTTTGCTGTCAGGCTCATCATTGGTATATCCGTTTTCTGCACCATGTGTCAGCAGGTAATAAAACAGGTTGATAATTCCCGAATTAATTTCCGGCTTGTCTTCATTCCAGTTTGTTCCGTGGTACACGGCAGGCTGTCCATACGCTTTCGGATTGGAAAAGTCCTTTGCATAAAGCAGGTCGGACATATCCTCGTACAATGTCCAGATGTCATCCGCATTTGCATTTTGCTGCGCTTTCTCGTAATCTTTCTTGATTTCCAGGGCAAAAATTTGTGCAAGGCTGGTAGTGATTGTCTTCCATTCTGGCAGCAGCGGTTTGGATGGATTCGGAAAGTCGTACTTGGTCAGAAAATCAATGCCGGAAAAGTAGATGCTGCTGATTTCATCCCGACAGCCATAGAGCTTTTTGACGGGATAATTATACGTAACTGAATTTCCTGAAGGTGTCGACGTGTAAGTTTGTATGAGGTAATTGAAATCACCAATTACATTGTTGATTCCGAACTTACCGCTGCCATCCATACCGGAAAAGTCGAACCGGTCTTTGAACCAGCCACGCGCAAGCTGGGAGAAAAGGTGTACGCTGACGCCCAGCCGGGAAACAACAGTATTATTGTTATCCGAATAAACAGAGTCCATATTCCAGTCTATCAGCGAGTTACCTTCTTTGGCGAAATACGTGTTGATTGCATTGGCATCCGCACATTCATTAAGCAGGGAAATCTTTGGTGCCTGGGGATCCGGCGAAAGCGTTCCATCCTGTGCATAGAACTTCAGTTTGCCATTAAAAACGGTTTCGGACTCTTTGAGCGCGCATGCCGTATTATAGGGCGTAATGCTGACATTCACAGCTTCCCAGGCAGTCTGCATCTGCATATACGCATGTGACTCCGGAGGATAACCCAAGTCAATCAGTGCATCCAGTGTAGCTTTTCTAAGATCATGATAGGATGCATCGCTCTTTAACTTTTCTACAAATGCTTTAAAAAAAACCTGCAAGGCCAGCTTGTATGTTTCTTCTTTACTTTCGGGAATAAGTGGTTCAATGCTGTAGTGTCCGTTTCCGGGCTTATCATCCTTGTCCATTTCATTTTCCTCGATCACGGAGTAAAATGCCAGCTTTACAATATCGCCATTCGCATGAACGTCATAGTCGGCAGCCAGAGGATCTTTCTGGAAATACGTTCCATTCCATGCGCTGGGGTGGTTGCATGATTGCGGATCATTGAAAAGGCAATGTGCCATGCCTGGGCCTGTTATTTCCCAAAAAAATTCCCATTTCGGATTAGAGAACTGTGCTGACTCCATCCAGTTACTGAAGGAAAGCCCCATGATATCACCAAAAGCCTCTTCCATCTCATCTTTCGCAGCGGATACATTCATAGGCGAAAAACTGGTGGAGTGCTCGATAATGCCGTGGGCTATTTCATGACCAATCGTGGCCCTGTCAACATGCATGCTATTAGAAGTAATGCTCCTGCACAGTATGACTTGCGAGTTTTTGTAAAATGTGGCATCTTGTTTACTGGCATCTACGACAACAGTAATTGGAACGATACCGAGCTTATCAAATCCATCCCATCCATTTCCATTGCCATCCTTAAACAAGGTATGTGTGAACCGGGTGAAGTTCTGGGCTGCTTCGAGGGCACTTAAACCATATTCATCAACAATAGGCATGGTAACATTCTGAGCATTGCTGTTCAACGTCGGCATTGTATTGAATGGACCCGTGTAATTGTCCTGACTGTAATTCTGCGGGATTATTGAAGAATAGGGATACAGAACGCCGAATTGAACTCCGACGACCTGAACAGGTGCATACAATCCAAGGATAGGATCTTTCGGAGAGTATAATGCAATCGCAGTTGTATAGTTTCCATTAAATGGTTCCGGAAGCGGATGCTGGATGGTCCACTCATCATAAACATAGGGGAGGTATACCGTTGCGTAAACGTTCCGGTTTCCATGGTAAGTAGTAGGAGCACCGGTGATCAGGTACGTTTTGGGATTGTACAGCTGCCCAAGAACGCCGGGCTTCGGCGGAATGGTCGGATCAATAAATGTTTGTGGCTGATAATAAAACTGAGCCTGTGCTGATTTGATAGTGCTGATCAGCATACAAAAGATCAGCAACAACCCCAGAATCGTAGGTTTGTAACAATGCTTCATTCAATCTTAGTTTAACGGTTATTACTAAGACAAATGTTGGTTTCACTGCCGGATGTGTACAAAAGCGTTGAATTGCCGGTAGCAGAGTTATTCTCCGGTAAAGTTTTGTAGTAGTCCCAAAACAAAGAAGGCGAACAACTGTCCGCCTCTTTGCTATTTATATGTAACACACACTTTATCTTTTCAAAACCTTTTCTGCCTGTACTTCCCCATTCGTTTTGGTGGTTTTGATGATGTAAATGCCCTGGGGCAATGCACTGAAATCAAAGGCCCGCTCTTCGGTTTGTGTTGCTTTTGCATGACCCAGATCATACACTTTGCGTCCCATGGAATTAATTACTTCCAGACTTTTTACGTTACTCCAGTTTTCCGCTTTAACCAGCAGTACGTCTGCTACCGGATTGGGGTACACGTTGGATGAAATTTCATAATCAAACCGGAGCCGTGCAATCTGGCTATACGAAAATGTACCATCCAGATCTACCATTTTCAGGCGGTAAAGGTTCTCCCCGGCAGCAGGGTTGATATCTGCGTAAGTATAATTCTGAACTGTTTGGCTCTGCCCCGAGGCTATAACTTTCCCCAGTAATTGCCATGCTTTTCCATCCGTGCTGTGCTGCACTTCAAAGTGCTCGCTGTTTACTTCCGTGGCGGTGTTCCATGAAAGTACTGCTGTACGTTCCGATTTTTTAGCAGCAAATGCAATCAGCGAAACCGGGAATGTTGCATTGGAATTACCAGCCGTAATTTTTTCAATGTTCTGTAAAGCAAAAGCATGATTTACAATGTGATTGGCTGCATCCACGTTTCCCTGTACGGTAGTCACATAGCCATCCTGCGCATTGTAGTAGGCAATTTTCAGGTCAGTTTCTGTATTCCCGTTCAGCTCCGAAGGATCATAACGAATCCCCACCGTACCGGAAAATTGCATCGGAGTATCAAACTTGTAAACCCGCTTGATACTGCTGGTAGGCTGTCCCGGGATGGCTGTGCCGGAAGGTGTGATATCTACATCGCTCCAAGTTGTATTCAGTGCCGGCTGAAAAATCAGGCCCTGGATAGAAACGGTAGCAGTAGCCGGCATGTAGAACTGATCACCGGAGGTGAATTGGGCTTGGGCAGCGCTTGCACAAAGCAGGATGCCTAATGCTATTCTAAGTGTAGTAGTTTTCATAATGCTGGTATGTTCGATAGTGTGAAACTTGTTTTTCGTCAAAAATGCCCTGAGAAACACTCATCATCTTGCCGGTACCAGATGGCTTGACGAGTAATCTCACTCTGGCAATTAGAAGAAATGGATCATTACTTCTAAACGCGCTCAACCGGAAAGCTGCTCCTTCATGTTTTTCCATTACTCACCTACTGATATAACAGTGGATCTTTCGTGGGTGCGTGGTAGTTCTCATCTCAATTTCCTTCTCAACCGGCAGGCTGCTCACCTTCTTGTCTGACGCTGACTGCCAATAGAGCAGTTGTTCGTGCCGGGTGAGAGGAAATAGAAGTTTTATTTTAAAAACTACTAACAAATCTCCCGCTAAAAGAGCAGGGTAATAGATTAACGTATTCATCGACAATGTCATGGCTAAATACAAGATAGACTTGGTCGTCGAGAGTTAAAGGTAAATCAATAGACAACCCAATAGAATTGGCATCAAACACATTCCTAGAGGAAGCGATAGAAAGCTCTACTCCATTTCGAACACGGATTAGTGATATAAAACATCCATTATCTGGATCATGAGGTAAGGTTTGATTCCAATAGATGTTTGCATCAAAGTGATAAATACCGGTTTTAGGAACTACAAAAGTATTGGATGGTGTCCCCGCGGGACCAGTGAAGTTATTACCTATGTCATAAGACTCTAATGTAAAGGGTATCTTTGCAGCATCTATTGCCATTTTACCAGGATCATTATCAGATTTCTCCACCCTAAAAGCCACTCCTCCCTCCCAAGTCGCATTCCCTTTCGCATCACTCGTAAGCACCTTGCCTTTCCCCGGCGTTTGCCCGGGCCCGGCTATTTTTATCTTCCCTTCCGTACTCAGCGCGTAGCCCTGATTGCTATATGCATGAATAGTGGCAGAGGAGGTGTTTGCGCTGTAATTTTGGAGATCAAACATGGCATCTTCCGAGCCTGCCCGAACGTAAGGGATTTTTATATCTGAGACTCCCTTCCAGTCGGGTAATGCAGGAGTTCCATCGTTGTAGTAAAATCCTACTCCCCACTTTAATCCTGCATTGGTATTATAAATCATCAATCCATTAGCAGGATTTGGGATCGTGGTTGCATCAACCAGGCTTTGCAATGCTATCCTCGGTACCAACACCCCCTTATCCGTCGCCGCAATATCCAGCGCGGCGCTGGGGTCAGGGGTTTTGGTGTTGATACCTACACCCTGGGCGAAGAGGCTTGTGCAGGTACCTGCCGCCAGCAGCATAGCCAGGATGACGCTCTTTTTCATGCGTTGCATCCTGCGTCGGAGATGCAACATGGGTGTGTGACTGTGTTTCATGTTCGTCTGAGTTTTGTTGGCCTTGCGGCGGTTAATACAAACGAATATGAACATTGCAGTCCGCTTCCGCCTAATCCAATGATTCTGTGGCTGGAGTGATTGATTAGCCGGTATTTTCATGCGACTGGATGTGCCTGTTCCCGGTTGACAGTTACACTACTGTGCTGCCTTCTGCCGGTAAAATGATGTGCAGATTTACAGCTCCAATTCCTGCCGATCCATCCCGAAGCGCCGGGCAGAATCCTTTATAATTTCCAGCACTTCCCCATAGCTGAATAGCCGGCCCGCGATATAGTCCTTTTCCTCCGGATCCGCAAAAGCCATCTTGCCTTCCAGGTCGCGGATGTTTTCGTATAGGGAGATCACAATGTCCTGAAAAAATTCCTCAAACTTCATCATCAACGGTTTAAAATGTCACTTCCTTTTTACGGCCGCTTCTATTACTATTGTATAAGCGATCCGCTTTATCCTAAACACCTTAATAATGCTCCTTTTACTTGATCTGAAGAAAACTTCGCGTTTTCTTGTCCTGCTATGCCTGCTGCTTTTCAGCTTCTCCTTGACAAAAGCGCAGGAAATCGACCTGCTCCTCCGGGGCGGGCACGTGATTGATCCCAAAAATAACATCGACGCCATTATGGATGTGGCAGTCACCGGCGGTAAAATTGCCAGGGTAGCCGCCAATATTCCTGCAAGTTCCGCAAAGAAAACCGTGGATGTCAAAGGCTTGTACGTAGTACCCGGGCTCATTGACATGCATGCGCACGTTTTCTATGGTACGACACCCGATGCCTACATCGCCAATGCCCCTACAAGTGTGCAGCCGGACGCTTTCACTTTTCGTACGGGCGTCACGACGGTGGTGGATGCAGGCTCCTCAGGCTGGCGCAACTTTCGCACTTTCAAGGCACAAACGATCGACAAATCGCAGACACGCGTGCTTGCCTTCCTCAATATCGTGGGCACGGGTATGGCTAGCCGGTACGAGGAGCAGGACCTGACCGACATGAACCCGACCATGGTCGCCAACATGATCACCCGCCTTTTTCCCGATATCCTGGTGGGTATCAAATCGGCGCACTTCTGGGGCGACTACTCGCAGGTGCAAAAAGCGGTAGAGGCTGGCAAAATGGCCAATGTCCCTGTGATGGTCGACTTTGGGGAGCATAAGCCGCCTCTTTCGATAGAAAAGCTTTTCACCGAGTACCTGCGTCCGGGCGACATCTTCACGCATACCTATTCTTACGGACCTACCCAGCGCGAAACCGTTGTGGACGAAGCTGGTAAGGTGAAGCCCTTTGTGCTGGATGTTCAGAAAAAAGGATTGGTGTTTGATGTAGGTCATGGGGGAGGTGCTTTTGCGTGGCGACAGGCAGTACCCGCTATGAAGCAGGGTTTTAAGCCCAATGTGATCAGTACCGACCTCCATGCCGAAAGTATGAACGGCGCCATGAAAGGACTGGATAATGTCATTTCCAAATTCCTGAACATCGGCATGACCCTGCCCGACGCCATCCTGCGTGCCACCTGGAATCCGGCTCAGGTGATCCACCGGCCTGATCTGGGTTCGCTGTCCGTGGGCTCTGATGCAGATGTTGCCGTTTTCAACCTGCGTAAGGGTGATTTTGGATTTCTGGATACACGCAGGACGGTGCTGAAAGGCGATAAAAAGCTGGAAGCTGAATTAACAATTCGGGCAGGCAAAATTGTTTGGGACCTCAATGGGATCAGTGCCGGCGGGTGGGAGGCAGAGTTGCAGGGTAAGTAAGATGCACCTTTCGGTAAATCATTTTCTCCAATGAAAACAAAATGGAAATGCTGGCGCATATTGCTCTTCGGGCTGCTTTGCATGCAGGCAGCTCAGGCACAGACTTACGAACTGCTTATTAAAGGGGCGCATGTGATTGATCCTGTCAATAACATCAATCAAGTGATGGATGTGGCTGTAAGCAAAGGTACCATCGCCAAAGTAGCCGCGCACATCACCAGCCCCGCTGAAAAAACCATTGACGCAAAAGGCCTGTTTCTCACGCCGGGCTTCATTGATCCGCATACCCATGTGTTTGTAGGCACGCAGCCCGATTTGTTCGCAAATGGGGTCAACAGCGTATCTCCGGATGATTTTACCTTCCGCTCGGGCGTGACTACGGTTGTGGATGCCGGTACCTCCGGCTGGCGCAGTTTTCCATTGTTCAAGTCGCAGGTTATCGACCAGTCCAAAACGCGCATACTGGCCTTCCTGAACATTGCCGGCAATGGAATGACGGGTGAAAAATATGAGCAGGAACTATCGGATATGAATGCCGATTCCACCGCAGCAGCTATCCGTGACAATCCGGACATTGTGGCAGGGGTGAAGATAGGCCACTATAATGGTACCGACTGGGCGCCTTTTGACAGGGCTTTGCAGGCGGCTGCCTCAGCCGGCAAGCCACTGTTTGTAGAGTGCCATTTGCCAAATTACCCGCTGGCAGACCAGCTTGCGCGCATGCGGCCGGGCGATATGATTACCCACACTTTTGAAAACATCAGGGAACGTGCGCCCATCGTCGGGGCGGATGGTAAGGTGCAGCAGATTGTTTGGGAAGCAAAAAAGCGGGGCATATTGTTTGATCTCGGGCATGGCGGCGCCGGATTCTGGTTTGGTCAGGCTTCACCGGCGGTAAAGCAGGGTTTTTATCCCAATTCATTTGGCACCGACCTGCACCGTTTCAGCATGAACTCGGGCATGAAGGATATGGCTAATGTAATGTCCAAATTCATGGCCCTCGGCATTCCGTTTAAGGAAGTAATCACCATTGCAACCTCCAATGCAGCCCGCGCCATCGGCCACCCCGAGCTGGGAAATCTGAAAGAAGGAAATCCTGCCGACCTGGTACTGCTAGGCCTCCGCACGGGAGAGTTCGGCTTTGTGGACTCAGCAGGTAACAGCATCACAGGCAAGCAGAAAATTGAAGTGGAAATGACTGTCAGGGCCGGCAAAATCGTGTGGGACCTTAATGGTATCAGTGCAAAAAAACAGCAACAACATTGACAATGAAGACTATATTCATCAAAAACAAGCGCATAAAAGCAGCTGTGCTGAGCTTGGTAGCAGCCACCTGCATGGTAGCCGCCCGGCTGCCGCAGCAAAGTACGCTCCCTCCCGGTGACCCCGACAATGGCGGCCTCACCACACCGGACGGCTTTGAAACAGTAGTGGTAGCAGACAGTACCGGCCAGGCACGGCATATTGTGGTAAACGAAAACGGGGATATCTACATCAAGCTGCGCTATTATGGGAAAGGTGAGCGCGGCGGCACCGTAGCATTGCGTGATACCAACAAGGATGGAAAAGCCGATATCATCAAAAATTTTGGTCAGTACAAGGATGAAGGCGGGCTTGCCAATGGTGTAACCATTCACAATGGGTACCTCTATTTCAGCTCCACACTCGTGGTATACCGTAGCAAGCTGATCCCCGGGCAGCTTTTGCCAGATGAAAAAGTAGAGGTCGTGCTCCGCGACGATCACGAGCACGGTGACCACTGGCATATTACCAAGCCTATGGCATTTGATAACAAAGGCAACATGTACGTGCCTTTCGGTGCACCTTCGGACGCTTGTCAGGATATGGTCAATTCGCCGGGTGGCCAGCCGGGCAGCCCCGGGCTTAATCCATGCCCGGATCTGGAGAAGCATGGGGGCGTATGGAAGTTTAGTGCTGACAAGCTCAACCAGACGCAAAAGGATGGTTCCCTGTTTGCAACCGGCCTGCGCAGCATTGTGGGCCTGCGCTGGAATTCCGATGACGAAAGTTTGTATGCCGTGGTACATGGCCGGGATAACCTGCACCGCCTCTTTCCGGATCTGTTCAGCTCGTGGCAGAGCGCGGTACTGCCTGCGGAGGAATTTGTAAAACTGAAACAAGGCTCCAACATCGGCTGGCCATACTATTACTATGATCAGATGAAGGGTAAGAAAATGCTGAATCCTGAGTATGGCGGGGATGGTAAAAAAGAGGGTGAAGGTTCTAAATATCAGAATCCCCTTATTGGTTTTCCGGGCCACTGGGCGCCTAATGATTTGTTGTTTTACAAAGGAGACCAGTTTCCCGAGCGGTACAAGCATGGAGCCTTCATCGCATTTCACGGCTCTACAAACCGTGCTCCTTACCCGCAGGCGGGCTATTTTGTGGCATTTGTACCTTTCAAAAACGGAGCTCCTGCCGGCCCGTGGGAGGTGTTTGCAGACGGGTTTGCCGGCGTAGATCCGATCATTAATGTAAGTGATGCAAAGTTTCGCCCGATGGGGTTGGCCGAGGGTCTGGACGGCTCATTGTATATTACCGATTCCCGCCAGGGAAAATTGTGGCGCATCATGTTTAAAGGAAATAAAAAATCCTTTGGCCCGGCCCAGCTCGCAGCTATGGAAAAACACAAGCAGCTGGCACACATCCGCACACCTGATGAAGTGAAGGATAACCTGGACGCCGAAACCAAGCTCGCAGGCCAGCGTGTTTATAATACCTACTGTACGCCCTGCCACCAGCGCAACGGACTGGGCGACGGCAGCCGGTTTCCGCCCCTGGTCAATTCGGAGTGGGTGACCAATGACAAGCGCAGGCTCATTGAAGTAGTAACCAAAGGATTGGAAGGCCCCATAGAAGTACTCGGCAAGCCCTATAATGACCTCATGCCCAAGCACGACTTTATCAAGCCCGCAGAAATGGCGCAGCTGCTCACCTTTGTGCGCCAGAATTTTGGGCATATGCCCGACCGTATTACCGAAGATGACATCAAAAGAGTAACCAAAAAACAGTAAATCAGATCCGCACGGTCTGCACCTGAATGTCCATAGCCCGAAAGCCGCTGGCGACATTCAGGTGATCTTTAAAATTCAAAACTTGCCCGTCACGGCGTACTGCTTCTATCTTTGAAAAGTCAAGGTCATGTATCAGCCAGCCTTCCTGCTGGGCAGGCATTACTGCCATAATTCCTTCTTCGGGCAGGTCTTTGTCGGGCGTGGAGTAAAAGGCCGCGTACCCGTAGTTAATATCTACGGCCGGCGACCAGTGTGCGTCTCCCACGGTCTGGGATACGGCGGTATAAGCCTGGTTTTCCAATGCTCTTGCCCGGGCGCCCACGTGTACGCGGGTAGCACCGCGGATGGTTTCGGTACAGCTTGGAGCAAGGATCAGGGAAGCGCCGGCAGCGCATAAATGCTGAGAACCCAGCGAGAACTCCACATCATAGCAAATCTGGATTCCAAATCTCCCCCACTCAGCTTCAAAAACCGTCAGCTTTTTGGGCGCACTCTGAATGCCCCAATGCTCATCCTCAAACCGCGTCATGAAAAATTTATCCTGGTACCCTGCCAGTCCGCCCGGGCCGAACACGTAGACCCGGTTCAGATGCAGGTCATTTTCCACTATCGGAATGCTTGGCGCCACAATGATCACCTGGTACTTGCGGGACAGCATTTCGAAAGTGCCGCAAAACTCACTTTTCAGCACATTCAGTTCCAGTACCTGCCCGCGGATATCGGAACGGATACTTTCATTGAAAATACTGACGAGCTCCATGGAGCCATATTCCGGGAAAAGGAGCAGATTAGCTTTTTCACTTGCGGCTTCAGCTACCCAGCGTTCTACGTGCAGTTGCCATGCTTCAAACGTAGCATGTTCGGTAATCGGGTACTGGGCGGCGGCAATGGTGGCATTCATCTGGTAAGTGCGTCGGTAAGTGATTTGAGCCAGAAGATCATCTGCTTGGGTGTGGAGGCAGTTTCGCCCAGGTCGGGCCACTCCATTGTCGCCATCATTGCGGGTTCTTTCCGGTACCCGCGTTTGAGCCAGAAAGCGTCGTTTGGACGATAGTCTGCGGGTTGCTGCGGGTGGTTTTCGCCCCTCTCTACCGCGCAAAAACAGCTGAGCTCATACGAGCCGAAACTGCGTGCATGTGCCTCCCGCTCATCAAAAAACAGGTGTCCCAGTCCACGGCCCCGGTATTCCTGAAGGAGGATACTTTCGCCAAAGTAAAAGATGGAGTTCACGTCCATACCCGCATCTTCAAAAGGCTTTCGTACTTCGTCCGACTCGTCGGCCAGCGGAATGCACGTAGTGGCCCCCACCATTTCGGTCCCGTCGTATACCGCAAAAAGGAATGCATGCTCGGACTGGGAATAAATGGTCAGGTATTCCTTTTCATAATCCAGAGAGCCTTCATACAGGTAGGGAAAGTCGCGGAATACCGCAATGCGCAGCTTGCCGACTTCTTCGGCAACTGCCTCGATCTGTGCGCCGTAGCGACGGATGAACGTAAGATTGTCAGTCATTTTTCGGTTTGGAAACCAGCTCTATCCAGAGCGGCAGGTTGTAGTAAGTAGTTACCCGGCTGATCAGCCCGCTTTTTACTTCCAGGAAAGCGGCCGCAGGCAGTACATAAGTTTGTCCATAAGCCTCGGGCAAGCCTTCTTCCCCTTTTTTATAAATACCATTCACCGTAAACTCCACCGCGACCCGGCTGTCCGAAGGTTCGGTGAAAAACACCATGTCCGTGAGCGTTTCTTCATAAGCTTCGTCCATTTTGCCTAAAAACTCCCTGAATTTATCGATCCCGATGCGCACGTCACCCTGGTTGGCTTCATGCCGTACCTCGGGATGAAGGAGTTCGAGCATGCCACCCCAGTTTTTATTGTTGAAGCTTTCGTAGTAGCGTTTTACAGTTTCAAGTGCAGACATAGTAATATGTTTTTCAAAAAAAATTTAAAGCTAGTTAGATTTCCCGTCGGGTGTGTATACCCACCTGAATGTACCTGACCAGGTTTTCCGGTACCATTTTCCATGATAAAAAAAGCGGTCCCCCTCGTCGTGCTCGGCAATGATACAATCCGGTTTAAAGTCTTTCAGTTCCAGCATCGCGGAAGCATTACGAACCTTCACATGGGCAAACTGCCTGCCTGGCTTTCTTAAAATGTACTGATAACCATAATCATAGCTGTATTCCTCAAAGTCAAACCCGATATGGGCAACGTCCAGGGAATCCACATACGTTTTCAGTCGCTCAATTTCAGGCCACTGATCTCCCCAGAGCATTTTTTCAGGTGTTGAAAAAAGGATACTTCCCTGTTTCAGGTTCAGCTGGTTTTCTGTCCGGATATTCAGGTGCAATGCCTTGTTGACAGGCGGAAAAATCTCATCGAAGAACCAGCGGGTCGACAGCAGCGGGTGCGTCACACTGAGCAAGGCAAAAGGCAGGGCAGCCAGCCACAGGATCAGCATGAGCAGGTGGTTTGCGATTCTGGAAAAAAAGTTGCCATACACCAGTCCGATGATTGGAGCCGCCAGCAGAAAAAACGGGATGTGCAGGCGGGAACCGTAAACCTGATAGGTAATAAAGTAGCAAAAAGTCAGAAAGCCGCCGAATACCAGCAATGCATACCATTTCAATCCTGATGTGGACCGGATAGAAAACAGCAGGGGTACAGTCAGCAGGATGAGCACCATACCCAGCAGATTGTGCGCAAAATCCTCGTTGAAGTTGAGCTTGTTCATCTTGAACTCCATCCCCGCACGCGGGTTGTTAAGGGGTGTACCCAGCTTTTGATGAAGACTTTTCAGGCGGTCTTCCAAAAATGCATTGTACTTATTACCTGGCGAAACAAAGCCCAGATGCAGAAAAACATGCTTGGAAGTGGACGAAAGCAGGTGCGTCACACCTCCCAGCTCATTGCGGTTGCCCGCACTCATAGTCCCGATTGGTGAGCCGAACACACGGTAGGTACGGTACCAAAAAGGTGCATTCAGTAAAAGGGTGAGCGCGATCACACCCGCTGTCAATACTGCCAGCTTTTTCCACTGCCTGCCGCTCTGTACCATTTTAAGCAGCAGATACAGGCCGAACGGAAATGCGAAAAATACGAAAGTACCTTTGGTCATCAGTCCAAGGGCAACCGTCATTGCAAGCAGGGGAAGCGAGGGGCTGCTTTTCTTTTTTACGTAGTCAAAAACGTGCATTGCCGTACAGGAAACGAAGAAAGCGGCTACCAGGTCGTTTTGGGTTGTCATGGACTCCAGTACTACGATGGGCAGCGTGGCGGCAAACACCAGCGCGGTCGCCAGGGAAGTACCCGAACCTTTGAACAACCCCACTACCAGCGAGACAACCACGAGAATGCCTGCCAGGCAAAACCATTGAACGCATTGAAAATAACGCTCACTGCCTGCAAGCAAAAAGGTATGCAGGTGCACATATTCCGAAAACGGACTGAAAGAAATCGCCCGCTCAATGTGTGAGGCATAATGCCCGACATGACCATCCTGAATCCAGTAACCCAGCCTCGACAGGTGGTAGCTGAGGGAATCGGCATTATTGGGCGTCGCTACAAATGCCACGGTGAGGGTGATCAGCCCCATGATCAGCAGCATGCCGGCCGGCAGCCAGCCTATCTCGCGGACAAAGCTTTTGGCAGATGCCAGCCAGGCTTGCAGTATGGCAGCAATCCCAGCACTTTTCTTTTCTTTTTGTTTCCATAAAAAAAAGAAAAGCAGGAGGTCCAGCAGCGCCCAGATGATCCGGATTGAAGTTGCCTGAATGCCGTGAATGCTGCTTAAAAGTTCGGTACTGGCGGCAATAAAGAAGAAGATGCCCGTAAGTGCAGTGAGCAGCGACCGGCGCAGGGGCTGCCCTGCATGTTGATACAAACCCAAATAACAACCCGCCGTGCTCAGGCAGATAGCCAATGGAATAAGTAGGATCATAAAAAGAGAAACGTCCTCGTTGGCTGAATAGAGTATCAAAACTAACTAATTCGACGAAACAAACGCATTCTCTTAGTCTGTGGATTCGGCCAGAAAGTGAATTTGCTGCAGAAGTGCTTCCATGGAGCGAACACTAAACCGCTGACCCTTCCAGTCGAGGATCCAGTGCAAATCCTGGTTTTCCTCCTGTACAGCAATACGCAACGCATGGTTTTTGGATAAACTGATCCCGTAACCTTTCCGCTCCAGTGCACGTTGTGTCCAGAAAACAAGGCGCGGCTCACCGGCAAGTGCAAAGTGCAGCAGATTGTGTGTCCGATGAACCATGAATGTTCCCGACAGTTGATCAAAATAGAATCCGGAGCCTGCAAATGCGGCTTCAAATGCTCCGTTGAGTACCAAGTCCTCCGGAGCACCTGCGGCCAGGCTTCCGTCTTTGCCCATCAGCCAGAGCTGGTCGGCCGACTGAAGTGCAAGGTCCAGCTCATGCGTGCTCAGCAGAATCGCCTTGCTGCTGTCACGTGCCAGCTCACGCAGCAATCCCATCATCTCGACGCGGTTGGGCAGGTCGAGGTGAGCGGTAGGCTCATCCAGCAGAATAACGCCCGTGTCTTGTGCCAATGCTCTGGCCAGTAGTAGTTTTTGCCGCTCTCCGTCACTCAGCTCCTGGATTTTTCGGGTGAGCAGGCTTGCAACCCCGGCCTGCTCAATGGCCAGGTTTATATGATAATGGTCGGACTCGCTGAGCCTGCCGAGCCAGCCGGTATAGGGAGTGCGGCCAAGTGCAATAACTTCACCGGCGGAGAGGTTGCCGGTTTCGAGCCGGTCGGTGAGTACCACACTGAGCTCCTTGGCGAGCTCGGCCGGTTTCAGGTCCGTCAGGTGGCGGCCACGGATCAGTATCTCTCCTCCAAGACCAGGCAGCAAGCCGGCCAGTGTCCGCATCAATGTTGATTTACCGCTGCCATTGGCTCCCAGCAGGCATACCAGCTGCCCGGGCCAGAGGTCGAGGCTCAGCTTACCCGCTACGATACGCTCCGCTCCTTTTTGGCGGTAACCAACCGACAGCTGCCGGGTTTCCAGGGCGAGTGACAGTCGGTTCATGAGAAGGAGGAGCGAAGGTTATTGCGGCTGATGATGATCCAGATAACGACCGGGGCGCCGAGCACGGAAGTCACGATGTTGATTGGGATGACGGTTTGCGTGCCGGGTAACTGGGACAAAATATCACAAAAAAGCATGAGTACGGTACCCGTGAGGCAGGCTGCCGGGATAAGTATGCGGTGATTGGACGTGCCCATTATAGACCGGGTAATGTGTGGTACTGCAATGCCCACAAAGCCGATAGGACCGCAAAAAGCGGTAACACTGCCCGTAAGCAGACTGGTGGCAGCCATGATCACGAGCCGGGACGCAAATACGGAAAGGCCCATGCTCCGTGCATAACTTTCACCCAGCAGGAGTGCATTGAGGGTTTTGGACGAACTGTAAGACAGGAGAATGCCGGCTACGATTACAATGGATAGGACCTGTAAATGGTTGTGTGTTACTCCGCCAAGTGACCCGAACGTCCACATGATGTACTCCTGCAACTGCTCGGGGCGGCTGAAATACTGCCATATACTCACAATCGAAAGTGTAACCGTACCGATCATAACGCCGGTGATGAGCAGGATTACATGATCGCGGATGCGGCCGGCTATGAGCAGGATCAGTGAAAGTACGGCCGCTGAACCCAGCGCAGCCATGATAATAATGAGCCAGCTGCTACCCGCACCCAGTTGTGAAATGGCGTAAATGCCCGTGCTGCCGCCACCTGCCAGCATCACAGCAGCCACACCCAGGCCGGCGCCTGCGGTAATACCCAGCTCAGAGGGGCCGGCCAGCGGGTTCCGGAACAAGGTTTGCATCTGCAATCCGCTGACTGATAATGCGCTACCTGCAAGTACGGCTGTCAATGCTTTTGGGAGGCGTATCTTTTCAATGATAAACTGCCAGGCAGTATGCTCCGATTTTTTGGAAAACAATATGTTCAGTACCTCTGCCGCAGGAATTTTGACAGAACCAAGCAGGATATCAAGCAGAAATAACCCGGCGGCTGCAATGAGCAGCAAGCTCAGCACAAGCCCGCTCTTTCCTGAAAAAGCAGCTGAATGGCTGGCGCGATGGGTTGTGGCAGGCATATGTCTAAGGTAGTTTTTTGTAAAAAAACAGCGAATGCGCTGGCAGCAGCTCGGGATGGAGAATATGGATGAGGTCGGCTAGTACAAGCTGGGGGGAAACCGTACCCGACTCAAAAAAATCATTTGAGCCGGCAGCATTCACCCGGTTGTTGTAGCTGTACATTTTTCCTGATTTAAAGGATTGGAAATCGGCATAACGTGCGTCGGCGGCCAGCACACTCTGTCGGCTATCGTGTTGGTCAAAACCTACATTAAGCCAGTACTCCGCCTGCAGCGCTGCCGGGTACACCGCTTCAAAGCTCAGTGACAAGCTGCCTGTGTTTTTGGTGTCGCTCCATGGATAGTTGGCACCTGCATCCGCAAAAAACCTTGCCATGTAACTTTCGCCCCCGGGCATGAACCACGCATCTTTGGTGTTCAGGCCTGAGAGTACTGCTGGTTTATGGGGGCTTTTACGGGCAAGATTGCTGAGGGACTGATACTCCTTTTCAAGTGCAGCAAACTTCTCATTCACCAGTTTTTCCTGGTTCAGCAGAGCGGCAAACAGCTTGACCCACTCGGCCCGTGCCAGGGGTGTATTCTCCACCCACTCAGAGTTGGGAAGGACCGGAATGCCTGCCTGCCTGATCAACTGGTACTGGCCTGTACCGCCGGTTCCTCCACTCGTCATCACAAGGTCGGGATGCATTTCAACGAGCTTTTCCTGGTTGAGGCCCTGGTCTTTGCCTACCTCCGTGATTTTGCCGTCCCGGATCAGCTGCTGTACCCTGGGAGAAAATACATACTGAAGACTGGCCAGTCCGGTGAGTGTTTTTTCAGCATTCAGAAATGCCAGAAAGCCGATATGCGTAGAGGAGGTGGCTACCAGGCTCCGCAGGGGGATTTCAATGATCTGCACATCGGAAAAACCTGCGGGCCGCTTTGTACCCCGGTCGAGCAGGATAAACCGGCTGGTATCTGCTGCATTGCCCAACTGATTGACAATGCTGACGAGCTTGTAATGGTCGCGGTAAGCAATGCTAAAACCTCTTGCATGGCGAATGACAGTTTCATGGGCATAGCTGCTTTGGGAGTGCCGATTATCTTTTGTACCCGAATCCGACTGGTTCTGGTTGCAGGCTTGGATGTGAAGTATAAAAAACAAAAAAGCTGCTAACCGGAGCAGCTTGTAAGAGGAACGGAGTAAGATCATTGAAATAACAGTTGCGCAAAAGTCAGATGTAAGTGAGCATTTGCTTCACATTTTTGAGTCCGGTCTGGATCGTGTCCACGGAGCGTGTACCATGATAGTAGCCTACAATATGCAGTTCGTCGTACACCGCCGCTAGAAGTTTTAGCAGCTTTTTATCATACTTGCGTATGCGTGCTGTATAATCCTCAATACTTGAAGGCTTGGTGAATTTTAGTCCTTCCTTTTGCCTCAAATACTCATCCAGGATCAGCAATGCAGCGGAATAGGCGGTGCCGGAAGCCATTTTTACATATTTGACATCCTTGTACAGGCCGTCTTCCTTGCCGGCTTTATTACTCAGAATTTCCCTGGCATTTTCCAGGTAGCGGGCGGCTTCCTCAGCAGGAGGGAGCGCCGGGACAGTGTGTTTTTTGGTCATAAAAAAATAAAAAATAGATTTCTTTATCAAGACGCTGCCGGAGCAAAAAGTCATCCCAAAAATAGCATTAAATTTTACCAAAAGTCCTTTCAGACACTTTCTGTAAAGTGGCACGTTTTTTAAGCCTTGCACAGGTATGCCATCACAGCCACTTCTACAATTTACGGGCAAAAGTATTTACTGCGCCATCGCAGATGTCCATATCGATCCCTGGATCCAGGTGGACAAGGCGATCATAACCCATGCGCACAGTGACCACGCACGCTGGGGAAGCCGGCATTACCTGTCACATAAAGACAGCGAACCTATCCTGCGCCTTCGTCTGGGACAGGATATTTCCCTGCAAACCGTAGCATATGGCCAGCAATTCGTGATCAATGGGGTTACATTTTCACTGCATCCGGCAGGGCATATTGTTGGCTCGGCGCAGGTGCGGGTGGAATACAAAGGGGAAGTGTGGGTGGCCAGCGGTGACTACAAGCTGGAAGACGACAATTTTGCCACACCCTTTGAGCCAGTCAGATGCAATGTATTTATCACCGAGTCAACTTTTGGACTGCCCATTTACAAGTGGCGTCCGCAGCACGAAATTATGTCTGAAATCGATGGCTGGTGGCGACAGAACAGAGCGGAGGGCAAAGCCAGCGTGCTGATGGGCTACTCATTGGGTAAAATGCAGCGCATCCTGAAAAACATTGAATTGCAGGATGACGTCCTCTATGCACACGGTGCCATACATACCACCAATGAACGCCTGCGCCAGGCTGGTTTTGATTTGCCGGAAACAACCCTTGTGACCAAAGAAACTGATCGCAAGCTGTTCAGGGGTGCGCTGGTGCTTGCCCCTCCATCTGTGGACGGCAGTACCTGGATCAAGAAGTTCGCTCCGTTTTCATTGGGTTATTGTTCGGGATGGATGGCGCTGCGTGGGGCTAAAAACAGGCGGGCGGTGGATCAGGGATTTGTGCTGAGCGACCATGTGGACTGGCCCGATCTTAATACCGCTGTAAAGGAAACCGGAGCAGAAAAAGTGTATGTGACGCACGGATATACCAGCATCTTCGCGCGCTGGCTGAATGAGAACGGCATTGAGGCCGGGGAAGTACATACCATGTACGGGAGTGAGGATGAAAGTGAGGAGGAAGAAGCAGTACAGGACATTGCAGCCGGCGAAAATGCTTACGAGCAGCATAAAGCCGATCTGGACAATTCGTCAACCATCCCTACCGAACCCGGCGTATGAAACAGTTCGCAGATCTTTTCATGAACCTCGACCGTACTAACAAGACCAATGCTAAGGTTGAGTTAATGAAGCAGTACTTTCTGGAAGCTTCGGACGAGGACAAGCTTTGGGCACTGACCTTGTTTACCGGCCGCAGGCCTTCGTTTAAGGTCAACAGGACACAGGTGAAAGAGTGGGCTGCCGAAGAAGCCGGCGTCCCGATGTGGCTTTTTCAGGAAAGTTACCATAGCGTGGGCGACCTGGGGGAGACCATATCTTTGCTGTTGCCGCGGGCTCCGCTGACAGACTCGGACAAGTCATTGTCGGAGTGGTTTTACTACCTGGGATTGCTGCCGGGTATGACAGACCAGGAGAAGCACGATCACATTGTGCAGGCGTGGATGCAGCTGGGACAACACGAGACCTTTGTCTTTAATAAATTACTCATGGGAAGCTTCCGCATCGGGGTGTCCCAGACGCTCGTGGTACGGGCACTGGCAGAAGCTACCGAAACTGACCCGAATGTGATTGCGCACCGGGTAATGGGGCAGTGGAACCCACAGGATACTACTTTTGAAAAACTGATTCTTGATAAAGGGGAAAATGATGATGCTTCGCGTCCGTACCCGTTCTTCCTGGCATACCCCATTGAAGGCGATGTGTCTGGTTTGGGTAATCCGGAAGATTGGTTTGCCGAGTGGAAATGGGATGGTATCCGCTCACAGATTATTTATCGTAACAAGGAGCTTTTCATATGGACACGCGGGGAAGAATTGTCTACCGAAAAATTTCCCGAGCTCCACTTTTTGAGTGAGGTACTACCAGACGGAACTGTGCTTGACGGAGAAATTGTCAGTTATACCGGGGGGCGGCCCATGCCTTTTAATGTACTGCAGACGCGCATTGGCAGGAAGAATCTTTCCAAGAAAGTGATGGAAGAAGCTCCGGTGGCATTTCTGGCTTATGATATACTGGAAAACAATGGTGTGGATATCCGCGGCCTGACCCAGGAGCAGCGCCGGGCACAGCTGGAACATGTTCATGCAAATGTGCCTGATCAGCAAATTTTCAACCTTTCCCCACTGATACAATTTAAGGAATGGGAGGATCTTCGGCAGATGCACGCAGAGGCGCGGCAGAATGCAGCCGAGGGTTTTATGATCAAAAGAAAAGGCAGTACCTATCAGGTTGGACGTAAAAAAGGGGACTGGTGGAAGTGGAAAATTGATCCTTTGAGCGTGGATGCCGTGCTGATTTACGCACAGAAAGGCTCGGGGCGGCGTGCAGAGCTTTTTACGGATTATACCTTCGCGGTATGGGACGATGATGGCAAGCTGATTCCTTTTGCCAAGGCCTACTCCGGGCTCACAGACGTGGAAATCGGCCAGGTGGATTATTTTATCAAGCGCAACGTGGTGGAAAAATTCGGTCCCGTGCGGACTGTCAAGCCTGAGCTTGTTTTTGAAATCGGCTTTGAGGGCATTAATGCTTCTTCACGCCATAAGTCGGGTATTGCCGTGCGTTTTCCACGCATTCTGAGATGGAGAAAAGACAAGAAAGCCGCAGAGGCTGATACGCTGGAAGCATTGAGAGGGATTTTGGAGATGTATCAGTGAATGTGATTACCATACCACATCTACAAAATCTTTGTAAAATTTGAATTGCTCATCACTGGATATGACCGTCAATTTCTCAGACAGGGCAGTTGCAATGATCAGCCTGTCGAATGGATCCCGGTGATTGTCGCGAAGTGCTATCTCCTGATAAGTATCAAGATAGTGACCGGAAACCGGAAGAATCTGAATTCCTATTTTTTCAACTTCTGACAGGTAAGCTGAAACCGGTCTGGTTAATTTCAGCTTTCCAATTTTCTTTTTTATAGCTATTTCAAAAAACGATACAACACTTACAAAACAAGGTATTGCATCGTCCGAAACGATATCAAGAACTTTGCCGAAAGCTGTGGGTCCTCATTCAAAATCCATAATATAACGTGTGTGTCTAGCAGGTATGCCATTACATATAGTCCTTTAAATCGTCCAGGGGTTCATTAAAATCATCTGACATTTGAATTGTACCCTTCATCGTGCCAAGTACTCGCTTTTTAGACTTTTCATTATTGTCTCCCAAAAATGTAATCAGCACTTTGGCACGGTCCATATCAGGCGGGCTTTCACTCAGTATGACCTTACCGTTTTCATAAACTCCCCCTATTGTTGTCCACATAGGTCAATGGTATAGTTTTATATTAATTGATAAAACGATCAATTAGCTTGCCTAAATTTAATTGATTATCATTTAGCACTTATAACGATAACAAATTCTTGGCCAAATCTCCCGGACATACGGTTGTTGAACAGTGGTTTAAATCAAAGAAATGGAAGTGGGCCCCTTTTCAGCAAGAGGCTGCCAAAGCATACCTTGCAGGCAAAAGCGGTCTTGTAAATGCACCGACAGGCAGCGGGAAAACCTACTCGCTTTGGGTTCCGATCCTGATCCGGCATATCAATGCCGTGGCAAAACCCTCCTCCCGTGCAGGTAAAGGATTGCAGGTACTCTGGATCACGCCCCTCCGCGCATTGTCCAAAGACCTCTTCCGGAATATGGAAGCAGCTGCGCTCGAAATGAACACTACCTGGCGCATCGGTATCCGTACCGGCGATACCAACACCAAGGAGCGCGGCGACCAGAAAAAGCAAATGCCTGATGCACTCATCATCACGCCCGAAAGCCTGCACATGCTTTTTAGCCAAAAAAATGCGTCTGAATTGTTCAAAAACCTGCATACCGTCGTTGTGGACGAGTGGCATGAGCTGATGGGGAGCAAGCGTGGTACCCAGACTGAACTTGCGCTCGCACGCCTGCGTACGCTGAATCCTGACCTGCAGACCTGGGGAATCTCTGCAACCATCGGTAACCTCGAAGAAGCGCGTAAAGTACTGCTCGGCATGCGCTTCCCGATCGAAAACTCAGTCGTAGTGAAAGCTGATACCTCAAAAAAGATTCTTGTTGAAAGTGTTTTGCCCGAGCGCGTTGAAACCCTGCCATGGTCGGGCTATATGGGCATCAGGCTGGTAGATAAAGTCATTGAAATTGTTAATAAAAGCAGCACGACGCTACTTTTTACAAATACCCGCGCAGGTACCGAAATCTGGTACCGGACAATCATTGATAAGTATCCGGAGTTTGCAGGCATTATGGCATTGCACCATGCTTCCCTCGACCGTGAAATACGCGATTGGGTGGAGGAGGCATTGCACGAAGAGCGTCTCAAGCTGGTCATCTGTACTGCAAGTCTCGACCTCGGGGTGGATTTCAGGCCCGTAGACACGGTCATACAGGTTGGCAGCCCTAAGAGCATAGCGCGGTTTATACAACGTGCAGGCCGGAGCGGCCACCGGCCTGGTGTCGACAGCCGCATTTATTTTTGTCCTACCAATGCACTCGAACTCATTGAGGCTGTTTCACTGCGTGAAGGGGTTGAAAAGAACATACTGGAAGATCGTCCGCCAATTGTACAGGCTTTTGATGTACTGGCACAATGGATGATCACACTCGCGGTAGGCGAGGGGTTTGACGAAGTTCAGCTTTTTGAAGAGGTATGTGATGCTTACGGATACCAGTACCTCAACCGGGAAGAGTGGGAGTGGCTGCTGGGCTACATCACTACCGGCAGCTCCTCGCTGACCGTTTACGACGAGTATAAAAAAGTAGAGCGTGTCAATGGGCGCTATATGGTGACCAGCCGGCGCGTAGCCCAGCGGCACCGCCTCAGCATGGGTACTATTGTTTCCGACGCCGGCATTAAAGTAAAGTTGCAAAGCGGCAAGTACCTGGGCACGGTGGAGGAGTCCTTTGCAACCTGGATGAAAGCAGGAGATGTATTTACGTTTGCAGGTATGACTGTGGAGTTTGTCCGGATGCACGAAATGACCCTTACTGTCAAAAAAGCGGAAGGTAAAAAAAGCTTCCTGGTGCGCTGGGCAGGCAGCCGCATGCCGCTTTCGTCCCAGTTGTCGGCGTTTGTGCGGGAACGGCTTTCCGATGCGCTGGACAATCCGCTCAAAGAGGTGGAGCTGCTCAAACTGGAACCGCTGCTCGAACTGCAGAAAGAGCGCTCCATGATTCCCAGAACCAGTGAACTGCTGATTGAACAGTGTGAAACGCGGGAGGGTTACCACATTTTCATTTTTCCATTCGAAGGACGGCTGGTGCATGAAGGCATGTCCATTTTACTCGCATACCGGCTGAGCCGAATCAAGCCGATTACATTCTCCGTGGCAATGAACGATTACGGGTTTGAATTGTTAAGTGACCAGTATGTGAACATGGAGGCGGTGTTAAAAGACACAGATCTTTTCTCGACCAAACACCTGGTGGACGACATTTACCAGAGCGTGAATGCGACTGAAATGGCGAAGCGTAAATTCCGCGAAATTGCCTCCATTGCAGGGTTGATGTTTCAGGGATATCCGGGTCAGAATATAAAAACAAGGCATTTGCAGGCTTCCAGCTCACTGCTTTTTAATGTAATGACCAAATATGAAAGTAATAACCTGCTGGTGGGGCAGGCTTACCAGGAAGTACTCACCTACCAGCTGGAAGAAGTACGGATGCGCAATGCCCTGAACCGCATTGCGACCCAGACAATCCGGATCAGGCAGACGGAAAAACCAACCCCTTTTTCGTTTCCGATTATGGTGGACCGCCTCCGGGAGCAGCTGACGTCGGAAAAGCTGGAAGACAGGGTTCAGAAAATGATCAAACAGTATAGTAATGCAGATTGAGATCAGAGAGCATCATTTTTTATTATTGACACAAAAAGCGGTCTTTTGGCAGGAAACACAAACATTGCTGATCGGTGACCTGCATCTGGGTAAAATAACGCATTTCAGAAAAGCCGGTATTGCTGTGCCCAACCAGGCGGCTGCAAATAACTTCCAGAGGCTCAATGAAATTGTGCGGGAAACAGGGGCTACGCGCATCATTTTCCTGGGCGACCTTTTTCACAGCCAGTACAACTCCGAGTGGGAAACATTCAGGGAGTGGCGAAATGAGCATCATTATATAGAAATGATCATCGTAATCGGCAACCACGATATTTTGCCCGTAAGCCTGTTCCTTGAAAGTGATCTGCAGGTTTATAAAGATGACTACGAGGAAGCTGAATTTGTTTTCACGCACCATCCCAAAGAAGAGCCTGTGGAAGGCAAATTTGTGTTTGCGGGCCACGTGCACCCCGTATTTACATCCTACGGCCGTGGTCGCCAGAGCGTAAAGCTGCCATGCTTTGTGGTAGACAAGTACCAGGCAATCCTGCCGAGCTTCGGGGTTTTTACGGGTGGTTTTCAAATGGATCTTGCTGTCAACCGCAAGATTTACATCACTACCGAAACCAAGGTATTTTCAGTTTGCTGAAAAACGCGGTTCCTGCCCGGAGGCTTCGAGTACCAGGTGGCGGCTGATTTCGCTGATGAGGTCGCCTGCCTTGAAAGGCTTGGTTACAAATCCGCTGAAATTGCATTGCGCAATCTCGGGTGTCTGCACCGCAAATGTATCCGCCGTAAGCGCGATTACAGGAATGTGTGCCTTGTGCAGCATAGATGACTGAATCTTTTTCATAGCCGTAATACCATCCATAACGGGCATTTGAATATCCATCAGGATAAGGTCGAAATCATTTTCAGCCAAGGCTCCCAGCAGCTCTTTCCCATTGCTGCAGATGGTATAGCCCGCCTCCCATTTTTCAAGCAGGTGTTTGAGCAGAATCTGGTTGGCGAGAATGTCCTCGGCTGCCAGGATGCGGTAACCTTTGAGGGAATGTACCACGGGATTATCTGTTTTTTCTTCCCGGTAAGAAGTATCGCCTTTTCCAAAATTAAGTGTAACCGTAAATACCGACCCCTTTCCCAGGGTACTTTCCGCCTTGATCGTGCCGTCGAGCAGCTCGGTGAGCTGGCGGGTAATCGTCAGTCCCAGGCCGGTACCGCCGAAAAACTTGTTGGCGTCATTGTGATGTGCCTGTGAAAAACTATCGAAAATAGTATTCATTTTATCTTCCGAAATCCCGATACCCGTGTCCGCTACCTCAATGCGGATATCTGCATTGTTGCCGTAATCCTTATCCAGGTGGAGTGAAATGCGCACACAGCCCTCTTCGGTAAATTTCAGTGCATTCCCTACCAGGTTGACCAGGATCTGGTTCAGCCGGTGCGGATCACCCAGTAGGATTCCAGGTACATCATCGTCTACACAAAAGAAAAGGTCCACATCTTTCTGCGTAGCCCTGATTCTGAACGTATCGACGAGGTAAGCGATCCGGTCGCGGATATCGAACTCAAAACGGTCCAGCTTGAATTTACCCGCCTCAATTTTTGAAAAATCAAGAATATCATTGAGGATCACCATGAGGTTATCCGCCGAGTACTTAATGGTATTCAGGTACTGCCGCTGCTGGCTGTCGAGCTGGCCCACGAGGAGCAGGTCCGTGAAGCCTACGATGGCGTTCATCGGTGTGCGGATCTCGTGGCTCATGGTCGAGAGGAAGTCTGACTTGATACGGGTAGCCTCCTCGGCGGCCTGCTTCGCACTTAGCAGCTCCTGCTCAGCCAGCTTGCGGCCGGTGATATCAATGGCCGTACCGAGTACCTCCTTTACTTTTCCGCCCCCATTGCGCCGGAAAGGTACTTCGCGGGTCAGTATCCACACGTCGGAGCCATCGCGGTGTTTGAGCCTGAACTCCTTTTCAACAACTTCCGAATCCCGCACCCACTTGCGCATGCGGCTGTAATGTTCTTTAAACAGGCGATGGTCCTGCGGGTCAATAATGCCCGAAAAACCATTGCCCATATCAGGTACAAGCCCATCGGTATAACCGAGAATGTTCCAGATCTGCCTGTTATGAAAAATCTCTGTCCAGTTTTCAATGTCAATGACATACATGATATTGGGCGAGAGCAGGGCAATTTTATTGATGAATGCATCCTTTTTGGCCAGCTCGTGCTCTGCCTCCACGCGTGCCTGCTCGGCAAAGATCATCTGGCTTATCGTGTGAAAAACCTTGATCAGCCGTTCGGGATTTATTTCCGATTTGGGAAAATAGTCCATTGCACCAGCCTTCATCATCTCCACGGCGATTCGCTCGTCACCCTGGGAAGTGAGCACCACCACCGGCAAGGCAGGCGCCATTTTCTTCATTCTTTTGAGCAGTTCCAATCCGTTGGTCCTGGGCAGCTGGTAATCCAGAAAAACACAGCCGGGCTCCCAGGATGTGAGTGCCGATAGTGCCTCTTCAGCATACCTGCAGGTTTTTACTTCGCCAATCTGCACTTGTGATTTCCTCACGGCACGCATGAATTCCATGGCGTCGATCGCGTCGTCTTCAACAAGGAGAACTTTCAATGGTGTCATAAAACGGATTAGAATTTTGTGAAAACTACTCGGGAAATTCGCAAAGCGTCCAGTAGGAGTTAAGGGTTGATACTGCTGAAATAAACCGGTCCATGGACAATGGTTTCAGAATGTAACCGGCTACGTTAAGGTTAAATGCATCAATTTTGTCTCCATCTTCATTGGAGGTGGTCATTACAAATACCGAGAGCAGGTTCAGCTCCGGGTCTTGCCTGATTTCCTTTAAAAATTCGATCCCACCCATTTTTGGCATATTCAGGTCGAGCAGGACAATCTTGGGTTTCGATACTAAGCCGTCGCCTGAGCGGAGCAGTTGCAGGGCTTCCACGCCATTGTTGGCTACCAGCAGGTGATTGGAAATATTATTTTTTTTAAATGCACGCTTCACATTCATGATGTCCACTTCATCGTCTTCGACAAGCAGGATCGTGAGAGGCACAGGGTTAGATAAAGACATAGCGGTACGTTGATTTTTATATGTACGAGCGGGAATGGGTTATGCGATCATTTCAGCGGCTTTTGTCTCATTGACTGGCCAGGTAAAGAAAAATGTCGTGCCTTTACCCATTTCCGATTCAATGCGGATCGTGCCGCCTTTTTCGTCTACGATCTTCTTGACGATTGCCAGTCCTACGCCCGTACTCTCCATCTCATCCCTGGCCTGCAATGTTTGAAAAATTACAAATATGCGGTCGTGGTACTCTTTGCTGATGCCCGGCCCGTTGTCACTTACATAAAATTCCAGCCAGTTGCCACGCGCGGTCCAGCCTACAGCAATTTTTACTTCCTCTTTGTCATTGTATTTAATACCATTGGAAATCAGGTTCTGCAGAATCTGTATCAGGGTGATTTTTTCAGAAATAATTTCCAGCTCCGGGTCGCCTTCCACAGTAAATGCCAGCGCCTGTTTGGTACTGAACGTCTCGCAGAGGTCGTCCACCACTGACCGTACCAGGATTTTTTCCTTGGTCGTCTTAATCCGCCCTGCCCGGGAGTAGGATAATATTCCATTGATGAATGCTTCCATCCGGTACACCCGGCCCCGCAGCAGCCTGAACTGGTCACGTGTTTCGCCTTCCAGCAGGTGGCTGATATCCTCCTCAATCCACTCCGACAAATTATTGATGGCACGCAGCGGTGCTTTCAGATCGTGGCTGACCACGTAGGCAAACTGGTCGAGCTCCGCATTGATCTTTTCCAGGTCGTGCATGTACGAATGCAATTTTCGCTCAGCCCTCACACGGTCGGTCACGTCCGAGAAAGTGCCGGTGTAGCCGATATGTTCACCGGCTGATGAAAATTGCGGCCGGAGCGAAATACCCAGCCATCTGCTGCCTTTGGTGGTGGCAATTTCAATCGTATTATGTACAGGACCTGAGCCGGGAGCAAGCATAGCGTCAATGACTTCCCTGGAAGCATTGGACACGGGAAAGCTCAGCAGGCTGCGGCCGGTACTTTCCGCTACGGTGTAGCCGGTGATCTGCTCCCAGGCATTGTTGAGGTAAATAATATGGCCCCCGGCATCCAGCTGCACCAGTACCTCGGAGATACTCGCCACAACTTCCTGCAGACGCTTGCTGGTGATAGCGGCTTCCTCCGTTTTTTCCTGGGCAATACGGCTCAGCTCCCGGTTGGCCCGGAAAAGTTCTGAAGAGCTTTGTTCAAGTATGTGCTCCACCCGGCCCAGGTCGTCCTGGTATTCCATGTAGGCCTGGTTTACGGACAGTAAAAAATCCTGCATACCCGGATGTGCGGCCAGCTCCTCGGGCAGCGATTTCCGGAGCTGGCGTTTCAGCAGGCGGTGGTAGCTGTTGTCGGGAATTTCTGTGACGGGCATAGGGCTATTCCGAGAAAGTAGTAATGGTCATGGTCTGATTGTGCAGCTCGCACTGGGAGTTCCTGCTGAATGGTGCCAGCTCTCCGTAGGAATAAAAGCCCGTCATGACCGGCGCATCCAGAACGTCCGAAACACACTCTACTTCCTCTTCCACCATTTGTTTAAGTACCAGTTTGCGCCCGACACAACTCACCAGCAATGCAAATTCCGGCTTGCTCCGCAACCCGTCCGAAGCTGCATGGGCAGCCTCTTCCGCACCATTGATGAGCCGGTCATTGTTGGCTTTCATCAGTCTTACAAAAGAACCTTCCGGGATATCCCCGGCAAACGTCAGACTTTTTTCTTCTTCATTAATCCCCAGTATCGTACGTACCACAGGCGCCCTGTCTTCACTGTCCCTCATGCTCAGCGGAAACAGCAGGCCCGAAGCAGGAAGGCTGGTTGCTTTATCGCCCAGAAAGGATTTGTATAAATCCAGCGCAGGCTGACCGTCAATTTCATAAAGAATATTTTCGGACGAACGCGTAACCAGCCGGTCGAGCCCGAAGCTGTCCCATCCGCCTCTGGACCCGAAACCGATTTCCAGTGCCCCGTAAAAACCGATGGCCGCTACACTTCCGGAAGCAATGCTGCCGTCGGGTTCGATGATGACGGTTCTGGAAAAATGTGCTCCGTCACCGGCAAGCCCGCCTGTGAGCGTGACTTCTTCGGCTATGCTTTCCTGGATGCCTCTTACAAGGTCAGTACCATTCACGGCAAGGCCGTCCGACAAAACGAAAATATGTTTGAGACCCTCCGCGGGCAGCCGCGAAACAAGCTGCCGGCCTGCTTCCATACTGCTAAACCCGGCTTGTTCAAGCTGGACGACCGAGCTGCGGACAAAGGTGTTGCTGAATTGTATTCCTGTAATGACCAGCGTATTATCCCTGACAGACTGATTGACTATTTCACCGGCTGTGGAGCAGCCCGAGAAGGTAGCATCAGGGTAAAGCCGGGTCAGCTCCATGATGATCCCGTTTTTTTCGATAAGCTCCCTGCTTCCAAAAACAAAAATGAGCTGGGGAGAAAAACTGAAAGGATTATAACTGCTTCCGTCAGCAAAAACGAACTGTTCGATCTTCATGAAGTGAGATTTATGCATTGTAATGGATTACAATTTACATAAAAGTTTTACACAACAGAATTAATTTTATGCTGCTAGGAATAAGTACTATGAGGTTATTGCTGGCTATGAAATGGAGGGAAATGAGATACCCTTGATTTTACGGAACATTTCAACTGCATACAAGTCTGTCATGCCTGATACATAGTCCAGAACGGTCTGTATTTTAGCATATTGATCCTCGCTTTTTGTAATAAATTGTTTCGGAATCAGGTCTACCAGCTTGCGGGTATAATGCGAATTATTATTCAAAAATGCGGGAATAAATTCTTCCAACAATCCACCCATTACTTTGTAGCCGGCCACCTCAATTTGCACCACGGAACTGTGATTATAAATCTTTTCACGCGATATTTCCATGATCTTCTGCATGGCAGACCGGTAGGGTTCTTCGATGGTATCAATAAGCCCCGAATTAAAGTTTCCGTCCAGGATCGTGTGCTGTTCCCTGTAAAATAATTCGGAGCAGGCACCGATTAATGTACTGATCGACTTGGCCCGGAGCAGGCTGATGCGCGCATCTTCATCGTCGATATCCTGCAGCCGCGTCCGAATGTTCGGATCGTTACAGAGGGTCGTCAGCAGGCTTTCCACTTCGTGGTAGGAAAGGATTTTAAGTCTGTGCGCATCTTCCAGGTCAATGATATTATAGCAGATATCATCCGCAGCCTCCACCAGGTACACGAGCGGGTGGCGTTTGTACACCAGCGGCGAACCCGTCACCATGTCGAGGCCGAGCTCGGCGGCGATCTTCTGGAAACCCTGCTGCTCCGACTTGAAAAAGCCGTATTTTTTGGTGTAAATGTTAGTTTTATCGTGTCCTGCCAGTGCCTCGCAGGGGTACTTTGCGATTGCGGCCAGGGTAGAGTAGGTAAGTGCGAAGCTGCCATATCCTTTGCCCGCATAAGGATGTGTGAGAATACGGAATGCATTGGCATTGCCTTCAAAATGCACCAGGTCAGCCCATTGCGCATCCGTCACCAGATCCTTGTATTTGCGCCCGTCGCCGTCAGTAAAGTAATGCGATATGGCGGCTTCCCCGGAGTGCCCGAAGGCCGGATTGCCCAGGTCATGCGCCAGGCAGGCCGCCGAAACGATGTTCCCGATCTCGCTGATCAGCGGCAGCGTGGTGTCAACCTGCGGGTTGTCGTTTCTGAGTTTATTGTAAAAAATGCGCCCGAGCGACTTTCCTACGCTGGCAACTTCCAGGCTATGGGTGAGCCGGTTATGTACAAAAATGCTTCCGGGCAGCGGGAACACCTGCGTTTTGTTCTGCAGCCTCCGGAAAGGTGAAGAAAATATCAGCCGGTCATAGTCTCTCTGAAACTCCGACCTGGCCTCGGTAGGGTCGGAATTGTACCTGTCCTCACTTCCCCAGCGTTTGGCAGAAAGCAGTTTTTCCCAAATCATTTGCAGTAGTCATTTTTGAATAAGACAAAGCTAAACCCTTTTACCATATCCGGGCCCCACGATTTACAGGTCCGCACTGAGCCCGGAATTCTTTGAAAGGTAGTTTTGGGCAGTCAGGTCCCTTTTCATTTTTGTATAAAAAGAAAAATATACCAGTGCTCACAGATATGAAAAAATCAGCCTGTAAACTGTTGCTATGCCTTTTGACGATTGTGAGTTCAGTTGCGCAGGCAGGGGACGAAAAACTGATGCGCCGGATGTCGGAACTGACCAGCGCATTCCTGGGTACACTCTCGGCAGCCCAGAAAGCCGATGCCCAGCTTACTTACGCCGACTCGGCACGGTCGGACTGGCACTTTACACCGCGTGAAAGAAAAGGCCTTCCTCTGAAAAAGATGTCGCCGGCGCAGCGTAAAGCCGCTATGGCCATGTTGCAGCTTGTGCTCAGCGACGAGGGTTACCGGAAAGCCAATGCGATCATTGACCTTGAAAATGTACTGCGCGTGGTAGAAAGCCGCCCGCCCAATGATACCTACCGGGATCCTGAAAACTTTTCATTTCTGGTGTTCGGGGAGCCGGGTACCGGTCCCTGGGGCTGGCGTGTGGAAGGGCATCATTTATCCCTGCATTTTTCACTGATTGATGGTGAAATGACCTATACGCCCAGCTTTATGGGGAGCAACCCCGGTAAAGTGCTCGCCGACGTGCCTCAGAAAGGCAAGGTAGTGTTGCAGGAGGAGCAGGAACTGGCGTTTAAGCTGCTGCATACATTAAAGCCCGACCAGCTCGGAATTGCAGTCATCAAAGACAAGGCTCCTTACGAAATGGTTACGGCCAATGCGCGCAAGGCTTCACTGGACAAAATGGAGGGAATTACGATGGCAGATCTTTCTGCTGATCAAAAACAGGCATTTACCAGTCTGATCATGGCTTATCTCAGGCGGTACCATGTTACGCTTAAAAATCAGCAGTGGCAGTCGCTTGAAAAAGCCGGCCTCGACCAGATTCACTTTGCATGGATGGGTGACAGGGAGCCGCTGATCGGAGAAGGTCACGGGCATTATTACCGCATTCACGGGCCTACGTTCCTCATCGAATTTGACAATACGCAGAATGGCGGTAATCACATTCATTCGGTTGTCCGTGATCTTACCAACGATTTCGGAGAGGATCTGCTCCGGCTGCATTATCAGAAGAGCCATTGATGTATCGGGAAATTTGTATATTCGATTAAACAAATACCTGCACTATGTCAGATAATAGCTATTTGGAATAGTTATCAAAATCCCGAACGTTTGGAGTGGAACTTTTAGCCTGATGTCACCATACCAATACTTCATTATCAACAAACCGGCCAACATGATCTCGCAGTTTGTAAGCTCCGACGAGGTCAGGCTGCTGGGTGAGCTGAATTACGACTTTCCCCCGGGTACCAATGCCGTCGGCCGCCTTGACAGCCACTCGGAAGGACTGCTTATCCTTACAAACAACAGAAGGGTTGTTAATCTGCTTTTTCAGGGCGAGATACCTCATAAGCGTACTTACTGTGTCAACGTTGGCCATATTGTTTCCGAAAAAACACTCGAACTCCTGCGTACCGGCATTACAATCCGAATCAAAGGAGGGGCCGACTATGTGACTGCACCATGCGAAGTGGAGATCATTGACCGGCCTGGCCACCTGCCTATCGTGAAAAATGAAGAACGGGCAGACATTCCCAATACCTGGCTTAAAATTACCCTCACAGAAGGCAAATACCACCAGATCCGCAAAATGGTACGGAGCGCCGGCCATCGCTGCAAGCGGCTTGTACGCACCAGCATTGAAAACCTTGAACTCGGTGACCTGCCGCCCGGCGGCGTACGCGAGATCGAGGAAACCGAATTCTTCAGATTGCTCAGAATAACAAACTGGAAATCCGCCGCAGCACCCTGTGATGTTCCCGGAATGCCGCCTGTATAATTTGCACGTGCAAACCTTGCCGCAGGTGTAGCTTTACCAGCGTTTTCTAACCGGATTTTTCACCTTAATCCTGCGGCAATATGAATCTGATTGGCAATATCATCTGGCTGGTTTTTGGCGGCTTTGTGGTTTTTCTCGAATATATGATTGCAGGCCTCGCACTTTGCATGACGATCATCGGGATTCCCTTCGGGCTTCAATGTTTTAAGATCGGGCTGCTCACTTTGTTTCCATTTGGCAAAGAAGTGCGCGAGGTTTCCGGTGGCTCCGGCTGCCTCTCCACGGTTTTCAACATCATCTGGATCTTCTGCGGAGGTATCTGGATCGCCCTCACGCACCTGGTTTTTGGAATACTTCTTGCTATCACCATCATCGGTTTACCTTTTGCGAGGCAGCACTTCAAGCTGATGAGCTTGTCTTTTACTCCTTTTGGTAAAGAAATCCAGTAATTAAGTCATTGTTTGCAGTATGAAGGCGATTGTTATCAGGGGCAGCGGAGGCCCGGATGTGTTGCATTGGGAAGATCGTCCGGTTCCGGCGCCGGGACCCGGGGAAGTACTGATCAGGGTATATGCTGCGGGAGTCAACCGGCCCGATGTTTTCCAGCGCAAAGGCAACTATCCGCCGCCACCTGGCGCACCTCAGGACATTCCCGGTCTTGAAATAGCCGGTACCATCGAGCAGTGCGGAGCCGGGGTTACTGCCTGGTCTCCCGGCGACAGGGTATGCGCCCTGCTTGCAGGCGAAGGTTATGCCGAATATGCAACCGTACACGCCGGGCACTGTCTTCCTGTGCCTGCAGGGATGGATTTCGTCCAGGCTGCCTCACTTCCCGAAACCATCTTCACGGTTTGGCACAATGTATTTCAGAGGGGAAGTCTGAAAAAAAGGGAGAACCTGCTGGTTCACGGCGGAAGCAGCGGTATCGGGATTACGGCCATTCAGCTGGGCAAAGCTTTTGGTGCGCAGGTATTTGCCACAGCGGGCTCTGCTGAGAAATGTGCTGCATGTACCGGGCTGGGCGCCGATGTGTGTGTTAATTATAAAGAAACCGATTTTGAAGCAGCCCTGAAAGATGCGGGTGCGGACGTCATTCTCGATATGATCGGCGGGAGCTACATTCCCAAAAATATCCGTCTGCTCCGGCCCGACGGCCGCCTGGTGTTTATTAATACCATGAAGGGTGGAAAAGTGCCGGAAGAGGATCCTGTGGATTTTAGTCTGGTTATGAAAAACCGGCTGATCATCACAGGCAGTACCCTCCGGAACCGCGATAATGAATTCAAAACTGCACTCACCGCCGAAATCCGTGAAAAAGTGTGGCCCCTGGTACAGGCCGGGGATTTCAGGCCGGTGATCTTCCGCCAGTTTCCTATGGCAGAAGCTTCCAGGGCGCACCAGCTGATGGAGGAAGGCTCGCATATCGGCAAGATCATGCTTGTCAATGCCTGATGCTTTGTAATGTTCAATGCAGGCGGGTGGACAGCTGCCGGTTCAGAATTCCGGATATTTCTGCTGCCTCATCGTAGATCATCAGATGTCCGCCGTCCTCGATCCACACATCCGGCTGCACGAGCCGGGGCGCAATCAGCCTGTCGCTGGTTCCGTGAATGTGGAAGACGCCGGGTACTTTCTGCCTGCGCTCCCAGCTGCTCATCCGCTTCAATGCCCATTTCAGAAAGTGACTGTCAGTATCGTGCAGTATGGTCTTCAGCAATGCTTTCAGTTCCGGCGTATTTGCCCCGAAGTATTTGTAAGTCATCCGGTTGGATGATTTTAAAATTGGGGCTGAAAATGGGCTGAGCAGTAAAAAATGCAGCAGGCCGCGGTAGAATGCAGATACAGGTATACCGACCGGCGTGCTGGAAATAATAATGATCTGATCGGGATGTATGATGTCTGCCAGCTCCGAAGCCATCACTCCGCCAAATGACAGCCCTACCAGCTGGAAGGGTTGCGTCGTATCTACCTGGGCTGCCAGCCTGTGCGCATACTGAGAGAGTGTTTCGTTCCGCTCCGGACTGATCCATTCAATATGATGCACGGTAAAGCGGCTGTCGATCCGGAGTTGGCTGAAAACCCGCTTGTCTGCACCCAACCCGCTGATAAAATATACATTCATATGCTCTGTACCCGCTGAATTCCGGTCTTTGGCGGGGCAGCAACGGAATGTTACTGCCCGCTGCAAAGGTAAATTTAAAGGCAAGCAGGATGACGATAGCAGGCAGGCTTTTACACAACATCGGACGCATTGTTTTTTATACCAAAATACGAATGCTTTCCTGATCCGGATGTTACGGTCGTGCCCACGTGAAGGCCAGCCCGCCCGAGATCCAGCGGCCCGGCATGGGCGAGCCCAGGAGATCACTGTATTTTTTGTCCAATGCATTATCCGCCTGAACAAACACAGACATTCTTTTTTGCAAAAATCCGTAAGCGGCCCGGGCATTGAGCACAAAGTAGCTTTTGCTAATGACCGCCTCAATGGCCGACACTCCGCGCGCTGCCCGCTGCTTGTATAAACCGTTGATGCTGAATGTAAAGTTACCTGCCGAGTAGATCGCCGAAAAGTTGGTCAGTACCTTAGCATGGGACGAAATGTAGAAGGACAGTACCTGCTCGCTGCTGCGGCTGTCGAGCCAGGTCAGGCCGGCATTCAGCACCAGCGTTTGCCGGTCAGCAATCCGGGATATAGTTTGCAGATCCACTTCAAAACCTGTGGTATTTACGTCCGCTATGTTCCGGGCCAGCCCGAAAGTGCCCGAAGGCGAAAGGTTTTCCTTGCGCGGCATGGCGGCATAGGGAGTACTTACATAGTCGATAATGTTGTCTTGCCTGCGCTGAAAGAACGTACCTGAAATTTTGAGCTGGTACGCATTGCTGCGGTTCAGAAACCAGTCGGCACCCGCTTCGTAGCTGAACGACCGCTCGGCTTTCAGGCCGGGATTTCCCACGTTGCCGCCGGTTACCAGCGCCTTATTGTAATTGTTGAACCGTTCCGTAAAGTCCGCATCCCGGATGGTTTTTCCTGCACTCGCCCGCAGTTGCCAGCTGTTTTTCCTGAACGAAAAATTAAGCTGCGGTACCGCTTCGGTGCCGATGTTTTCACGCCAGTCAATGCGCAGGGAAGGACTGAAGGTGACAAATTTCCCTACTTTCTGCGACAAGGAGACAAATGGTGCCAGCTGGCTCAGCGAATGGTTTCCGCGGTCATTGGAGGAAATACTGCGGTTCTGAAAATTAATCCCGGTGCTCAGTGCCGTACCTTTTCCCAGTTCCTGCTGCCAGGTAAGCAGTCCCTGCCAGAGCTGCGACTTACTGTTGTTGGCAATCGCATGCGGGTTGAAAAGGTACTGGTCACGAACAAATTTATAGCCCGCATCCAGCCGCAGGGTAGTCCGGTTTTGGCCGTAGGCAATTTCCAGCTGGTTCCAGGAGGTTTTCACCTTTTCACTTGCCGTATCTGACTTCAGTACGGTATAAAAGTTTTGGGCGGCAAAGTCGCGGTGGTCGTAGGAACTCCGCGCGGCTATTTGCCAGGCAGGCGAAAGTGCATACCGGATAGAGGCGGACGCTGTATGATTATGGAAAAAGCCGCTGGTACCCCGTTGCTGCACACCGTCGGCATTGTTGGTCAGCAAGCCCGCAGAAGCTGCCAGCTTATTTTGTTTGTAAAAAACACCTGCCTGGGCATTCCACAGTCCATATGCACCGGCACCAGCCTGTGCCTGGGTATTCAGGCTGGCAGGTGCGTCTTCACCGGTGAGTTTGGCAGCGAAAGTTTTGGATATTACATGGATGACCCCACCTACGGCATCGGAGCCGTAAATGGCCGAAGAAGCGCCTTTCAAAACCTCAATGCGTTCAATTTCGGAGGGGGCGATGGGAATGTAGCTGTTGAAATGCCCGGTATTGGGATCATTGAGGCGCATACCGTCCAGGATTACAAGTACCTGCTGAAAAGTGCCGCCGCGCAGCACAATGTCGCTTTGTGAGCCTTGTGGCCCGCGTGCCTGCACCTCCACGCCCGGAATGTAACGCAACATTTCGTCCAGGCTGTGTATGGGCAGGTTTTTGAAATATTCACCTTTGATCACCGCCATATTACGCCCGGTTTCGGAAGCGCGTTTTTCAATGATCGAGGAAGTGACCGTCACCGGGTCCAGCGACACTTCCTGGGCGGCGGCATTTTCATTTTTAAGTATTGTAAAAAAACAAAGACAGCAGGCGGCAAAGTGCAATGCACGGACGGACTGCCTGTTTCTGTAAAAGGACTTCATAGCGGAACTGTGCTGATGGTTGGCTTGCAAATGTATTATCTTGCCGGACCGTTTAAATGATCCGGTTTTGATATCATGAGTAGTCCGGTTGAAATTCCCTTTCCATCCATCGTACGCATTGAGCGCGACGGAGCCTCACCTGTTTTCCTGCAAATAGCCCGCCAGATGATCAATGCCATCCAGCGCGGTGTGCTGCGCACGGGTGTCAGGCTGCCGGGTACCCGGACATTGGCAGAGCTGCTGGATGTGCACCGGAAAACCGTGGTAGCCGCCTACCAGGAACTGGATGCGCAGGGTTGGATAGAGCTCGTTCCCAACAAGGGAACTTTCGTGGCGCACCGGCTGCCGGGGCAGGAGGACAGTCCTGCCGGTTTTGGTGCCGAGCTGCTTTCCGGCTACCCGCGTACTGCCGGGTTTGCATTTGAGCAAAGTATGCTGCTCGACCGTCCGGTTACACTTTCGCGCGCCGGTCTTGAATTTACCGACGGACTGCCCGACGTACGCCTTGCTCCGCTCGGAAAGCTCGCCAAGGCATATTCCAGCGTGCTGAGGCGGGGAAATAACCGCAAGTTCCTGGGCTACTCGCATGTGGAAGGTAACAGCTATTTCAGGGAAAAAATGGCTGATTACCTGAACAATACACGCGGGCTGCACATTGGCACTGATAATATTCTTACCACCCGCGGCATTCAGATGGGCATTTACCTGGCATCCATGCTGCTGCTGAGAAGTGGCGACAATGTGGTGGTGGGAAACCTGAGCTACTATGTGGCCAATATGATTTTCCAGCAGGCCGGCGCCAACATCTTGCAGGTACCTGTGGATGAAGAAGGTATTTCAATCGAGGCTGTACGTGCATTGTGCGAAATGCGGCAGATCCGCATGCTGTACATTACGCCGCATCATCATTATCCCACTACAGTCACGCTGAGTGCCGAGCGGCGCATGGCATTGCTCAGCCTGTCGGTGCAGTACGGGTTTGTGATCCTGGAAGACGATCATGATTATGATTTTCACTATCATAGCAGTCCGGTACTGCCGTTGGCCAGTGCGGACCGGGCTGGAATGGTGGTGTACGTGGGCTCGTTTTGCAAGGCCATTGCACCCGGGCTGCGCTCGGGGTACCTGGTAGCCCCGGCCAATCTGATCCATGAGCTGGGCAAAATGCGCAGGATCATCGACCGGCAGGGTGACCTGCTGATGGAGCAGGCTCTGGGCGAACTGCTGGACGAAGGTGAAATTCAGCGCCACATCAAAAAAGCCACCAAAGTGTATCATTCCCGGAGAGATCATTTGCAAAAGCTTCTGGATGAGCAGCTATCCCCTTTTTTGCGGTTTACAACCCCGCCTGGCGGACTGGCTGTGTGGACGGAGTGGCGAAAGGATATCAGCCTGATGCGGGTGAGCCGTGAATGCTCCCGATACGGGCTGCATCTGCCGCAGACATTGCTGTTTCAGAATGAAGGATTAAGCGGTGCAAGGCTGGGATTTGGAAACCTGAATGAGGAGGAGCTGGGTAATGCAGTCGAAATCCTGAATACTGTGCTCTCGAAGGCAGGATATGTACACTAGTCCTTTGTAATTCATTTTATTCAATTAATTTGGGGTAAAATCATATTAAGATTCTGCCCTGTTATGAAAAAAAGAACTTTTATAAAACTTACGTCAGCACTCATGTCTGCACCCCTATTATCGCCACTTACCAGCTGGGCTGTTGCCGGGAAACTTAAAAACTGGGCAGGGAACCTGGAATACAGTACCGAGCGGCTGGATGCCGTGAGCTCGCAAGCGGAAGTTCAGCAGGCCCTGAAAAAGTACGAGCGCCTCAAAGTGCTGGGAACCCGGCATTGCTTCAATGATATAGCGGATACGAAAGATCAGTTTATCTCCCTCGTGAATGCGGAAGAGCAGATTTCCATTGATGAAAAAAAGAAAACGGTGACTGTCAATGCCGGTATCAAATATGGCCGGCTGAGCCCGTACCTGGATAAAAAAGGATTTGCATTGCACAACCTGGCCTCGCTCCCGCACATTTCGGTAGCGGGCGCGTGCATTACGGCTACGCATGGGTCGGGCGAAAAAAACGGAAACCTGGCGACGGCAGTCTCGGCCCTGGAAATGGTGACGGCAGACGGCAGCGTGGTACAGCTGAGCCGGGAAAAGGATGGAGAGCGGTTTAAGGCTTCGGTAGTAAACCTGGGGGCATTGGGCGTCATTACGAAAGTAACGCTGGATCTTCAGCCTGCATTTCAAATGCGTCAGTATGTATATGAAAATCTGCCGCTAAGCCAGCTCAGCGCCCATTTTGATGAAATTCAGAATGCCGGGTACAGTGTGAGCCTGTTTACCAACTGGGCAACGGATGATATTGCTGAAATCTGGATTAAACAAAAGCTGAACAGCTCTGCAGTTCCCAAAGTACTGCCGCAAACCGAGTTTTTCGGGGCCAGGCTGGCTACCAGAGATATGCACCCCATCCCGGAACTGTCTGCTGAGAACTGCACACCGCAAATGGGCGTGCCGGGGCCGTGGTACGAGCGTATGCCGCATTTTAAAATGGGCTTTACGCCCAGCAGCGGGGTGGAGCTGCAATCCGAATATTTTGTGCCCCGGAAACATGCCGTGGATGCAATAATGGCGGTAGCCAGGTTGGGCAGGCAGGTAAGTCCGCATCTGCTGACGTCCGAAATTCGGACGATCGCTGCGGATGACCTGTGGCTGAGTCCCTGCTATAAACAGGATTCTGTTGCAATTCACTTTACCTGGAAGCAGGAGTGGGATGCGGTGAGCAAGCTGCTGCCGGTGATAGAAAAGGAGCTGGCACCTTTTGGGGTGCGGCCGCACTGGGGCAAGTTGTTTTCTGTTTCAGGCACTGCGCTTGCTGCACAGTACGAACAGCTGGAAGCCTTCCGGCAGATTGCCAGGGAATACGATCCCAAAGGCAAGTTCCGCAATGCCTTTCTGGACAGGAATGTATTTGCCTGATGCGGATTAGTTTGTAAACTGGAATATAAAATTGTTTGTCATGACACATGCTTTGATGATTGAGACCAAAAATGCAGGAGACTTTGAGCTCATTAAGGAACTTGCCCAGCAGCTTGGCGCGGCAATTTCGGAGGAACATTCTGTAGAAAAGCCCGGGGACAATGTTGTAAAAGCTTTTGCAGCCATTCAACAGCGTTTTCCGGTTCAGAAAATACCTGCTGACACAGATATTAATGCGGTCATTGACCAAATCAGCGAATAAGGGTGATTTACTTTGACACCGATGTAATCATCCATGCGATTGTTGAACAGGATGCTCAAAAGCGCGCTTACTCTTCGCAACTTCTGTCAGAAGCATTTGCCTCAGATACGTTTGCTATTTCTACCCTGACGATACAGGAAGTAGGGCTTGCACTTTCCAAACTTGGTTTGGGGCAGGATGAAGTAGCTGCATATCTTAACTTTTTTGGAACACTGCGGGTGTTTTCGGTAACCAGGGAACAGCTTGCCAGAGCAGTAGTACTGGCGCATGCAGTTGGTTTCAAGAACATCAATGATTGCGTTCACACGGCTGTGGCGGAAAGTCGCGGATGTACGATGCTTTGCACTTACAATAAGTCCGACTTTAAACGCATACAAAATCTCACACAGCTACCCGTGACTATCTTGTAATCCATGTTAGAAACAATGCTTTAAATCGCACGATTTAGGGATAAATTACGTTTTTCCTGGTAGCGGATTGCACTTTTAAAATCAACATGAATGGCTACTAGAATCAAAGAAATCCCGGCAGGGGCGCGTGAGCTTACCGATGAGGTGATCATCGAGCATTTTATGCACTACTGCCTCGAAAATCATAAAAGACCTGAGTCGGTATACCTCTTCTGCAAGCAGTTCGGCATTGCGGAAAAAGAGTTTTATCAGCATTTTTCATCCCTTGATGCGGTTGAAAAAAGCGTTTTTGTGAGTTTTCACCAGGCGGCTGTCAACCTGATGGAACAAAGCGGCGATGCCGCCGGCACTACGTTCCAGGAAAAGCTGCTGACCTACTACTACACTCTTTTCGAAATCCTGACTGCCAACCGCAGCTACGTGGTATTTGCATTGAAGGAAGAAAGAAACAAGCTCAACAGCCTGATGAAGCTAAAAGAGTTCAGAAGGCATTTCAAGGCTTTTGTTCACAATATCAGCCAGGGATACCTGAAAGTACGCAGTGAGCGGATCCGGAAGGTGCAGCAGGATGCGCTCGAAGAAGGCGCCTGGGTACAGCTGCTTGTGACATTGCAGTTCTGGCTGGAAGATGAGTCCGTGGGTTTTGAAAAAACAGACCTTTTCATTGAAAAATCGCTTCGTGCTACCTTCGATCTCATTGATACAAGTCCGCTGGAGAGTGTAATTGATTTTGGTAAATTCATTTTTAAAGAAAAACTACGCTGAGTATGGAGACGATTGACAGTATTCCCACCTCCAAAATCCAGCGTGCATCGAGGCTTATTTCAACAGGCGTGAAGATCGGGGGTAATTACCTGAAGTATTACGGGGAGAAAATCACGAACCCGGAAAATGCTCGCGACAACCTCAACAGTAACAATGCCGAAGATATTTACGACGGACTGAAAAGTCTGAAAGGCAGTGCATTGAAGCTGGCCCAGATGCTGAGTATGGAGAAGAACTTTCTTCCGCAGGCTTATGTGGAAAAGTTTTCGTTGTCGCAGTTTTCTGTTCCGCCATTATCTGCTCCGCTGGTTACGCGTACTTTCCGCAAGTATTTCGGAAAGTCGCCGCTGGACCTTTTTGATAGTTTCAATCCCAATGCAATCAATGCAGCCAGTATTGGACAGGTACACCATGCTACTGCCGGCGGGCGCGAGCTGGCCGTCAAGATCCAGTATCCGGGAGTGGCGGAAAGTATTTCGACGGATCTGGCACTGGTAAAACCTATTGCCATGAAGATGTTCAACATCCCGTCCAAGGATTCGGACAAGTATTTCAGGGAGGTTGAAACCAAGCTTACCGAGGAGACCAACTACATTCTTGAACTGGCGCAAAGCAATGAAATTGCTCAGGCCTGCGCGCACATTCCCGGACTGAAATTTCCGCAATACTATCCGGAGCTCTCCTGTGAAAGGGTGATCACCATGGACTGGATGCAGGGGCAGCATTTATCTGAATTTTGTAAAACGAATAAAGACCAGCGGCTTGCCGATAAGGTAGGGCAGGCGCTCTGGGATTTTTACATGTACCAGGTTCATGTGCTGCGTAAAGTGCATGCGGATCCGCATCCCGGAAATTTCCTGGTGGATAAGGATCATAACCTGATTGCGATTGATTTTGGCTGTATCAAGGAAATTCCGGAGGCTTTTTATGAGCCTTACTTTGAACTTGCAGAGCCTGAAAAGCGCGATGATGCAGCTAATTTCCATGCAAGGCTCGCAGAGCTGGAAATCCTGACGGAGCGTGATACACCACAGGAGACCGTGTACTTTTCCAACTTGTTCAAAGAAATACTATCCCTGCTGACACAGCCTTTTCAAGCCGAATCCTTTGACTTTGCGGACGAGGCATTTTTTGGAAAACTGGCGGCTTTGGGTGAGAAGTATGCCAATGATAAGGAGCTGCGCAAGATGAACATGAACCGCGGTTCAAAACATTTTATTTACATCAACCGTACTTTCTTCGGCTTGTTCAGCCTGCTGCACGACCTGAAAGCCAATATCGCGACCCAGCAGCTGGTGAGCTAGCAGCACGTAATCTATTTTTCTTGGAAAAGGCAGGTACCTAGTCGGACCTGCCTTCTTCGTTTTTATCCCTGCTCTTTTTATCCCTGAATTTGAAAATACTGGTAGTGGCTTCCTTGGGGGTCTGGTCGCCGAGGAGTATACCCCAGGCTTTGAGCCCCTCGACCCGGTCGAAAATCGCTTTCATCATGGCAATCGCCGGAATAGACAGGAACATGCCCGCAAAGCCCGCCAGCGCTCCGCCAATCAGCACGCCGAGTATGGAAACCAATGCATTGATCTTCACCTTGGAGGCGACAATCAGAGGTACAAGGATGTTATTGTCGACGAATTGTACTGCAATAAATACGCCTACTACACCCAGGATGATGTTGAGCTCCGGGTGGCTGATGAAGGTGACCATGACAGCCAGCACGGTAGCAACCAGTCCGCCAATGTAGGGTATCAGGTTGAGGATAGCCGCCATAATGCCGAGCAATATTGCATACTGTACATGGAGAACAAGCAGTCCTACCGAGTTCAGCACTGCTACGGCGGTAGTTTCGAGCAATAGTCCCACCATGTAGCTCTGGATAATGGATTTGATTTCGCCCAGTACTTCCAGCACTTTGGACTTATGTTCTTCGGCAAACAACACGACCGTAAAATGCAGCAGCATGGCGCGGTAATAAAGGAGCAGAAATGTATAAATAGGCACAAGGATCAGCGTGGCAAGCGGCCCGGTAACAGCGCCAAGTGTTTCCACACCCTGAAACTTTTCCAGTGTTTTGGTCTGGGTATTTTTCAAATACTGCTCCTGCTGGCGGTAGCTGACACTATATTCCCGCCGTATCCATCGCCGGGCATCCCTGTAAAATTCATTGATATTCCTTTTCAGCTTCGGCCACTCGTCCGAAAAGTCGGCCACTTGCATGGATAATACTACGGTAACTGCCGAAACAATGAGCACGGCCAGCGTTACAGCCAGGCTGATAGCGACGATTTTGGGTACCCCAAGTCCGGTCAGCCAGCGCTCCACGGGCCGCAGGAGTACAGCAATGAGGCCGGCCAGGGCAAGCGGCACCAGAATATCGCTCCCGAGGTACAATGCCAGCATGATGAGGGCAATCGACAGGAGCGACAAGGCCAGCTGGTGGTAAAAGGGATTTTCGCGAAGGGTCAAGGCAGTTTGCAGGTTAAAAATGTAATCTATCCCTTTTGTAAACAATCCGCAATGTTCCTGCCTTTATTTTGCCGCTTGATCCAGTTGCTTCAGGAAGTCTTCGGCCCGTGCCAGGTGTTCCTGCTGCTTTTCGTCCGGCATGTTGTCGAAGGTGCCGATCAGCATGCCCAGCCGTGGATTTTTCATAAAAAACTTGCGGTGCTTGTCCATAAACCGCCAGAAGAGCCCGTCCCACACGTGCGTCCATTCTCCTCTTGAAAAGTCGCCCATTTTGAGCAGGTAATTGCTGCTGCTGATGTATGGTTTGGTTGCCATCAGGCCCCCGTCGGCAAACTGGCTCATTCCATACACATTGGGCACCATCACCCAGTCGTAGGCATCAATGAAGAGTTCCATAAACCAGCGGTACACGTCGTCGGGATCTATCTCGCAGAGCAGCATAAAGTTTCCCATCACCATCAGCCGCTCAATATGGTGGCAGTAGCCTGTTTCAAGCACTTTTTTGATTACCACATCTACCGGTTCAATGCCCGTCTCGCCCGTCCAGAAGGATTCAGGGAGTTTGCGGGTAAATTTCCAGTAATTGGTGGTACGTTCCCGGCGGCCTTTGAACTCATACACACCATGCATAAACTCACGCCAGCCAATGATCTGCCGGATAAATCCTTCGGTTGAGTTCAGGGGAATGTTATGCTTTCTGGAAAATTCCAGGATTTCGGATACCACAAGCCGGGGCGTGATCAGGCCGGTGTTGAGCATGGGCGTGAGCACGCTGTGGTGCAGAAAATGCTGGGAAGTAACCATGGCATCTTCATAAGCCCCAAATTCGCTGAGCCTGCTTTCCAGGAAGTTACTCAGCCATTTTTTGCTCTGACTGAAACTGATCGGAAACCGCACTTCGGCCGACAGGTTGCCATAATGGTCCGAAAAATGCTTCTCCACATATTCTTCAGCCTCTTTGATAAACACGGTTTCGGCGGGGAAATGAATATCAGGGGGTGACTTCTTGCGGGGGTACTTCAACCGGTTTTCCGTGTCGAAGCTCCATCTGCCGCCTTCGGGCTCACCATTTTCATCTACCAGGATTTTTTGTTTCTGGCGCTGGTAGGTGTAAAAGTCTGCCTGGAAATAGCGCTTTTTGTTCATGAAATACATTTCCAGGTCTTCCCGCGAGTTGATAAACATGGGCGTCGGATACTCGGAAAGTTCCAGTCCTGCCTGCTGCGCCGTACGGGTCAGTCGCCGGCTGAGCCAGTCGTCGGTAAGGTCAACATAGTGGATGTGGGCGACATCCTTGGTTTTCAGGTGAGGAACCAGCTTGCGAACATCCGCATGCGGGTCGTGTGCCTCTATGTAGGTCACCCGGTACTTGTGTTTTTCAAGATAATCCTTGTAAAACTGCATGGTAGCCCGGTGATGCCTGATTTTCTGTTTGTGAAACTTAAACTGTTGGAAGTACAAAGGCTCTTCAATCAGCCAGATTTCGCGGTCGGCCGCGACCGCCGGATTGTCCTGGAATAGCTGGTGCGGAAACAAAAGCGTAATTTCGGTCATAATTTGCGTGCTATTTTGGGCATTTTTAATGGGTAACTTTGTGGCGGCTTTGGTATACAAGATGTTAAATAATTATTCCTGCATGAGGCAGTTCCGACTGCGATCCCGGCTGATCCTGCTATGCCTGTTTTTTACGAGCAGCGCCGGCGCCTATGCGCAGAAAGGTTTTAGGGTGGTTCCTTTGGGCGTAAAAGGTGGGGTAGATGACGGAAACCTGTCGGCGTATATGGTGGCACCGGCCCGATCGTCGGAATATATATGTCTGGACGCCGGTACCGTCAGCGGAGGCATTCAAAAAGCCGTGCAGCAAGGTGTTTTCAAGATTCCTGCACAGGCTGTTCTTAAGCAGTATCTCAAAGCCTACTTCATTTCCCACCCGCACCTGGACCATGTATCGGGTATGATCGTGACTTCGGTAGAGGATACTGCCAAGTCGGTTTACGGTTTTCCGGCATGCATTAATACTTTGCGCGATCATTATTTCAACTGGCAGAGCTGGCCCAATCTGACATCTGCAGGGGCATTACCTGCATTGAACAAGTTCCGGTACGAAACGCTTACGGAAGCGCAGGAAATCGCAGTACCGGGCACCGGCATGCAGGTCACACCGTTTCGCCTGAGCCATACGGAACCCTACGAGAGCGCGGCATTTCTCGTCCGTCATCAGGATGAATACCTCTTATATTTTGGAGATACTGGTCCTGATGTTATCGAAGGTAAAGGCCGGATGAAAAAGGTTTGGGATGCCGCAGCTCCCTTGTTGAAAGCAGGCAGGCTCAAAGGTGTTTTCCTGGAAGTGTCGTACCCCAATGCCCAGCCCGACAGCAAGCTCTACGGGCATCTTACACCCAGGTGGTTTATGCAGGAGTTGCAGGTGCTCGCAGACCTGGCCGGGCAGGAGTTGCTGAAAGGACTTCCTGTCATTGTAACCCATATCAAACCTGCCGGCAAGAATGAGGGTATTATCAGGCAGGAACTTGCAGCTGACAACCACTTGAAAGTAAAGCTGATATTTCCCCGCCAGGGAGAGGCTGTGCTGTTGCGGTAAGCTTTTCAGGCAAGCTGCTGCGCCTTTGCAGCAGACACCGTGAGTGGAATGCCCAGGTCGGCATTCAGGTGTTCGTTAAACTTTTTGATCAGGTAAGCCGATAGCAGGGGCGAGGCTTCTTCATGATTCTGATGCACAAAAAAGTAAATTTTCTCAATGCCCTGCGCAGTCCAGCTTCTCAAACGTTCAAACCAGTCATCCAGCCGGGTATAGTCTGAATCCACATTCGCACCATTGTAGCGCACAAATGCTACGGGGCTGGTGAGCCGCATATGCAGTAGGTCACGCCGGCCCGCCGAATCGGTGATGACATGCGCGATCCGCTTTTCTTCCAGTAATGCAAACAGTTCCTGATTGTCAAACGAACCGTTGTACCAGTCGGTATGGCGGAGTTCGAGAGCAAGTGGAAAGCCGGAAGGCCAGCTCTGGATATACTCTTTGAGTATGTCCCAGTTTTTTGGCGCAAAGTTATCGGGCATCTGCAGGAAAAGCATACCCAGCTTGTCCTGCAGATGTGCGATCCCGTCCAGGTATAGGTCGGTAGGAGCCCCGGCATCTTTCAGTCGCTTCCAGTGGCTGATTGCCTGGTGGAGCTTAGGGAAAAATCTGAAATGGGCCGGCGTCTTGCTGTACCACGAGGCTATCGTTTCGACCGGGAAGTTGTTGTAAAAAGTAGCATTCAGCTCAATGCTGTTGAACTGGCTTGAATAGTAGGTAAGTTCATCCTTGGTTCCTTTCGGATAGAAATTCTTCAGGTCGGTTTTGTTCCATTTGGCACAACCGACAAAGATTTCGGGTTTTACCGGCTTGCTGCCCGCTGTCAGAATCCGCGTATTTTCCAATGCATCTGCCGGCAGAGTAAAGTCAATAAGGCTTGTATCGTCGACCTTTCCGAATTTCATGGGATGTTGAATTTAACTTGTCTAGTATTACCTGCCAAAATCATCCTGAACCCGAACAATATCGTCTTCGTCGGAAGGGCTTGCGGGATCGGTATGCTGCCAGATCTCGGCTACGACACCCCATTCATCTACACCGACCAGGCGGTGGCGCTTGCCTTTGGAAAGTTCGATCACCGTGCCGATCGGAAGTTGCTGTAGTTGCGTTTCTTCGTCCGTATCGCTGATGACAATGCCGGCATTGCCCCCGATCACCTTCCAGATTTCGGCCCGGCGGTGATGATATTGCCACGACAAACGCTTATTGGGTGCCACTACAAGGATCTTCGGGCTCAGTTTTTCATAGCCTGCAAAGTCTTCCAGGGATAAATGCGGAAAAAACGTGGATATGAATGTAGGGGCTTCACTTTCTTCAATGACAAAAAAACCACCCCACGGGCGGGAGTGATCTTTGGCCACTACGGTAAATCCCTGTTCGTCTATAAACTGTTGTATTTTGTCGAAAACAACGTCTTTTTCGGCTGTTTTGCTGAATGACTGCACCATAAATATGTTATTTGAAATAAAGTGGCTGACCTCAAAATTAGGATAAAAAACAAAAAGATGCCCCAAAATATTCGGGGCATCTTCTGATTTATATCTACTGATTTTAACACTCCGGACACATCATTTATCCCACCAGACCTTGGTCGTAAAATCATCCGGCAGGGTAGCGCCGGTTTGATAGTTGGGGTTACCGGCCACCTCATTGGTCGGGTATCTCAGGCGTACCGGGATGGTGCCGCCGGTTACATTGCCCGGATAATTGGTAGGGGTAAGTTTAGGGTAGCCGGTACGTCTCCAGTCCGACCATGCTTCCCACCAGTTGAAGAATTTGTTGACCCAAAGCTGTTCCCCGATCATTTCGAGTGCAGGTTTTGTGCCTCCATACTGATAGGTAGTCAGGTAAGTTGTTACCGCAGCATCCGAAACCGTGAGCGAAGCATCGTAGGGAGTATACATCTGCATGGAAGCCTTTACACCTGCTTCGTAGTGCGACTTGGCAGTTCCTGCAATGCCCGTACCAATCTTGCGCTCCAATGCCTCCGCCAGAAGGAGTTCCACTTCGCCATAGTTCATGATCATATACGGATCAGAATCCTGAAGCATTTTTACATTGATGCGGGAGTAGGTTTTTCCCACTTCCAGTTTATCGTTCTTTTCAAGCTCCGCCAGCATGGCCAGATCGTAACCATTGGGCATCCCTTTTTGTTTCAATGGATCCACTGTGATGGGCGTAAAGCCGGCGGTTGTCCAGTCACCGATACCACCGCTGATGATCATCAGGCGCGGATCGTCGTCGGCCACGGCATTTTTGTTGGTACCTTTCAGGAAGTCCACCAATGTGGCGCTCAGGTAGGAAGGCTGGCCACCATCGCCCGGATCAAATGCGCGGGAAATACCATTCTGGTTCACCCACTCGCTCGGACCGTCGGCCATTTGTACCCACATGTTGTCAGCATTGCTCGTGAACACGCCGCCGGCTGCTGCTTTGGTTACATACGTGGCCGCTTTTGCAGCATCCACATTGGAGATGCGCATTGCCAGACGGAGCATGACAGAAAATCCGAATTTCTTCCATTTTGCAAGATCCCCTTTGTAAATGAAATCCGCAGCGGCAAGTCCTTCGTCTCCATTGGAAGCATTGAGCGCGCTGGTTGCTTCATCTAGCTCTTTAAGGACGTCGGTATATACAAATTCCTGGGTGTCGTACTTTGGAAAGAAAATACCGTCCGTACCCTTGTTGGCTTCCGAGTAAGGAATGTTTCCGTAATAATCCGCCAGCCTCGCATAGCTGAATGCACGAATTATGCGGGAGATCTGGCGCAGGTTCACATATTTACCTTCTGCAAAGCCGCCGGGACCGGATTGTTTCAGAATTTCGGCCAGGTTTTTCAGCTGGTCATTGTAAATAAATTCAAATGGAGCTGCATTGGTCTCTGCATTGACGGTGTACTTGTCTCCCGGAGAAATCCCTCCGCCCGAGCTGGCCAGCTGCTGGATCGCATAGCCGCACCAGCCGATGTTGGTCCGCCAGTCGATGTAGCGGTTATCGCCCGTGGTACCATTGGATGCCAGGCCCAGCTCCACCGAAGTGAAAAGCAAGTTGAGATTTACTTCATTCAAAGCCTGAGGGTTGATGTTGAGATCGTGCAGTTCCTTTGTATCGCAACCTGTTACAAGCACTGCTGCCAATCCGTATTTAAGGTATTTTGTCAAATTTTTCATGTTCTGTCAATTAGAAGGATACTCTCAAGTTGAAACCGTAGCTGCGTGTAGAAGGAAAACCGAAGTAGTCGAAACCTTGTGAGTTTCCGTTCGAGTAAGTCGATTCAGGATCTACGTTAGGGATGTTTTTAAACAAAATACCCAGGTTACGACCTACAAATGAGAGTGAAAGGCTTTGTAGCGGAGTTTTGGCAAGCATCCTTTTCGGGAATGAATAGCCCAGCGTAAGTTGTCTCAGTTTGATAAACGAGGCATCATACAGGTACATGGGTGTAATCGCATCCGCTTCTCCACCTACCGACTGCCAGTAGTCGTATGCTTCGCGCGGAGTAAGCGTTTTGTTAATCGGCTGGTACTCGGTACCTACCTGCGTCACACCACTGATCGTCAGCGGAGCTTCGCCGTCGCGGCCTTGAAGCGATTGCTGGCTCAATCCCCATTGCGTCAGACGCATGTTGGTACCCGAAAGGATGTCGCCGCCCCATTTGAAGTCAACCAGAAACGAAAGATCAACGCCTTTGTAGTTGAATGCATTAGTTAAACCACCTGTGAGTTTAGCAATACCGTTTCCGATCACTTCATAACCTGCTGAACCGACCGGCCGGCCGTCAGCATAGAACACAGGCTGGCCATCCGGTGAAAGTTTCTGCACGCGGCCGGTGATCATCCCGAAAGGTTGTCCCACAATGTTTTTGATGTAGGCATTACGGGTACGCGGTTCTTCCATCACCAGCTCGTTAGTTCCCGGGATCAGTTCTTTGACCTTGTTATTGTTTTTGGCGATGTTCAGGGTTACGTCCCAGCTCAGGTTGTTGGATTTGAATGGTGTTCCGGTGATCAGGAGCTCAATACCCCGGTTTTGCAGCTTGCCCAGGTTTACCGACGTACTTCCGAAACCGCTTGCGCGTGAGATGGTAGCATTCAGGATATCGTCTGTGGTTTGCTGGTCATAGTAGCTGAAATCAACACCCAGTTTGTTGTTGAACAATCGGAACTCAATACCCATTTCAGTCTCCGTGGAGGTTGCAGGTTTCAGGTTTGGATTGGGGATGTTACCTCCGTTGCCCATAGCCTGAGAGAACGACGCCATGGCATAGCCGAGGTGCGGATTTCCATTCAGCGAGTAGGTCAGGTTGGTTTGGTATGCTCCGATGGATGCAATACCAGCCTGTGCCCACGATGCACGTACTTTTCCGAACGACAGCCATGACGGCATGTTTTTGAATGCATCGGTAAATACGAAGCTAGCACCGATCGACGGGTACAGAATGCTGTTTGTCTTGGGGTTCAGTACGGAAAACCAGTCATTACGTGCCGTAGCAGTCAGGAACAGGTAGCCGTCATAGGAGACCTCCGCCGATCCGAAAAGTGAGTTAATGCCGCTTTCATCAAAGTTGTAGTCCCACGTTTTGCCTTTTACGTTATTGATGGCTTCAAAGAATTGTACGTTGAAACCGTTACCATAAATATTGACGAAATCATACTTTCTTCTCATCCGGTTTCCGCCTCCGAATGCAGTAACACCTACTTTGCCGAATTCTTTATTAAAGCCGATGGTGTACTCTGCATTGATCTCCTGCACACTCCAGGTTCCCATACTCCGTGCGCCGCCACGCTGGTAGCCGGTACCCTCAGGTGTGAGGGATTCGCCGCGGCGGGTGTATTTGTCAATTCCCACCCGGCCCTGTACATACAGCCAGTCAGTAAGCTGGTATTTCAATGAACCGGAAGAGATGAGCCTGTTTTTGTTGTCGGTTTTGATAAACTGATGCGTTACCCAATATGGATTCTGGCCCCAGTTGTTGTTTGCCTGCTGAAATTCCTCGCCCACCTGCTTTCCATAGAGGCCGAGACTGGTAGCATCGGTTCCAACCGGAATCGCACCCGGCTTGTTAGGATCGCCGTAATAATCCAGGATGTTGTAGTTGCCGGGCGTACGCCAAACGGACTGGATCGCATTACCCGGGGAGTCAGATACGTTAGGCCGGTTTTTCGCTTTTTCTTCCGAATAAAGGACTTTCGCATCCAGTGTCAGCCTTTTGCCGAATTTGGAATTGGTTGAGAGGGAAAGGTTGGTACGGTCATAGCCGGAATTGGGAAGGATCGTCGAGCTTCTCAGGTCCGTAACAGATGCACGGAAGTTCTGGTTTTCATTACCGCCGGAGAATGCAAGGTTATTGGTGATTGCATGTCCAGTCTTGTAAAAGCGCGAGAAATTATCACCCTGGTAAGCATACGGGCGCATTTTGCCATCAAAGCCAATCACCTGGCTGTTATCATAGCGAGGTCCCCAGGAGTCGTCACCCCATTCATATGCCTGGCTTAGGTTAGTCGGTTTAGAAGCTACGCCATTTGCGTAAGAACCGCTCCCATAGGAATGCTGCAGATCAGAAAGATCATTCAGTTTTTCAAAAACATAGTTTGACCCGAATTCCACACCAATCCCTTTCCGCTTGGTTCCGCGTTTGGTAGTGACGTTGATAACACCATTTGCCGCACGCGAACCATAAAGCGCAGCAGCATTCGCACCTTTCAGTACAGTTACCGACTCGATGTCATCCGGGTTGATACTGGAAAGTCCGTCCCCTTCGTCAGATCCGCCCCAGAGACCTGCCTGACCGAAGTTGTTGTTATCCATCGGAATCCCGTCAATTACGTACAGCGGCTGGTTGGCACCCTGCAATGATTTGTTCCCGCGGATGATCACACGCGAAGATCCTGCCGGGCCCGAAGCGATCTTGCTTACATTCACACCAGCTACGCGGCCAGCCAGTGCATTTCCCAGGTTTGCTTCGCGGGCGGCAGTCATGTTGCTGCCTGCTACTTCGGTGATAGAGTACGCCAGCGCTCTCTTATCCCGGGCAATACCGAGGGCTGTGACCACGACTTCATTCAGGGCAGTGGCTTCAGGAGCAAGGGAAATGTTGAGAATGCTGGCATTGGCGACCACTTCTTTGGTCACGTAGCCAATGTAGCTGAACGTAAGGGTTTTTCCTTTTTCGACGGTAATCGTGTACTCCCCCTTATCATTGGTGCTTGTACCGCGGGTAGTACCTTTTACGACGACGTTCACGCCGGCAATTTCAGTGCCGGACGCTTCACTGACTTTTCCCGATACCGTCATCTCCTGGGCAAAGCTTCGGGTGAAGCAGAGACATAGCAGTACCAACATGTTTAGTAGTACATTTTTTTTCATACAGTTCTGTTTACTGTTGGGTTAACTAAAATTTGAAAAGGAATAATGCTAAATTTTAGTCAAATATACCTAATCAAACGGCATCAAGATATAATGCTTTTTTATCTAAAAATAACACATTGTTGACGTTCCGGTGAATTGACAAGCGTGTGATCTACTCTAAATATGGCTTTTTTGAAGCAGAAATGGCACTTTTGCCAGACCTCTTCGATTAACACAAAGAGGGATTATTTTAATACAATTGAACGGAGTGTCATATACGTGTACCTTCCTGATCTGATTTGATCATCCAGGTACCTCCGATGTAATGCCGGTTATGATCTGGGAAGATGCGCATACCAGGTATTACGTAAAATGGCAGCGCAGCCAAGTAAAATCAGGACTGCGAGGAGTGTCTGCGGATAAAGCCTGAGCACCAGAAATATAGGCACGCTGGTGATGCAAGTTTGTGCTATTATGCCAATCACAATGTTCCAGGCATCCCGTTTAAAGTTTGAATCCGGTACGAAGTGCTTGTCTTCCTGCATTACTTCATCCCGGACAGGCTTCCAGAATCCCCATGGACGGATGTTTTTGTAAAAACAGCGTAATACCTGCCTGTCTGTGGGCTTAGTAAGGAGCGATCCGGCTACGGATGCTGCCAGAGAAATAACCAGTATCACAGGAAAATAAAACAGCGGAAGCATACCGGGAAAAAGGTAGGGACCGGCCATCGCAGCGAGTATACCTGCCAGCATACCACAAAAAAAGCCAAAGCTGTTGAGCCGCCACCAGTGCCATTTCAGGACGTTGGCCGCCACAAACCCTCCGAACAAAGCCGATACGATCCATTGCAATGCACTGTTTACATCCTGCATAAAAATCCCCAGCAGTATACTGATGCTCACTACGACAAGTCCCAGCAGGTAATTCATCCGGCTGATCTGGCGGTTGGTAGCGTCTGGTTTTCGTTTAAGATAAATATCATTTACCATATAAGCCTGCGCAGCATTGAATGTTCCTGCAAATGTGCCCATAAATGCACCCATCAAACCCACCAGTACCAGGCCGAGCAGTCCGGGCGGAACATAAAGATTGAGGACCGCAGGCAGGATACGTTCAAAGTCAATCTGACCATTGGATTGCAGGTGCAGTTTTTGGAAAAACAAAAGTCCCAGGACCGTAATGCCGATAATCATCAGGTAGCGTGTCGGAAGCAGCACCACATTTACAAACATGCTCATCAGGGCTGCCTCACGGGGTGAACGGGCTGAAAGGATTTTCTGCATATCGTAGGTAGGGGCAGGTCCGGCAAGGCTGGCCAGGATTCCTTTGGCAGCCATCAATGTAAAAAAATACCCGAACGGAGAAAAACCGTTGCGCTCGATCTTCCGGTTGACCAGTTCCAGGTAGCCGGTCCAGTGCATGTCCAGCTCCCAGCCGAAAAAAGGGTTGTACCAGCCTTCGGGCACAGGTAACCTGCCGGCATTGCCCAGCTCGTGCCACGCTATCCACGCAATGGAAGCCGACACAACAACCATAATGCCATAATGGATCAGGTCTACCCATACAATGCTTTTCATGCCGCCGAGCATGGAATATGCGACCGTAAAGAGGGTAAAAAGAACGCCATAAACATGAGCTGCATACTGCTCGGATACAGGCAGCCAGGGGAGGAGGCTCTTCACCAGCGTCCAGGGAATAAATATTTCCAGGAACTTGCCCAGTCCTATGAAGCCGTAGGCCATCATGCTCAGGCAGCTTAAAAGCGCAAAAATAACGATTACATGGTGTGCAAGCCTGTCCCCGCCTGCTTTGCCAAACCGGGTTTCCATCCACTCGGCACCCGTGGATGCATTGGATCGCCTCAGCCAAACGGAGAGGTAAACCATCATGAATATCTGATTGAAAACCGGCCATAGCCAGGGCAGCCACACACTCTTTAAGCCGTAGACAAACATCATGGCCACCATCCAGCTGGTACCCGAAATGTCAAACATGCCCGATGCATTGGAAATGCCGAGCATCCAGTAGGGCATGGATTTGCCACCCAGCAAATAGTCGTTTTTACTGCGCTGAGCTTGTTTTTTTAAAACCAGTCCGATCAGCGTGACCAGTGCGAGGTAGAGAATGATAACAGCCAGGTCGAATGCTTGCAGCTTCATGCAGAAAGAGGGCGGGAGCGATAGCGGCGGGCAGCCACGGGATGGTCGTCAGCATGGACCGCCTGAGGAAGCGGAGGTAGTATTTTTTTATCCATGTATGAGTTGATACTGGCAGGTTGAGTACAAGGTGATTGATAAATTAATAGATTTATTTGTGTTATACCGCTACATTTTCCTAATATTTGTAGTTTCCGGTTGATTATTAGTCCTAATACAAGCGCTATCGAATAATACTTTTACAGATTTTGCACCCCAACCCAGCAAGCCGATTTGTTATGAACCAGGTTTACCGTGAAATCACGCCCCTCACGCAGTACGATTGCTTTACGATTTTTGCAAGAAAGAAAACAATCTTCGACTTCCCAATTCACAATCATGAAGAATACGAGCTCAACCTTATCCTGGGGGGAAAAGGGGTAAAGCGGATCGTGGGAGACCATACCGAGATCATTGATGGTGCCGAACTGGTATTGGTAGGCAAAAACCTGCCGCACGGCTGGCTGACGCATAATTATAGATGGGATGACGGTATGCCCGAAGTGTACGAAATCACTGTCCAGTTTCACCAGGATTTGTTTGATGATAAATTTCTGAGAAGAAATCAGCTGTTTTTCCTGCGCTCCCTGCTTGAAAAATCGGGACGCGGGATCGCATTTTCGCATGATACCATCGACCGTATTGTTCCCCGCCTGAAATCGCTGGTTGAGAAAAGCGGCTTTGATTCGATCCTGGAACTGATGTCGATCCTGCACGACCTGTCGGTTTCGCGTAACATGCGTATACTCAGCAACGGAACCTTTACGGAGGACCAGATTAACTTCAACAGCCGGCGCATTGAGCGGGTATTTGCGCATATGCGCGAGAACTATGACAAGGAGGTGAATCTTGAAATTGTGTCGAGGCTTGCGGGAATGTCCGAAGTTTCATTCAGCCGCTTTATCAAGAAAAGAACAGGCAAAACCTTTATCGAGAGCCTGAATGAGATCAGGCTGGGACACGCTTCGCGTTCTCTGATCAATACTTCCCATACCATTTCGGAGATTGCATATAAGTGCGGCTTTAACAACTTGTCCTATTTTAACCGCATCTTCAAAAATAAGAACGGATGCACGCCCAAGGAATTCAGGGATAATTACTCCGGTACCCGCACATTCATATAAAAAAAACAGCCCGAACCAATCTGGTCCGGGCTGTAATTCTGTTGATTTCAACCTTGATTCTAAACTTTCAGCATCCAGCCGAAAATATCTTCTTCTTTGCCGGTGCGGAGGTTGGTCAGGTAATTTTTTACCCTTACGACAAATGAATCCTCTCTGATTTCAGGAAGCTGGTAATCCACACCTTCGTAAGCGATGGTCGCGAATGGAGAAATTACCACCGCCGTACCCGCACCAAAAGCTGCTTCCAGCGTTCCGTCTTTGATGGCGTCAATGATTTCCTTTACCGATACGCGCCGCTCTTCCACAGGAATATCCCAGCTTTTTGCGACGTCAACAATGCTTTTCCGCGTAATGCCGTCCAGCGTGGTTTCAGAAACGTAAGGTGTTACCAGCTTGCCATCGATCATGAACATGATGTTCATGGTGCCTGATTCTTCAATGTACTGATGATCACGGGCATCCGTCCAGATCAGCTGGTCGTAGCCTTCCTGCTGGGCAAGACGTGCCGGGTAAAGGGATCCTGCATAGTTGCCGGCACATTTGGTAGCGCCTACGCCACCTTCTGCTGCACGGATAAAATGGGTCTCCACTTTCACGCGCGGAGGCTTGGCATAATAGCTGCCTACCGGACTTGTGAAAATGATAAAGTAGTATGAATCAGATGGTTTTACACCAATGTACGGGTCGGTAGCAAACATATACGGGCGAATGTACAGCGAGCATCCTTCCTGGGAAGGTACCCAGTCTGCATCGAGGCGGATGAGCTCGGTAAGCCCGCCCATGAAGATTTCTTCCGGGATCGAAGGCATGCAAAGTCTCTCCGCCGACTTGTTAAGCCTTTTCCAGTTGTCAATCGCGCGGAACAGAAGTACTTCACCTTCCTCGTTCTTATAGGCTTTCATGCCTTCAAAGATCGCCTGACCGTAGTGAAGCGCTGCGGTGGCAGGACTGAGAGCGAGGTCGCCATAAGGTACGATCCGGAGATCCTGCCACTGGCCGTCACGATACTCCGCGATAAACATGTGGTCGGAGATGTTCCGGCCGAAAACAAGGTTGTTAAAATCAACCTCCTGCAAACGTGATTGGGATGTCTGCTGAACTTCAATCTGAATTGTATCGGCTGTCATGATGCCCTGGAATTTTGTATTTCGTGCAATTTAAATAATTTAACTTATAAATTATTGATGTTTAGCACAACAATTAATTTTTGGGAGATACTCTCGGTTGCCACGTAATTTCCTCGCTTCCAAGCTCTGCGGTCATGGCCCTGCAAAGCATAAAAAGATAGTCGGAAAGTCGGTTCAGGTAGCGCACGACAATGCTCTCTACCTCCTCGCTTTGCTGCAGATGAATTACGGCCCGCTCCGCCCTCCGGCATACTGTCCGCGCCACATGCCCGAAGGATACGGATGCATGTCCGCCGGGCAGTACAAATGCGCGCAGGGGAGGCACCAGGGCATCTATCCGGTCCATTTCACTTTCCAGCAGCCTGATATCGTCATCCAACAGGTCGGGCAGGGGCCGCTTCTTTTGGTCCGCTTCGGAGGCCAGGTGCGAGCCAATCGTGAAAAGCCTGTCCTGGATTTCCTTGAGCAGATCCTTCCGGTGTTCGTTCACGGGCTGGTCGCGGAGCAGACCAATATAGCTATTCAGTTCATCGACAGTTCCGTAGGCTTCAATCCTGACATGTGCCTTGCTCAAACGTGTACCGCCGATGAGCGAGGTCATGCCTTTGTCGCCGGTCTTGGTGTATATTTTCATGCTAAAACAATTGGTTTCTGAATAGGCCTTGTCAATTAGGTTTTCGCGGCTTCCCGCCCTAATTTTGCACCCAGTTTAATGTGGCGAAATAAACCTCAGGGAGGTTGACAATTCATGAAAATTACAACATTTGCAATAAAAGTATGGCGCTGGATGTCCCTGGCGCTGGTCTTAGGGGCGCTGGCATGGACTTACTCGCTCTTCCCCGACCAGGTAGCAGTAGATTTTACGGAATCGGGCCTGGCCGAACGGTATGTCAGCAAGGAGCACATTTTTTACATTGTAATGGGCATTTTCCTGATCAACAATGTGGGTCTGGCCGGACTTGCGAGGCCTCTGCCCAAGGTTAATCCCATTCACCTGCCTATTTTTAAAAAGAAAGTATGGGCGCAATACCCCGAGCAGCTGGGCGAGCACCTGGTGAACTGGCTTTACTGCCTGGTCGCCGTAATTAATACCATTACCGGGTTCAGCCTGTTTGCACTCGCAACCATCAACAGCTCACAGTACAAACTTGACGTGTTTGATTTTTCGTGGGTGTTCTATTTGGGAGTGGCTTTGCTGATCGGAGTGTTCCTGCTGCCATTTGGGCTGCTCTGGACCCCTGTGCCTGACGACAAACTTGAATAATGCATTGCATGAAAAACGATTGGTTGCAGCAGGCGGAGTCTATTGCATTGGGCGATTATACCTACGAATTGCCTGATGAACGTGTCGCAAAATATCCGCTGACCCGGCGCGACCAGTCGAAGTTGCTGGTTTACCAAAATCATAAAATCCAGCACAGCCAGTTTACCAGTCTGCCCGACTTTTTGCCTTCCCATGCACTGCTTGTTTTCAACAATACAAAAGTGATCCCCGCGCGGGCCTATTTTCAAAAACCGACGGGCGCCACGATTGAGATCCTGCTTTTGCATCCCGAGCAACCTACGCGCATTATTAATGATGCCATGCTCGTTCGCGGCAGCTGCGTCTGGGAATGCATGATCGGAAATAAAAAGCGCTGGAAAGTCGGCGATGTGCTTTCCAGGGATATCCATATCAATGAGCAGCCGGTCGAACTTTCTGTGGCTTACGCAGACTTTGAGCGCAATGAAGTCCGGCTGTCGTGGGATGCGGATGTGCCTTTCCTGGACATTGTAAAAGCATTGGGGCAAATCCCGCTCCCGCCCTACCTTAACCGCGACACCGAGGAATCTGACTCAGAAACTTACCAGACGGTTTACGCCGACCAGCACGGAGCAGTTGCTGCCCCGACTGCGGGATTGCACTTTACGGAACATGTTTTTGAAAAACTTTCGCAAAAGGGTATTGAAAAAGCCTTCCTGACCCTGCATGTGGGCGCGGGCACTTTTCAGCCTATCAAAGCGGACACGGTCACGGAGCACAAAATGCATTCGGAACAAATCGTTTTTACGCGCGAACTCATCGGGGATTTATTGGCTAAACAGGACTGCATTGTGGCCGTCGGCACCACCTCGCTGCGTTCGCTGGAAAGTTTGTACTGGTATGGTGTGAAGTTATTCAGGAAAGAAACGACATCTTTTTTTATTGAAAAACTGTATCCTTATCCCTTCGACGAAGCCGACCTTCCCACTACGCGGGAAGCATTGGAATCCATTGCATTCTATATGGACCAGGAAAACTTGGATGCGCTGACAGGTGAAACCGAAATTTTTATTTTTCCGGGCTACAAATTCCGCATGTGCAAAGGATTGGTGACCAACTACCACCAGCCGGGCTCTACCCTGATTTTGCTCGTCGCTGCATTCGTGGGTGACGACTGGAAGCGTATTTATGCCCATGCATTGGAAAACGATTACCGCTTCCTGAGCTACGGCGACAGTTCGCTTTTATGGAATTCGACCGGAGGATAATCGGTTTCGTTGTTATGTGAAACAAATGTGTATTTTGTTTTTTCACACGAAAACACACTTCACATATGGGACAGCGCAAATGGAAACAAACACCTACACCGTACCCGAGTATCTCGAACTCGAAGAGCAAAGTGAAATCCGCCATGAATATTATGATGGGGAGATCTTCGCGATGGCGGGCACGACGCTGAGGCACAATGAGATCATCGATAATGTCCGTACGCTTTTAAGAGCAGTTTTTAAGCCGAAGGGCTGCAAGATTTTTGCGGAAGGTGTAAAGGTGGAATGCATTAGGAATTTCTCCTACTGCTATCCTGATGCGATGGTTACCTGCTCTGCCGAAGATTTCGCTAGTACTTACATCGTACGCAATCCGAGCATTCTGGTCGAGGTTTTGTCAAAAAGTTCTGCCGGTTATGATCAGGTATTCAAGCTCAAACTCTACAAGCAGATTGCCTCGCTTCAATATTACCTTTTGGTGTCACAAAATGAATGTTACGTCCAGTTGTACACCCGCTCCAATCAGGGTGATGTCTGGACTTATCAGACCTTTGCTCAGCTGACCGACGAAGTGCCTTTTGAAAAATTCGGGTTCTCCATGTCGGTGGCTGCGATTTACGAAGACATTACTTTTTTACCGGAAGAGGCTGAGCCGATGCCTCCTGAGGAGCGATAACGCTGCTCATTTTTGACACCCCATTTTCGTTGAAAGCCTCAATTGCAAAGTAGTACGGTACGCCCACATTCAGTGCCCGCAGCTCGAAGGTATCCGGCTCATCATTCCAGAACTGGTACGTTTGATAAAGCTTGTCGGGTGCAATGCCCCAGAGCACATTGTACCCGACCGCGCCAGGCACTTTCTCCCATTTCAGATCGGCATTGCGCTCATCTTTCTGCCGTACTGCTGTGAACTTTGCAGGCGTTTCAGGAGCTTTTCCCAATCCATTCCCAAAAATCCGGAATTCGCTTATTGCCAGATTTGGCGATGCCACGTAGCCATGCTCGTACCGCACATACCTAGCTCTTACGGGCGCTGTCAGCTCCACGTACGCGCAGGGTCGGTCACGTTTGGGTTCCCGGGAAAGATCAACCACTTCTTTCCATGCATTGCCGTCGGACGAAACCAGGATTTTGAACTGGGTATACACCTTGCCAGGGTCATTGTCGTAAATGTCGGAGCGGTAGTCGGCGTAGTTGACCTGTACAGCCTTAATATCATGCTCAGTCTGTAAATCGATGGTAACCGTTTCGCCGGGCTTGTTCTGGCGTGCTGCCCAGAAGGTACGCGGATTTTCGTCGGTAATTTTGGCGACATTCATCGTGTCGAGTGTTGAAGAAGCGACAGCCGGTTTTTTATAAGACAATAACATCCAGCCTGCAAACAGTTCGTCCGCTTTGCCCGTCCACGTTTTGGAAGGCAGCTTATGCGGAAAGTCGCCGAAACGTGTATTGGCAAACATTTGCCCGTCTTTGTCAAACCCGGCCGGGTGCATCACAATGCGACGCTCCATGCCCCAGTTGAAGCCGATCCAGGTGGTACCGGTATTCCAGTAATTTCCAAAATTGTCCTGAAAAGTATTTCCATGTCCTGCACCCGTCGCAAAGCCGCCCGGCTTGTAGGAAACCGGGTTGTAAGGCGCATAGGTAAACGGCCCCAGCGGACTGTTGCCCACGTAAGTACCATTGGCGTACACATTATACTCGGTGCCCGGCGCGCCATATTGCAGGTAGTACCTGCCCTTGTGCTTGGTCATCCACGCACCTTCGGTAAAAGGTTTGAAAGGATCGGAGTGGTTAGGCCCGAAACGCTCCCAGCCGTGCTCGTACTGATTTAACCAAAACATCGCCTGATACTGCCCCTTGAAAGCCAGTCGCTTTGAGTAGTCGAGCTCCGAACCGAAAATGGGATACACATTGGACGAACCCCAGTACATATACCATTTGTCGGTATCAGGGTCGTGAAACAGGGCAGGGTCCCACGGACCAATATCTTTGGGCAGCCGGGGCGTCCACCGATTGTAAAACTCCCAGATCCCTTTTTCCGGAGCTACGGAATACAGGATAGGCCGCGACTCGAAAGTTGATTGAAAAAGAAAAAGCGTATCCCGCACCAAAACAGCCGCCGGCGCACACATATCCTCAAATGGCCAGCGGTTGGCCGTCAGGTATTTCCAGTTGAGCAGGTCTTTGGAATGCCAGTACCCGCCCGAAATCGTGACAAAAAGAAAGTACTCACCTTTGTGGTTGATAATGACCGGATCAGCCCCCGAGCGGTAGGAAATGCCCTCGTTCATCTGCTCAAAGTTGTACTTATAATCAATGTCCATGGGATTGCAATAGGTACTCTGGGCGGCTGAGTGCCAGCAGCATGCAATCGTAAAAACAAGCGTGCAGAGCAGGTTCCTGAACATCATATGCGTGTGGATTGGGTTTTTTAGATAGTTAAAATTAGGGTTTTTAAAGGAATAAACATGGTGATACCTGAAAACCCGCGGACTGTTCGGGGTTTTTGAAAATGATAAAATGTACCTTTGCGCCTCTATCAAAAAACATTAGTACCCGTTAAAAATGCATACCGATTTTATTGAAGAACTACGCTGGCGGGGCATGCTGCACGACATGATGCCCGGAACTGAGGAGCAACTCAAAAAGGAGATGACCACGGGTTATATCGGCTTTGACCCCACGGCCCCCTCGCTGCACATCGGTAACCTGGCGACGATCATGCTGCTGGTGCATTTGCAGCGCGCCGGCCACAAGCCGGTCGCATTGGTGGGCGGGGCAACCGGGATGATTGGCGATCCTTCTTTCAAGGCTTCGGAGCGGTCGTTCCTGGATGAGGACACGCTGCGTGTAAACCAGGAAGGTATCCGCCGCCAGCTCGAACAGTTTCTTGATTTTGACTGCGGCGAAAATTCGGCCGAGATGGTTAATAATTACGACTGGTTTAAAAACATCGGCTTTCTTGAATTTTTGCGTGAAGCAGGTAAGTTTTTGAGCGTCAATTATATGATGTCCAAAGATTCTGTAAAAAAGCGGCTGGAAACTGGTATTTCTTTCACGGAGTTTTCCTACCAGCTCTTGCAGGGATACGATTTTTACCATTTATATAAAACCAAAAACGTGCGCCTGCAAATGGGTGGCTCCGATCAGTGGGGCAACATTACGACGGGTACGGAAATCATCCGCCGGAAAGAGGGAGATGAGGAAGGTTATTTCAAAGCATACGCGCTGACGACCCCGCTCGTGACCAAGGCCGATGGGTCGAAGTTTGGGAAAAGCGAGGGCGGCAACATCTGGCTGGATCCTGCGCGGACCTCGCCGTACGAATTTTATCAGTTTTGGCTCAACCAGAGCGACGAGGACCTGCCGCGTTACCTGCGGGTATTTTCATTGAAAAACAGGGACGAAATTGAGGCTTTGGAAGTGAGCCACGCTGCCGAGCCGCACCTGCGGATTATGCAGAAAGCGCTGGCCTCGGAGCTCACGGCCCGCATCCACAGCGAGCAGGCGTACCAGCTGGTACTGAAAGCGACCGAGGTACTCTACGGCAAGGCGACGCTGGAAACGTTGAAAGGCATTGCGCTGGACGAGTTTGATACGATTTTCACAGGCGTGCCGCAAACAGAAATTACGCGCGAAGTTTGGGACACAACAACCAACATTACCGACTTGGTTTCAGTGGTAACGAACAATGAAATCTATGCCTCCAAAGGCGAAGCCCGCCGCGCCATCCAGCAGAATGCAGTGAGTATCAATAAAGTAAAAGTTACCTCCGCCGAGCAGCCGCTGAGTGAATTCAGTCTTTTACAGGACAAATTTTTGCTGGTGTCGAAGGGGAAGAAGAATCATTTGATCCGCATTGCTTAGTATTGGAAGAATTCGACTAGCAATAACTAGGGAGGTTCCGGCTGGAGCCTCCTTTTTTGTATGATTTTCCTAAACTTTTCTAGATTTGAAAATTAAATCCAGGAATTTTTATCGGATTTTCCTACAAAACTATATTTTTGTAATGAAGAAATTCACATCGGTAACAGAAGCATTCAAATGGTGGTTGACAGAAATGTATCCTAACCTTCCGCCGGATGTGAAAAAAGGAAAGCTGACAACTGCTTGGAGAGATTTCACTTATAATCAGGGTATTTCAGAAAAGCGAATGAAAAGCATTCTTGAAGAATTTGGAAAGATTGAAGTGAAAACAGAAGTGTTATTTACGCCGGACTAAATTTTTTTTGCTCAAAATTTATCGGATTTTCCTACAAATTTCAACTATAAACCACTACCAAAATGATCATTAAATCCAATCTAAACAAAGCCTCAGATTCATTTACAGAAGCCGAAGCACTTCTGCTGCGTCAACAACATGAACTGGTGAGTGAGTTTTTTAAACGGGACAAGAGTGCAGAAATCGTAAATTCTCTTAACACGCTCATTGAAACCTTTTTATTTACAGAAGACCTCGAAAATGTGACGCCGGAGATGCGTATGCACATTGCAAATCAACTTCGGGTGGTGACGTTAATTACGCAATTGGGTGAGACATCGGTGAGGTGGAAGGCTTCGTAGTGACGGGCCGGCGCGTGGTTGATATTTGCTGCTGCTGGTATTTTATATGATCTGCACTATGTAATCCAGTCGAACAATCGGATCTCACTCAGATTTCTAAAATCACGGGTGTTATGCGTAATCAATGCAAGGTCGTTCACGATCGCCGTAGCTCCAATCAAAATATCAAAATCCCCAACTGGCCGACCAATTCTTCTCAAATGTGCCTTTTGCTTGCCAAATTCGTGAAGTGCGGCGCTTATAGAAATTATTCTTTCAAGGAATAAGTTTTCCAACCATACAAACCGCTCCCGATTTTTTGGTCGTTGCTGTGGCGAGCTGTTTTCAATCCCATATAGTAGTTCGGCCAGGGTAATTTCTGAAAGATAGCACGATTCTACTCCGACATCGCTTATTTTATCTTTGACATCGTATTCGTCTTTAAGCAAGTGAACGCAAATATTTGTGTCGAGCAAATATTGGTTCATAACTCGACATCTCGATTTCCGCTGTAACGAGAATTGTAAATCATGGCATTAATCTCATCACCCGTTTCAGGACCTTCCCAGCTCCCGGCAACTTTGTTTAATAGTGCTAATGATTCTTCTTTGGTGAGGCGTTTCGGATGTGATTCTCTAATAGCAAGACCAAGGCGGCTTGCAAGTTCTTTAACGAGGGCGAAATCGGCTTCATTGTTCGCCTCAATAGTGAGGGTATGTGTCATAATGTTAAATTAGTGTCTGTATTAATTTCAATTAAACTCAAATTTAATCAAATTCTAAAAGGAGTCCAATGTCTAGACTCCTGACATTCTCGGATCATCGAATCATTCCCCGAACTTCCTCTTTAAAATCTTCATCAATACGCCGGCTGATCAGAAATCCATGGATGATCTTTTGAAACTCAAATGCAGTGACAACACCACAAAACGGAATATCTCGCCTGGCATTTAGTAATAGCAGCTCATCTTCTGTATACGATAAGTATCCATTACAATTAACATAGGTAAAGTCGTGCAACCAATTGTCGGGCGTTTCATGGTCGATACAGACCAAAGTGTCAAGGCTTTCTCTGACACGTCGGATATGCGCGACATTTTTCTCAAACTGAGAAGTACAGCAGACGGTTGTCAGGTATTTACCTTCTATTTTCTTGATAAATATGTGGTAATGCGGAATTCCATTAGCGATCTGAGGATCGGAAATGCATAGGATATTGCCAGACACGAATGCCTGCCTCAATTCTTCGGCTGTCATTTCCCGAACAATTAAGAATTTGCAGTTTCGAAGTAAATCTCTTTCGTAAGGCTCAGGTCTTCCTGAGAATCATTGAAGAGGCCTTTTTCATCGATGTAGTTTTCAAAGAAATCGCTCAGGTTCATCTTGTAGCTGGAACCTGACTGCTCAATTTTCTCCTGAAATCGCTTCCATTCGGGGAAATAGTGAGAATAATTGACGAGTTCGAATTGATCGAGAGAGTTGTAATGCTTCAATATTTCGTCAGCTACTTCGAGATCAGTTTCTGAAAATACTTTTGCGTTTACAGCTTCGACGGAACGAATCAGATGCCCGTCTAGAATCAAATATTGATCAAAATAATGTTTTTCCGTAGATGATACAGATACTTTACTTTCAATGAGTTCTTTAGTATTGGAAGGCACCGGTCCCCACGACATGGCATAGTGGACATCGCCGGTAATCGTTCTCGCATACTTTCTAAGATGCAGCCTGTTTGCCAGCCAAATGAGCTTGAATGCTTTCATTTTATTGATTGCACCCCCATTATAATCGGCAAAATAATTGATTAGCTGCGCAGCTTTTTTATGATGATATGCTTTCATTGTTGTGTATAGTTTGGCCTGCAAAGATAACCAATTTTGAATGTAAGCGAAACGAGGTGGGCCTTACCCCTTCCCCGAAAAAGTATTCAAAACCGGGGCCGCAGTGGGATTGTACTGGTAGCATTGCCAGCTGTGATCCTCGTAAATTTCCACAACCCGGTAACCTTTGTAAGCCGTGCCCCAGTTGCCGCCGAAATGCCCGTCAAAAAAGTAAGGCTTTTTGCCGTATTGCTTGGTGCTGTCCTGGTCGTGGTCGTGGCCGTTGAAAATCGCTTTTACATTCGGCGTTTGCTCAAACAGTTCAATCACTTCCTTGCATTCAATCCCGTTGACGGTCCATTTGGCAGGGGTAATGTGCAGGAAAACAAAAATCCCCTTCTTTTCACCATACTTGGCCAGCTCGGTGCGCAGCCAGGCCGCATCCGGACAAACGTACTCGCCCTTTTCGTTGGACGTGTCGCCCACCACAAATGCATACTCACCTTTGGCAAAACTATGGTTGGTAGGGTATCCCCACGTACTCTGCCACACATCCAGCCCCACTTTATCATGATTTCCCCGGCTCACATAAAAAGGCACGCGCAGGTTAGAAATGGTACTTTTAAAATCGTACAGCAGGGTAGGATCGTCGTGAATGAGGTCACCGTTGATAAACAGAAAATCAACACCTTTCTGCAATTTTTCACGGTTAACCCAGCTGATCAGGTCGGCATGAAACGTTTTATAATCTGTATCCGGCTGGCCGAAATGTCCGTCGGAGGCAACGATAAAACGCAATGCAATGCGGGCGGCCTTGCCTTCCCCGCTTTTTTGGTGCAGTTGCGGGAGCGCCGGAATAGCAGGTAAGAGTTGCAGAAATGATCTTCTTTTTAAAAACATGGGTTTGGCAGATTACAAGGCTGGCACGGGTATTAGTGGTTTCAAAAATAATCATCCCGGTCAGATATTTTCTTTATTCTTGCAGCATTACAAATATTTAACACGACGGTAAAACCATGGACAGGCTCATTTTACAAAAGGCAGCCTCCTATTGTGCCTACCAGGAACGCACACAGGATGAGGTAAAGCTGCGGCTTAAAAAGTGGAACGTCTGGGGCGACGAAGCCGACGAAATCATTGCCGAGCTCATTGCCATGAACTATCTCAGTGAGGAACGTTTTGCCAAAACTTACGCTGGCGGCAAGTTCAGGATCAAGAACTGGGGCAGGATGAAAATACGTCAGGAGCTCAGCCGCCGCGGCCTCAGCAAGTACAGCATTGAAAGCGGCATGAAAGAGATCGGCGACGTGGATTATGTGGCCAATCTGAAGCAGCTTTTGGAGAAGAAGAAGGTTGCACTGGAAAAGACCGAAACCAATCAGCTCATCCTAAAACAAAAATTGGCCAGATATGCTCTGGCCAAAGGTTATGAAAGCGAACTTGTTTGGAAGTTGCTGGAAGAAGTTTGAGGCGTGGCGGCCGGGGGTGCTTCGACTCCGCTCAGCATGACAAGGGCTGCGGCTCATTCGATCTGGCTTCGATCGCCCGGCGGCCCGGTGCGCTCAGCCTGACAAAAGTTCCGGCTCATTCGATATGGCAAGCCCTCACTTTTGTCACCCTGAGCGGAGTCTAAGGGCCGGCGGCCAAGTCGATTAAAAATCCGAATCAAACGAAATTTTGTTACCTGACTCTTTGTCTTTGATCCCGCTCATCACACCGGCTTTCTGATATTCTCCTACGCGTTTTTCGAAGAAATTGGTTTTGCCAGGCAGTGAGATCAGCTCCATAAAGTCAAAAGGATTGGCAGATCCGTACTGTTTCGGGCAGCCGAGGCGTTCGAGCCAGAAATCGGCGATGTACTCGATGTACTGCTTCATCAGCTCCGCATTCATACCGATCAGCGATACCGGCAATGCTTCGCTCACAAATTCTTTCTCGATCTCTACCGCATCCACCATAATCTCGATCACACGCTCCTTGGGCAGCTGGTTCATGATATGCTGGGTATAAAGCAGGCACGCAAATTCGCAATGCAGGCCTTCATCTCTCGAAATCAGCTCATTGGAGAACGACAGCCCTGGCATGAGTCCGCGTTTTTTCAACCAGAAAATAGAGCAGAACGAACCTGAAAAGAAAATGCCTTCAACAGCAGCAAATGCGATGATACGCTCTGCAAATACGGGACTGTTGATCCACTTCAATGCCCATTCTGCTTTTTTCTGCACACATGGGATCGTCTCGATTGCGCGGAGCAGGCGATCTTTTTCGACAGGATCTTTGATGTAAGTATCAATCAGGAGCGAGTAGGTTTCGGAGTGAATGTTTTCCATCGCAATCTGAAAACCATAGAAGCACTTGGCCTCGGCATATTGTACTTCGCTCAGAAAATTGACAGCGAGATTTTCGTTTACGATACCATCAGATGCAGCAAAAAATGCGAGTACATGTGATATAAAGTGCCGCTCACCGTCATTGAGGTTCTCCCAGTCTTTCATATCCTGCGAAAGGTCAATCTCTTCCGCAGTCCAGAAGGAAGCCTCGTGGCGCTTGTACATTTCCCAGATATCCGAATGCTTGATCGGGAACAACACAAACCGCAAAGGATCTTCCGTCAACAGGGGTTCCTGTCTGATTATTTCTTGTGACATAATTGGATTTTTAATATTTACGCGGATATGACCTATAACGTTAGACAATCCCGGCCTCGGTTGCCGGGCATGGAGGAAAACAAATCTAAGGGCTTTGGGTTGAAATTTCAAGGAAAGAAGAGTCTATTTGCACCCCCGTGCGGCCGCTTGCTTCCTAATATTCGGTTAACTTTGCGGGAGCCAATACCTTATCGAAATCAGCCTCTTTTTACCTGTTTTAACAACTTGTTACATTGAAAATTTCCGGGTTTACAATCATCAGAAATGCCGTCATCAATGATTATCCCATCGTGGAGGCGATTACGTCCATCCTGCCGGTTGTAGACGAAATGGTGGTGAGCGTGGGCCGCAGCGACGATGATACGCTTGGGCTGATCAGGTCCATCGGGTCTGATAAAATACGGATTGTAGAGACCGAGTGGGATATGTCGCTGCGGGAAGGCGGCAGGGTGCTGGCTGTGGAAACGGATAAAGCATTGCAGCACGTCTCGCCGGATACCGACTGGGCATTTTACATCCAGGGCGATGAGGCGGTGCATGAAAAATACCACGACAGCATTCTCGAAAGCTGCCGCCGGTACAAGGATAATCCGGAGGTGGAGGGACTTTTGTTTGACTACCTGCACTTTTACGGCACCTACGATTATGTAGGCGACAGCCGCAAATGGTACCGGCGCGAAATTCGTATCATCCGGTACGAAAAAACGCCGGCCGGCACGCCCATATCAGCCTACCGCGATGCGCAGGGGTTCAGGAGGGGAGGAGAAAAGCTGAAAGTGAAGCACTCCGGAGCCGCGGTGTACCATTATGGATGGGTGAAAAGCCCCGTGCAGATGAAGACCAAGATGAAAAATGTAAGCCGGTTCTGGCATGAGGATAAAGCGTGGGAAAAGATACTTCAGTCTGAGGATTTCTTTGACTATGAGGAATTTGACTCGCTGAAAGTATTTGAAGGTACTCACCCCGCTGTCATGCAGGACCGGATCGGCCGGCAGACCTGGAATGTGAGCTTTGATATTTCGCGCAAAAAATTCAGGCTGAAAGATGCACTGCTTTACTGGTTTGAAAAAAAGACGGGCCGTCGCCTGTTCGAGTTCAGGAATTACCGCCTTATTTGACGTCGTTAATTACATTTATTATTAGATTACCATTAGAACGGCGGAATACCTGATGAAAGTCGTATTTTGAGCCGCTATTTACCCGCTAAAAACAGATCTATCATACCTAAGCTTTACCACTACATGTTTGAGTATTTCAAAAAATCATTGGCCCGCAAGAAAGCCAGGCGCCAGTTTCAGGAATATCCGCACATTGTCAATGTTTTCCCGCTGGAAAAAGAAGGTGAAGTTTCATTTGCCAACTGGCAGAATCCCCTTGTTTCACCCAAAACCATTACCCAGGCCGAGGTGAATTTTTACAGAAAGTTCATCAGCGAAGGCAGTCTCTGCATTGATATCGGCACCAATATCGGGGATACTACTGTTCCGATGGCACTGGCAGCAGGCAAAACGGGCACGACCATCGGATTTGATCCCAATCCGCATGTTTTCAAGATCCTGCAGATCAACGCTTCGCTCAATCCGGACAAAACCAACATTGTGCCTCTGCCCTATGCGATTACGAAGGAGGAAGGGGAATTTTCTTACAGCTCATCGGAGGCATCATTCGGGAATGGGGGCATTTCCAATGAAGTAGTGGAAGACCAGGGTGCATTTCAGCTTCCCGAAAAGATCAAGGGCATTAATCTCGAACAATACCTGAAAGCCAACTATACCTCAGCCCTGTCACGCCTGGCATTCATCAAAGTGGATGTGGAAGGAGCTGACATGGAGGTGATCCGTTCCATCAGTGAGCTTATCCGCAAGTACAAGCCCGTGCTGGTGGCCGAATGTTTTCCCAAAGCAACTCCCGAAGAGCGGGCAGAGCTTTACCATATGGTTACCGAGCTGGGTTACAAGCTGTATTACTTCTCTGATTTTGATGAAAATGCAAAAATCAGCCACCTGGCCGGACCCAGGGATATGAACAAGTGGAAAACTTTCAACTTTTACGCAGTACCCGAAGAAGCCTGATCATATCCACCGCTTTCGCCTGAAAAACCACAGGACAATCAGGGAAGAAAATACCATCAGCAGCAGCGACACCCAGAAACCCCACGGCTCCGCAGTGGACGGAATATGGTTATAGTTCATTCCGAAAATACCCGCAATGAGCGTAGGTGGCATAAAAATGATCGTCACTACCGTGAAAATCTTGATCACCTGGCTTTGTTCCAGGTTGATCAGACCCATAAAGGTGTTCTGCAGATATTCCAGCCGCTCGAAGTTGAAGGTGGTATATTCCAGCAGGGAGTTGATATCTTTCAAAATAATGCGCAAATGCTCCTTGCGCTCTTCCGGAAAATACTGGCTCCGCAATATCCCTGAAAGTACCCGCTGCTTGTCTATGCTCGTTTCGCGGAGCATCATGGTAATTTCCTGCAGACCGCTGATGCGGATCAGTACTTCCTGCCGGGCTTTCTGCTCATGCGTCAGGTTCTTGCTGATTGCCGAAATGTCGCGCGAAATCCCTTCCAGTGAATCGGCATCGGCCTCAATGCGTGTTTCGAGCAGGAGCAGCATGAAGTCCACGCCGGTATGCACGCTCTCCTGGCTGACCTTCATTTTCTTGACCGTATCAGCAAACGTTTTTGAGTCTCCGCGGCGATAGGTAAAAAGCACATTATGGTGCAGAATGAATGAAACCGGGTAAGTTTCATATCCGTCACGATCAATGCTCAGAAAGTTGGAGTTGGCGTTAATGGTATCGTTTTGTTCAAAAAAACGCGAGCTGCTTTCGATTTCTACAATTTCCTGGGGTGTCTGAAAACTGATGTTGCACTTGTTCTCTACCCACTCTTCCTCCTCCGGCGATGGAGATTGCAGATCAACCCAAACCAGGTTTTTAATTTGTCCAAGTTCCCGGATATCATTCTCCCGCTTGATCAGCCTTCCCTCTTTGTAAAATATGCGAACCATGCTCTAAAATTGGTAAAAAAGAAGAAGTATGGAAAACTATTATGCTGATCCTCGTATTTTTGCCCGATGCAAAATAATGCTTCTGCCGGAATATTCACGACACAATTTTGGTTGCTGGGCCTTAGCTCATTTTTGTTCTCTTCCAGTTTCAATATGCTTATTCCCGAGCTTCCGGGCTACCTTTCAACCATGGGCGGGGGCGATTACAAAGGAGCAATCATCGGACTTTTTACGCTGACAGCGGGCTTGTCGCGCCCATTCAGTGGCCGCCTCACCGACCGGATCGGGCGTGTGCCGGTCATGGCTTTCGGGTCATTGGTCTGCTTTGTCTGCGGGTTTTTATATCCCGTTTTTACGACGGTTATGCCGTTTTTGCTCCTCCGGCTGGTACATGGTTTTTCTACCGGTTTCAAGCCTACAGGTACTTCAGCCTATGTGGCCGACATTGTTCCGGCCAATCGCCGGGGTGAGGCCATGGGCATTCACGGCATGTGCATGGGCGTCGGCTCCGCTTTTGGTCCGGCGATCGGGAGTCTGATCAGCCAGGCATTTTCATTGAATGCACTTTTCTATACCTCTTCATTTTTCGCGTTTCTTTCCATTGCCATTCTGCTCAATATGAAGGAGACTCTGAAGGAAAAGCAGCGGCTTTCGGTGGATGCATTTAAGATTACCCGCAGGGATATTTTTGAGCCTGACGTACTCAGTCCGGCCCTCATTACTTTTCTGTGCTACTTCGGCTACGGGGCCGTCTCTACGGTCACGCCCGATTTCAGTACTTACCTCGGCCTGACCAATCGCGGGTACTACTTCATGGTTTTTACGCTATTCTCTATTTTAATAAGGCTTTTCGCAGGCAAAATCTCCGACCAGCATGGCCGTATGCCCGTTACCATCGCCGGCTGCTGTGTACTGACCTGTGCGATGATCATTACCGGCTATGCCGACAGCATTACCTTGTTCCTGATCGGAGCGGCGTTTTTTGGTATGGCGATGGGCATTTTGTCGCCGGTACTGTCTGCCTGGACGGTCGACCTGAGTGGTGACAATAACCGCGGCAGGGCCATTGCCACCATGTTTATTTCGCTGGAAGCAGGTATTGGTTTGGGCGCATTTTTGTCGGCGGGTTTGTTTAAAAATCAAAGAGAAAATCTTCCGCTCGTATTCTTCTCCATGGCAGGATTTGCCCTGGCTGCACTGGCGTACACGGTTACAATTTACCAGTTCAAAAAACGCCGCACCCGTGCTGTTTGACGATACATACCGCACCATCGCGGAACCAGCAGAAGGTTTTTTCAAAGACAAAGGGAGTAAATTCTTTTCTTACGCCTATCCGCTGCACAACGAATCCGAAGCGAAAGCCTGCCTGGCTGCACTATACGAGCTACATCCCAAAGCCGTACATCATTGCTACGCCTATCGCCTCGGTACCGACCGGATGAGCTACCGGATGAGTGATGACGGCGAGCCTGCAGGTACAGCAGGTCGCCCGATCCTGAATATGCTGTATTCCAAAGATGTTACCAATCTGCTGGTGGTAGTCGTAAGGTATTTCGGGGGGACGCTGCTGGGAGTTCCGGGGTTGATCAATGCTTATAAAACCGCGACCGAAGAAGCACTCAATGCAGCTGAAATCATCGTCAGACATTTTTCTAGCACTTACCAGCTGCATTTCGGGTATTTGCAAATGAACGATGTGATGCGGATTGTAAAGGAAATGGAGCTGCCGGTTCTCGCTCAGGCCTTTGAAATGGAATGCAGCCTCACCGTAGAGGTCCGTTCTTCGCTCATTGAACCCTTCATGACCCGCACCGGTAAAGTGGAGGGAGTCAACGTACAGCTTTTGGGATAGTTTCGTAAATTGAAGTTCTTTCCTGATGATGCTATGAAAACAACATTACAGCTTGATACCAAAATTCGTTTGTCAGTAAGCCAACTTACGGAACTTGCAAAGCAGCTTCCAAAAAAAGAAAGGATCAAGCTTGCCTCTGTGTTGGTGGGAGATGATGATTCGATGTCAAAAACTGAGCTTCTTTCCAAAATTCGTCTCGGGCTTGAAGAGGTACGAAAGCATGAAAATGGAGAAGTTGTACTGCCTACTCTGAAAGATTTTCTTTCCAATGTTTGAAGTTCGGGCATCCGGCACTTTTCAAAAGGAGGCAAAAAAGCTGATCAAAAAATATAGTTCTTTAAAGGAAGAGCTTTCTGAGCTGGGAAATGCTTTGGCCCTGAATCCCATTGTAGGCACGCCACTGGGCCGGAACTGCTATAAAGTACGCCTTTCAATCAAAAGCAAAGGAAAGGGTAAAAGTGGTGGGGCAAGAGTAATTACCTGTGTATTGGTCGCTAAGGAAGAAGTTATCCTGCTGACCATTTATGATAAACAGGTCAGGCCGGATCTTGGTCCCAATGAGCTGGAAAAGCTGTTGTCAGATGTAGCTCCTTAAAGCACATCGTCACTATTGCGCAGCATTTTTATAAAATCATCTTCATAAGCCTTGATGGCTTTGAGGAGCTCCTGTAACTCATTCTCTTCTGGCGTACCCTTTTTAGCACTCCACAGCTCGTCGGCCCGCTCGGAAGCCTGCTCGTATTCACTTTCGTTCGTAATTTTCATAACTGGTCCTGTTTGCCGGTTATGTAAAGGTATTGCTCCGTAAACAAAAAGAAAAGCCGGTCGCAAGCGAACCGGCTTTCTCACTGACAGGGTTGAGAGTTTAATATCCGTTATTTTGGGTCAGCGTGGGTTTTCCGCCTACCTGGCTGTTGAGGATTTCCTGGATCGGAATCGGGAAATACTCGTGTTTGCCTTTTATAAACTGGGCTCCTTTCAGGTAAGCCCTTTTGGTTCCTTCCACCGCATAGTAGCTGTTCATCACTACATCAGCAATGCCCCAGCGTACGAGGTCAAAGCGGCGGTTGCCTTCCATAGCCAGTTCCAGGCGCTCTTCAAACCTTACTGCTTTTCGCGCAAAGGCCTGGTCGGTCCATGGTCCCGGATACTCTTTGATCAGGTAGTTGGCAGCTGGTGTACCGTCTGCATTTTTAACAAAACCTTCGGGTTTGGCAGCACGTGCCCGGATCTGGTTTACATAGCCCCTGGCTTTTTCAAGACTGCCGCTTTCTACCTCTATCTCAGCCAGCCAGAGTAAAACCTGTGCATAGCGGATCAGCCTGAAATTATTGGCATTAAGCCGGTTGTTGGAAGCAAAAAACGGATCCGACTTGTGCGAAACATGTTTTTTGGGCGAGTAAGGTCCTCCGTAGGTTTGGTCGCGCACGTAGGCTTTTCCCGGGTGGATACCCCAGTCGAGGTAAGGAATGCCACGGCGTCCTACAGTCCAGTCGAGGCGTGGATCGAGGGTACCCGTGTACGGCGTAAATGGAGCTGTGGACTCAATGCCCTGATCATTGGGGAGGTCTGATTCATTGAAAGTATCGAGCAGGGGAAGTCCGTTTGCATCCGTTTTAAATGCATTTGCAAGGTTTACCGAAGGCTGGAAGAATCCGCAGCAAGTGGTAAATGCACCACCTCCGTAGGGGTAGTTCAGCGTGGAACCGATGTTTCCGTTTTCACCTCCGGCAGCTCCGTCATTTACAGAATATTGTACCTCAAATACAGACTCGGCATTGTTGTTGGTAGATGCCTGGAAATTATCGTGGTACTTGTCTACCAGCCTGTACTTGCCGCTCGCTACGATGGCTTCCAGAATCGTCTTGGCATCACCGTATTTTTTCTGAAACAGGTAAACCTTCGCCAGCATGGCACCGGCAGCCCATTTGGTCGGGCGGCCCGGCTGTGACTGCGAGGCAGGCAGTGCCTCGTATGCAGCTTTGAGGTCTTCTTCTATTTTAGGGTAAATGTCGGTTGTATTCGGAAGCTTGGTGCTTTCCAGGTTGTTCGGGTCATACACTGTCTCGTCAATGTAAGGCACCATGTTGAACATTTTTTTCAGCTCAAAATGGTAGTGCCCGCGCAGAAACCTGGCTTCGGCAATGATTTGGGTACGTTCGGCGTCCGTCACATCAGTAACTTTGGCGAGCGTATGCAGCACGTCATTGGTGCGGGCAATCCCATCGTACATTCCCCTCCATTTACCCCGGAAGTAGATATTATCCGCCGCAATGTTCCCGGTTTCAATAAGTGAAATGGGGGGCTGGTCCCCCGCATTGGTACCCTTATAGGCGTCGTCGGAGGCTACGCTTCCATACACCCAGTTGTCGGCACCCACATTGTAGGAGCGGTAGGCACCCTCGGATGTGGCCCAGCCGTCGAGCAATGCATAGGCACCCGTAAGAAGGGCATTCACGCCCACTTTATTCTGCAGAATATCCGCATTGAGCGCAGCCTTGGGCTGAACGTCCAGGAATGAATCCGAGCAGGAGCTGAAAATGCCCAGCGCAAGGGATGAGCACAGTATAGCGATCTTTTTCATTGGTATAAATATTAATGTCCTGGAATGACTAAAAGCTTACGTTAAGGCCCACGATGTACTGCTTGGAAGTAGGATAGGCACCGCCATCCACACCAATCTGCCGGTCGTTACCTGCACCGTAATTACGCAGGTTGATTTCAGGGTCCATCCCGGAATACTTTGTAATTGTGATCAGGTTCTGGCCCTGAACATAAATGCGGCAGGGACCCAGGCCCAGCTTAGAGGCAATGCCTTTGGGCAGTGAATAGGCAAGCTGAATGTTCTTGAACCTGAAAAATGAACCACTTTCAAGGTAATAGTCGGAAGGCAGGATGCTCACCTGATCGCTCGAATTGAGCTGCGGCAGGATGGCGTCGGTTTTGCCCGGCCGCCACGACTCGTTCAGCATCCGTGTACTTTTGTTACCGAAAAAGGTCGGGAAGTCTGTCCAGTACTTCACGTAGTTGAAAATCTGGTTGCCCTGTACGCCAGCCCCAAACAAGGTTAACCCAAAGTTTTTGTAGTTAACATTCAGGTTGATACCGTAAGTAAAATCAGGGTGCGGGTTGCCGATGATGCTCAGGTCCTTGGTATCGATCACCTTGTCACCATTTACGTCCACAAACTTGAAGCGCCCTGCCCGGTTTTCATTCGAGCCCAGGTTGTTTTTCGGGGCCTCAGCCGCTTCGGCGTCGGTCTGGAAAATGCCGTCGTGCCGGTAACCGAAAAACGAGGAGATCGGGTAGTTCTGCTGGGTTACCACAAAGTTCTGGATACGCTCGTCATTGATCCCGAAGTACTGGGTATTGGGATCACCATTGGTACGGGTAACCACATTGCGGTAGGTACTGATGTTTCCTCCCACGGTATAGGTAAGGTCTCCGCCCAGCAGCTTCCCGTTGTAGTTCAATCCAAGATCAATACCCCGGTTGCGCATGGAACCAATATTTTGGAAAGGTGAAGCAGCTACGCCGGAAGTCAGCGGAGGTGCTACGGGGAAGAGCATATCACTGGTGTTGCGGGTGTACCAGTCAAAAGCAACGTCGAGGCTTCCTTTGAACAAAGCGGCGTCAAGACCGATGTTAGTGGAAGTGGTTGTTTCCCATTTGGCTTTCTGGTTACCAAACTGGATCAGCTCGTAGCCTGGTATCGCTGATGTTTTGGCACCATTCAAATCGTAAAAGGACAGCGCGGGATTGGTTGCAAACTGGGTAAAGGAATTATAATTACCGATCTCCTGGTTGCCTGTTTGTCCCCAACCTACACGAACCTTGGCATAAGAGAGCCAGGAAGCAGTGGGTTTCAGGAAGCTCTCATCCGAAATCACCCAGCCTCCGCTCAATGCCGGAAAGTATGCCACGCGGTTGGCCGCCGCAAAGCGCGATGAACGGTCGCGGCGTACAGTCGCATCAAACAGGTACCTGCCCGACAGGCTGTAACTCGCTCTTGCAAATTCCGAAGCCAGCCGCCAGTTGGCTGCACCGCCATTATTGGTCTGCACGCCGGTACCTGCGCTCAGGTAATGATTATCCAATGCATCCACAAGAAAGTTGGTACGGGTAGCATCAAAGTTTTCATAGTAATTCTTGATCGACTCTGTACCTACCAGCACGTTCAGCTTCTGGGTAGTCGAAATAGGAATGTTGTAGGTCAGCGTATTGTACCACGTCCAGGTCCATTCGTAATTATTGGTGGTGGTGAGGCTTTGGGTGCTTCGTGCTTCGGCGGACTCAATGTCGCGGGGCACGTAGTTGCGGTAGTTGTACAGGTTGTAGTCAATACCGAAGCTGGTTTTGGCAGTCAGGTTTTTCAGGATGTCCACCTCGGCATATGCATTGCCGAACAGCCTTACTTCAATCTGATCATTGTCTTTGTTCCGGTACAGGAGCGATACCGGGTTTACGGAGTTGTCAATGTCCGTTCCGCGCGTTCCTGCGAAGTTACCGGCTACGTCGTACACCGGAACGATTGACGGTACGCGGTAGGCGAACGAAGTAGGGTTACTTTCGGCATTGTTACCATTGGGCTGGCCTACGCGGGTAGCATAGCCCGCCTGGAAGTTTTGACCCATTCGCACCCGCTTGTTAATGTTGAATTCCGTATTGGACCGCAGTGTATACCGCTTGAAGCTGGTATGGATCATCAGCCCCTGCTGGTTAAAATAGTTGAGCGACATGGCATACCGGCCATTTTCCGATCCTCCTGATACTCCGATCTGGTGATTCTGAATAGGAGCAGGCTGGTAGATCTCCTTCATCCAGTTAGTACCTGTTTTATTGGCTTTGGTGATCAGCCATTTGGTTTTGTTAAAATCGGCTGAGTTAACATCGGTACTGTAATTAATATAGCTGCCATCGGCATTCTGCGCCAGGCGCGGGTCACCCTCGTAGGCTCCCGACGGGAAGATGTAATCAGGAACTTTCGGTTCGGATGCATTGCCAAACTGTGCATGCTTGGGATACGTGAGCACGGTACCTTGCGGAAAAGCGCCGTCCTTCATCGCTGCAAGGTTCAGCGTATTGATACGCGCTTCCCAGGTCAGTGCCGCATACTGGTCGGTGTTGAGCATGCTCAGCAGCTTGCCGGGACGCTGGGTACCATAGTAAGTATCGTAGGTAAATACGGGTTTGCCAACCTTTCCTCTCTTGGTTGTAATAATTACAACCCCATTCCCCGCGCGTGATCCGTAGATTGACGCCGCCGAGGCATCTTTCAGGATCTGCATAGATTCGATATCGTTCAGGTTGATGGTATTGAGCGTGTTGGAAACCCCATTTGCACCCACACCCTTGGTTGGTACACCGTCAATCACATACAAAGGGGAGTTATCATTGATCGTACCATAACCCCGCACACGCACCGACACGCCGCCGCCCGGGCTGTTGTCATTGCCGATTACCACACCGGGAACCTTGCCCTGCAATGCCTGGCCCAGGTTGGTAGACGGTGTGGAAAGCAGCTGCTTGGCATCAAGCGTGGCTACCGCACCGGTGATCTCCTTCTTGGATTGTGATCCATAACCTGTCACAACCACTTCACTCAGGCTTTTTACATCATCTTCCAGCGTGATATTAATGGCCGACTGGTTACCAACCGTAATCTCTTTTTTGCCAAAACCGATAGAAGAGAACACCAGTACATCGTTTCCGGTACCGACATTGATCGTGAAATTACCATCTGCATCAGTTACGGTGCCGGTAGTTGTGTTTTTTACCTGAACGTTCACACCCGGCAGGCCCATTTTGTCCACAGAAGAAGTGACCTTGCCGGTAACACGGCGTTCCTGTGCCTGTGCTCCAATACTGCACAAAAGTATGAGCACCAGCACGAAAGCAGGCATCAAACCTGTCCGTAAAAATTTTCCCATAAAATGAATTTGTAAAAGTGATTAATAGGCGGTCAATAATAATATTTATTTATCTAAAAATACAATAATAGACCTGTATGCAAGTAATTGATAGCATAATTTTCATAAATAATATTAAATAACTATTGGTTACTATTAGCAGTTTTATGCCGGTGACTCAGTAAGAAAATGTTTGTATATGGATGAAATAAAGCCGTTTGAACAATTGTCTATATACGTTCGTGTGTCAGGGACAGCATCCTGATTTTTTGCAACTCTTGGCCTGATTTTGTGGTTATCCGTAAATAGTTTCAGCTGAAAATTTATCCGACCAAAGTCAAATTATTTTGGAACAAACAGAATTAACCGATGTAAAAGGGCCTGACCTGATCGAAGTGGAAGGTGCCCGGGAACATAATCTTAAAAATATTGACGTCAGTATTCCGCGCAACAAGCTGGTGGTCGTTACCGGTATAAGCGGGAGCGGCAAGTCGTCGCTGGCATTTGATACCATTTATGCCGAAGGTCAGCGCCGCTATATGGAGAGCTTTTCTTCCTACGCGCGCGGCTTTATAGGCGAAATGGAACGTCCCGATGTAGATAAGATCACGGGACTTTCACCGGTGATCAGCATCGAACAAAAAACAACCTCCCGTAATCCGCGTTCCACCGTTGGGACGGTGACCGAAATCTATGACTTTTTGCGCCTGCTGTACGCCCGCGCAGGCGAGGCCTACTCCTATGTGACAGGCCGTAAAATGGTTAAGCAGTCGCAGGATCAGATCGTCAACCAGCTGCTCAGTCAGTTTACAGGAAAGAAGATCACCATGCTCGCGCCTGCGGTGAAGGGCCGGAAAGGGCATTACAGGGAGCTTTTTGTACAAATTGCAAGACTGGGTTACACCAAGGTGCGCGTGGACGGCGAAGTACAGGATATTTCTCCCAAAATGCAGCTTGACCGGTACAAGGTCCATGATATTGAAATTGTGATTGACCGCGTGGTGCCTAAAAAGGAAGAGGATGATCCGCAATCGAGATACCGCCTCAGCCAGTCGGTAGCGACGGCCATCAAGCAGGGGAAAGGTGCATTGATGATCCTGGATGAAAAAGGAGAAGTACATTACTTTTCACAAAACCTGATGGATCCTGAGTCCGGGATCAGCTACGACGATCCGGCGCCCAATGCATTTTCATTCAACTCACCTTATGGCTGGTGCCCTACCTGCCAGGGGCTGGGTATTATTGAAGAAATTACCGAAGAATCCATATTGCCGGACCGTTCCCTGAGCATCAGCAAGGGCGGTATTACAGCATTGGGCGAGTATCGCGATGCCTGGATCTTCAAACAGCTTGAAGTGATTCTCAAGCCATTCAAAATTACACTGACTACGCCTATTGAGAAATTCCCGGCCGAGGCTGTGAAAGTAATCCTTTACGGCAGTGAGGAAGCAGTGCAGGTACCTTCCAAAAAGTACCCCGGCACAGAGTGGGAGACGAAGTTTGACGGGATTATCAATTTTCTGAAAAGACAGCAGGAGAGCGGCAATGATAAGATCCTGGAATGGCTGAAAGACTTCATGACTACGCAAACCTGTCCGGAATGCAATGGAAAGCGTTTGCGTAAGGAATCCTTACATTTTAAGATTGATAAAAAAGACATCGCTGAGCTGTCGGACATGGACATCAGCCAGCTCGGCGTGTGGCTTACCGGGCTGGAAGGCCGCCTGGAAGAACGTCAGCAGGTAATAGGGCATGAGGTGCTGAAAGAGATTCGTAAAAGGGTAGGTTTCCTGCTGGATGTGGGGCTTGACTACCTGACGCTCAATCGCGCCCTGCGCACATTGTCCGGGGGAGAAGCCCAGCGGATCCGCCTCGCTACGCAGATCGGTACCCAGCTGACGGGCGTGCTGTACATTATGGACGAACCAAGCATCGGCCTGCATCAACGTGACAATGTACGGCTGATCAACTCATTAAAAAGTCTGCGCGACCTGGGCAACACGGTACTGGTGGTGGAGCACGACAAGGACATGATGCTGGCGTCCGACTACATTCTGGACATCGGGCCCGGCGCTGGCCGGCACGGAGGCAACGTAGTAGGCTCGGGAACGCCGCAGCAATTTCTCGAAAACGGCTCGCTCACGGCCGAGTACCTCAGCGGACGTGCATCCATTGAAATACCCAAAAAAAGAAGGAAAGGAACCGGCAATGCCATTACAATCAAAGGCTGTACCGGGCATAATCTGAAAAACGTGACGCTATCGTTTCCATTGGGTACGATGATCTGCGTGACAGGGGTGAGCGGCAGCGGGAAGTCATCGCTGATCCATGAAACCCTTTTTCCGATCCTCAACCATCATTTTTATAAATCAAGAAGAGAGCCGCTGTCGTACAAATCCATTGATGGGCTTGAACACATTGATAAGGTCATTGAGGTGGACCAGTCGCCGATCGGACGTACGCCCCGCTCCAATCCGGCTACCTATACCAACCTTTTTACGGATATCCGCACCCTTTTTGCAGAACTTCCCGAAGCGAAAATCCGGGGCTACAAGCCAGGACGGTTTTCATTCAATGTAAAAGGCGGGCGCTGCGAGGACTGTGAAGGTGCCGGTATGAAGAAGATCGAAATGGACTTCCTGCCGGATGTGCACATTGCATGTGAAACCTGCAAAGGAAAGCGGTTCAACAGGGAAACGCTCGAAGTGCGGTTTAAAGGAAAATCCATTGCCGACGTGCTGGATATGACGGTTGAAACTGCACTTGAATTTTTTGAAAATCAGCCGCGGCTGCTTCGGAAAGTGCAGACACTGAATGATGTGGGACTGGGCTATATTACGCTGGGACAACATGCGACCACTTTGTCGGGCGGGGAGGCTCAGCGTGTGAAGCTTTCGGAAGAACTTTCAAAAAGAGATACCGGTAAGACGCTGTACATCCTGGATGAACCTACTACCGGACTGCACTTTCAGGATATCAGGCATTTGCTCAATGTGCTCAACAAGCTCGTGGAAAAAGGCAATACGGTCCTGATCATTGAGCATAACCTCGACGTGATCAAGGTAGCTGACCACATCATTGACGTGGGACCCGAAGGCGGTGCGGGTGGCGGACGCATTATTGCAGAAGGCACACCCGAGAAGGTAGCCAGGGTAAAAGGGAGCTTTACCGGACACTTTTTGCAGGAAGAGCTGAAATAAACCTCAGCTCACATCCATTTACTTAAAAACTGGCTGAATGTATCCTTGTACTGATCGCTCACCGGGATTGTGGCCGTGCCGATCTGGATGGTGTTGCGGGTTACTGCACTGATCTTGTCCAGGTTGACAATAAATGAGCGGTGTACCCGCATAAACCGGGAAGGAGGCAGCTTTTCTTCGAGTGCTTTGAGGCTGGTCAGGGAAAGTACGGGCTTGGAGTCCGATTTCAGATGCACCTTTACGTAGTCTTTTAGTCCCTCGGTATACAGGATGTCATCGTAGGCAATGCGTACAAGCTGATACTCCACTTTCAGGAACAAGTATTCGTCCTTCGGCTCGGGTGAGCCGGAGGACGATGCTTTTTGGAGGAGTTCCGCGTAGCTCTGTGCTTTCGAAGCTGCGCGGAGAAACTCCTCGTAATTAAAGGGTTTTAGGAGATAGTCAAGAGCGTCGACCCGGAAGCCGTCTAGTGCGTATTGGTTAAATGCTGTTGTAAAAATAACCCTGGGAGCCTTGTTACCCGCTTTTTCAAGTATGCGGGCAAGTTCGATTCCTGTAAGATCAGGCATTTGTATATCCAGGAATATGACGTCAATTGCCGCATTCTGAATCATCTGCAAAGCCTCCACCGCGCTGGAATAACGTCCGGCCAGGGAGAGGAAAGGTGTTTTTTCAATGAATGCGCAAACCAGTCCGAGTGCCAGCGGCTCATCGTCCACCGCAATGCAATTCAGTACGTTCATGCAGTTTCCAGTTCCAGATGTACCTCAAACTCCTTTTCTTCCTTGTTTTCGTTCACGGCGAGCTGGTACTTGCCGGGATACAGCAGGTCGAGGCGGCGCTGGGTATTGGCCAGGCCTATCCCATTGCTTTCATCAAGGATGGCGCGCTTGTCGGTAAACAGGGTATTTTTTATTTCTACAAAAATCTTGTGATCCCTCTGCCGGATCTGAATGTCGATCCTGCTGGGCTGTACGGCACTTACACCGTGTTTAAACGCATTTTCTATAAAAGGTAAAAACAGCATGGGTGCAATGGAAACGTCATGGAGCGGGCTGGGCGGGTCCAGGTGTACCGTAACCTTATCGGTCAGGCGGAGCTGCATGAGCTGAATGTAATCCTGGGCAAATGCAATTTCCTGACTGAGCAGGACGGTGCCATGCTGCGTTTCGTACAGCACATACCGCATCATCCGCGATAACTTATGCAAAGCTTCCCGCGCCGCCTCCACGTCGATGACCGTCAGGGCGTAAATGTTATTGAGCGTATTGAAAAAGAAGTGCGGGTTGATCTGCGCTTTCAGAAATGACAGCTCCGAGTTAATCTTTTCCTTTTCAAGATTTTGCCTGAACTGCTTGTCCATCTGGGCCGTTCTTACAGCAGCTACGCTGGTGCTTAACCCTATGACCATCAATGCAGTAAGCAATGAGAAATAGTCGAGCCGGTCATGAGGCTTTTTATCCCCATTCAATTCCCTGGCTTCTTTAAAAGCACGGTCCATCTGCTCGCCGTGATTAATAAATATTTTGACCTGTTCAATGCATACCGCCAGCATCACCACCGAGATGATGTTGAACAGGATAAACTTCATATACCGGTTCTTGGCGAGGTACTTAGGAAACCAGAAATAGTAGTTGAGGTAAAATATGCTGATCAGCAGTGTGAAAAGTACCGTTTGCTTGATCCAGAATGAGATCGGGAATACAATCTGCCAGCTGAGCGGCTGCCACATCAGGAATAATCCCAGAAAGCTCCATCCTAAAATATGCAAGAAAACCGGTGGGTATTTCTTGGCAGCCCGTGTGTCCATGAATAGATTCAATTAGTTCGTTTGCCAGAAAACGCTGCATTCGGCTGCAATCTTACACCTAAAAAAGGTAAGCAGCCATTTCAATCGATCAATGTACGGGAAATACCGACTGTTCGCACAAGCCAGTCTATCAATCCGGCCGGCAGGCGGGCACGTGCTTTTATAAAGAGGTAAACATGCCGTTATCGTTCAAAAACAGCTGTTGATCGGTACATACCCGTTTTCCGTCTATCCCCTTTTCAAGACTGGAAAAGAGCAGCTTATTTTGATATTCCGCAGGATACATTTTCAATACCTCAAACCATGAAACTTGTTTTACGAATTACACTTCTCACCCTGCTGACAGGGTTTACATCAACAGCATTTGCCCAGTTTCCCGGAGGTGGCGGTGGACGTCCCTCAGGTGGAGGCGGAGATTTCCAGCGTGGCGGTGACCGTCAGCGCCAAACAGCCATCCCCGGTACCCTGGATGACGCACCCAAAGGCAGCGGCAAGATCAAGGGGATACTTGTAGATTCCATCAGTAAAAAGCCCGTAGAATTTGCAACGCTTGCACTGGTCGATACCAAAACCAACAACCCAATTGATGGTACCACCACCGACGAGAAGGGACAGTTCAGTCTTAGCAAGGTAGCATCGGGAAACTTCAATATCCTGATTTCTTTTATCGGGTATAAAACAAAAACCGTTAAGGACATCAAAATTGATCGCAAAACAGACCTGGATCTGGGCTCAATTGCGCTTGCACCTGATGTAGTGCAGCTCAAAGAAGTGGAAGTGGTCGGTATGGCGCAAATGATCGAGGAGAAGGTAGACCGCCTTGTTTACAATGCTGAAAAAGACATTACCAGCAAAGGTGGGGACGCGTCGGACGTTATGAAAAAAGTGCCGATGCTGACCGTGGATCTGGACGGGAACGTTTCCCTCCGCGGCAGTTCCAATGTGCGCGTGCTGATCAACAACAAGCCTTCCACGATCATTGCTACCAGCGTAGCCGATGCATTGAAGCAGATTCCCGCGGATATGATCAAGTCGGTGGAGGTGATTACATCGCCTTCGGCCCGGTACGATGCGGAAGGTTCGGCGGGGATCATCAACATTGTTACCAAAAAAAGTACGATACAGGGCGGTACCCTCAATGTGGATACCGGCATTGGAAACCGGGGTTCCAACCTGGGGCTCAGGGGCAATTACCGGGTTGGCAAAATGGGTTTCAGCCTGGGCGGGTTCGGCCGGTTCAACTACAATATGCCGGGTAAATCAGAAAACCTGCAGGTAGGTAAAATTGAGAACTTCTCGATCAGACAAACAACCAAGTCGGATAACCGTACTGCATTTGGGTCCTATAATCTGGGCTGGGATTACGAGATCGATTCCAAAACATCCCTGTCGGCAGGGGTGCGTTATGGCTTGCGGAACATGAAAAACACGCAGGAGCTCACCACCTTCAACACGCAGGGAACAAGCACCACAACTTCTTACCGGGATGTGGATGTAAAAGATCTGTCGGGTACCTGGGACGTGAATGTAGATTACCTGAAAACACTCGGCAAGCCGCAGCAGGAGCTGAGTATTTCGACCCAGTTCAGCCGCAACAACCGCACTAATGATTACGACGCCAATGTATTTGCATTAAGTACCAACCAGATCCGCGAAATGCTCGGCTCGCAGGGAAACAATAACAGCAGCCATAACCAGGAAAGTACGGTACAGCTCGACTACCAAACGCCAATCAAGGAAAATCAGCTCCTCGAAATTGGTGGTAAAGGTATATTCCGGCAGGTAGTAAGTAATTATGATTACTACAATACCATGGGTACGCCTCAGGCAGCCAGCAACCTCGATTACGACCAGAATGTAGCCGCAGGATATTTTTCTTACACTTTGTCAACCAAAAGCAGGTTTACGATTAAGGCGGGAACGCGTTATGAGTACACCAGCATCAATGCAACCCAGGGCGAGCAGGGGAGTCTTAACCTGCCCGCCTACGGTAATCTGGTACCCAGCATCAACCTGTCGCAGACTTTCGGAAAAGGACAGACGGTGAAGCTGGCCTACAACCGCAGGCTGCAGCGCCCGGGTATCCAGTTTCTGAATCCCAATGTAAATGCGGCTAACCCGCTAAATGTTACAGTTGGTAACCCCAACCTGAGTCCCGAGCTTACCGACCAGGTGGAATTGGGGACCAGCTTCTTTAAAAATTCAGTGTATGTCAATGTATCTACGTTTGCCAGATTTACCAATAACTCCATTGAAAGCATCCGTACGACCAGCCCGGAAGGGGTGATTACAACAACTTACGGGAACATTGGGGAGAAGAAAAATGTGGGGGTAAACATCTTTGGTAACATTACCTTCTTTAAAAAATGGCAGGTTGGAGGAGGTTTTGATGCCTACTATGCAAACCTGTCTAACAACAGTCCGGATATTTCATTGCAGTCGTCTAACAGTGGCTTTGTACTTAGTGGTCGCTTCCGTACCAGCCTTACGATCAAAAATGGCTGGGGATTGCAGGGCGGCGGTTTCATGCGTGGCCGGGAAGTGCAGCTGCAGGGTACCCAGGCAGGTTTCAGGATGTATGACCTGGGGATCAAAAAGGATTTCAAAAACAAGCGCGGCAGCATAGGTTTTGGTATGGAGAATTTCCTGGCACCTTCATTTAAAATGAAAACCAGCCTTGAATCAAGAACATTTACCCAGAACAATACCAATTATCTGTTTAACCGCGGTTTCAGGGTGAACTTCTCGTACCGATTGGGTAAAATGACATTTACCGAACAAAAAACGCGCAGAAGAAAGTCTATCAATAATGATGACCAGAAAAGCGAAGGCGGCGGTATGGATGCAGGCGGCGGACAATCAGCAGCACCTGCCATTACTGTTCCTACAAACCGTCCGGCAGGCAGCCCGGCTGGTACCAGGACGCAGGGGGGATTGCGCTCGGCGACAGACAGCACGCTGCGTTCACCCCGTGAAACCATCGTGAACCCCAATGCAGCACGCCCGGACTCTGCTGCAAAACCCATGGTTGCGCCTGATTCACTGAAAGCTCCGGTAACTACGCCTGATTCTACCATCAAGCCAGCAACTACCCTGCCCGATTCGACCATGCGGCCTGACAGCACAGCACGTCCTGCATTACCAGTACAACCAATGAAGCAGGATTCTACCGCAAGACCGGTAGTTCCTGCGGATTCAATCCCGAAAAAAGAATAATACGGTATATAGCAACAAAAAACCCGGCTCAATGCATTGAGCCGGGTTTTTTGTTGATTGGTAAAGCTATTGATGTCCTTTGATCTCTTCTAAAATCTGACCCGCGCCGGCATCCAGCAATTCATCGGCAATGGCTGTTCCCAATTGCTCGGGGTAAGTTTCGGAGCCGGCGAGTGTTTTACGGATCACTTTACTGCCGTCCAGGCTGATGATGCCGCCCGTCATGCTCAGCTGCTTTGCATGCAGCGTTGCCATCCCAAATACAGGAACACTGCATCCGCCCTGCAGTTTGTGCAGGAATGCACGTTCGGCCAGCAGGCACTTTTCAGTATCTTCATCATTGAGCAGCGCTTTGAGCAACGCTTTCTTCTCACCGGAAAGCGCCGAGGCGCATTCAATGGCTACGCTACCCTGGCCCACAGCAGGTGTAAACTCGTCCAGCAGCAGGTGTTCGGCAATCAGGTCGTCGTACTCCATGCGGTGAACGCCGGCATAGGCTAAAAGCAATGCATCACACTGGCCTTCGTCGAGCTTTCTGAGGCGGGTCTGAAGGTTACCGCGCATGTCTACGGTTTTGATATGCGGGTAAAAATGTTTCAGGACTGCAATGCGCCGCGTAGAGGAAGTGCCTACCACGAATGTTTCGCCGCTCTTTAAGGAAAGGCTTGTGTTCCGGCTCACCAGCACATCATTTGCTTTTTCTCTTTCGGTAAATGCGATGAGTTCAAATGCCAGGTCCAGAGACGATTGGAGGTCTTTGGCACTGTGTACTGCAATGTCAATGGCGCCAGTAAGAAGCTGATCTTCAAGTTCCTGGGTAAATACCCCCTTGCTCCCGATTTTAGCAAGTGACCTGTCAAGAATCTTGTCTCCTTTGGTTTCGATAATAATGATTTGGGTATCAATCCCGTCTTTCTGCAGCATTTTCTCAACGTAGTATGCTTGCCATAGTGCGAGTTTGCTGCCGCGGGTTCCTATTTTTATTAGCATTATAAATGTTCGTTAATAAGGTTGAATCAGCACCTGTGCCGGAATGTGGAGCTTCTCGTTCAACTTTCGGATCATGGAAAGGCTCAATTTTCTTTTACCGGATAGTATCTCGGACTTCCGGGAGCGATAGCCCAGGATCTCTGACAGCTCCTTCTCAGTCATGCCCATCTGGTCCAGCCTGAACCTGATTGCTTCCAGTGGATTGGGTGCAGGCAGCGGATAATGTTCATTCTCATAATCCTTTACAAGAATAGAGAGTACTTCAAGTTCATCAGATTCCGGCGACCCGGGAAGAACCTCTTCCTGCATCAACAAATAAATTCGGCCTAGCGCCTCCTCGTACTGTCTGTCATTTTTTACCGGAGTTATCATAACTAATCTGTTTTGCATCGATCTGATCATATTCCTTGTGTGTGCCAAACCATACGATAAAGACAATCTTCAATCTGAATTCAATATCCACTATCAAACGGAATTTATTACCGTGAATATTGAAAACTACCCTTTTACCGGTCAGCACAGAGGCACTCTGGTATTGTGCCTTTAACTGGTTTGGCGACTCCCAAATAGCAGAGGAAGCTTCCTCGTACCATGACAATAGTGCCTGTTCCGCGTGCGGATGTTTGTCTAAATAATATTTAAGCGTTTTTACCGCGATAATACGCATATCGAAGATAGTGTGTGTTACCAAAGTGGTAACATTGTTGTCTAATTAACTGCTACACCCCAACAGTATCTCCTTCATCGGTCACAATCCTGTCTTCAATGTAAGCAACAATTAATGAGGCAATATCAATCCCGCTGATCTCTTCAATGCCGCGGAGGCCGGGGGATGAATTGACCTCCATCACCAGCGGGCCACGCGCTGATTGCAGCATATCCACGCCGGCGATCTTCACACCCAATGCTTTTGCAGCAGACACCGCCGTATGTTCTTCTTCGGGTGTGAGTTCGATCACACAGCCTTCGCCACCCCGGTGCAGGTTGGAGCGGAAATCGCCCTCGGCTCCCTGCCGCTTCATGGCTGCAATTACCTTGTTGCCGATCACAAATGCACGGATATCAGCCCCGCGGGATTCAGCAATGTATTCCTGGATCAGGAAGTTGGCACGCAGTCCGTAAAAAGCTTCAATGGTCGACTTGGCAGCTTTGATGGTCTCGGCCAGTACCACACCCACGCCCTGAGTTCCTTCCAGCAGCTTGATAATGACCGGCGGACCTCCCACAAGATGGATCAGCTCATTCACCTGGGACGGGTTTTTGGCAATGACGGTTTTAGGAATATCAACACCCGATTTGGCGAGTACCTGCATGCTCCTGAGTTTATCGCGGGAGCGGAGTATGGCCTGCGACTTTACGGTCGTAAATACCTTCATCAACTCAAACTGACGCACCACTGCACAGCCAAATCCCGTCACCGAAGTTCCGATTCTTGGAATCACGGCGTCTATTTCGTCGAGCGGCTTGCCTTTATAGAGCAGGGTAGGTCTGCCGCCTTCGATCATGACAAAGCATTTGACATGGTCGATAACCAATGCCTCGTGACCGCGTTGTTTGATTGCCTCTACCAGACGCCTCGTTGAATAAAGGTCGGGGTTGGTAGATAATACGGCGATTTTCATAAAATGGCTTTAAGTAAATGAAGATGTGGTGGGGGTTCAATGAGGCTTCCCGGCTTTTGACTGTTTACGGGAAAATGAAAGGTCTTTCTGGGCGACGTCTACGACAAAACGGTTTTTCAGGAGCTTTCTTCCCAGCAGGATCGGATACCTCATTTTGCGGCGGTTGGCCAGGGAAAATTCTGTTCTTATTTTTTTACCAAAAATCTCAATCCTGGTTTTAATCACATAACGCTTTTCTTCTTTGCCAAATGAATTGCGTACGATCGTTTCCTTGAAGTTTCTCGCATAAAATGACTGCGGAGGTGCGCCGTTTTTATAATCCAGGAAAAATTCAAGGATTACCTCATCATCTTCACTTTTTACCAAACGTACCTTGGAACAATGTATAGCCGAAGTAGCAGCCCCCGAATCGACCCGGACAGGCACCTGGTGCCAGCCGAGCTCAGGCAGGTCTGCCACATCGGTGGCACCGATCACCGTCAATGCAGGTTTCATTTGCGCTGAAAGAAGTGGGCCATGGTAAGCGACAGGTCGAGAAAGACCATTTTGGCACGAACATTACGTTCGATATGGTAGTAGGCAATGTTTACCTCTTCAATCATTTTACTCAGCGCTGTCATGCTGACGGCTTTGGAAAAGTTCTGGACGAAAGTAAGTTCTTCCTCGGGAACGCGCAACAATTCGCCTGCGCCGTGACTCCAAAGGAGCATGTCCCTGAAAAGCCGCAATGCATATTCCATCACTCCTTTTTGCTTTTCCTTGGACATAACATCAAAGCTGTCGGCTAGCCGTACGAGGTGGGACACGTCATATTTATAGCAGGAGCGCATCCATCCGGCAAACCAGCCCGACCGGTCGTCGTCAGCTTCCTGCACAAGCTTCATGGCCTCGGACAGATTTCCGTCGCAAAGGAATGCGACCTGGCTGGCGACGCTGTCAGTTACCGAGAGGTCTTTCAACACACTTCGTACATCCTTATCGGTAAAAGCGGGAACGGTAATGCGCTGGGTGCGCGAAATCACGGTGGTCAGCAGCTTGTCGGACTGATCACTAACAAGCAGAAAAAGGGTTTTCTGAGGCGGCTCTTCCAGTATTTTCAAGATTGCATTGGAAGAGGACGCATTCATGATATCAGGTTTCCAGATCAGGAGAATTTTATATTCACCCTCATAGGCTTTCACCGAAAGTTTCCTGAGGATACCCCGGGCCTCCTCCACGGAAATGTTTCCCTGCTTGTTCTCGGCCTGAATAAAGTCGAGCCAGTCGGGCAGGACGCGATACGGGCTTTCCAGTAAAAATGTCCGCCACAGCGGCAGGAAAGCCTCGCTTGTTTTTCCGTCTGCTTTTTTGGAGGTAGCAATGGGAAAAATGAAATGCATGTCGGGATGCACGAGTTTCTGCATTTTCACGCAGGAAGCACAAACCCCGCAGGAATCGTTCTCACTCCGGTTTTCGCAATTGATGTAAGTCGCAAATGCGAGTGCCATGGCAAGGCCGCCGCCTCCGGCCGGGGAGTCAAAAAGCTGTGCATGTGCCAGGTGGCTGTTGTGCACGGAGCGGCGGAGCGTCGCTTTGATATGTTCAAGTCCCGGAATGTTCTGAAAGAGCACGGCAGTATGATTTTGGAAAAGCCTTGTCAGGCCTTGCGTTGTTCTTTTGTATTTTCAAAAATGTAACGCATGATGTTTTCATCCGATGCTGTGAAAGCGACTTGTTTTCTTTCTACCGTATCCCGGGCAACACCCAATGCTTTTTCGAGCCGGTACTCCTCATAGCCTTCGGCCTTGCCGCCCCAGGTAAACGAAGGTACATGCTTGGCCTGGAATCCTGCTCCAAAAACATTTACACCTACCCCTACCACAGTACCTGTATTAAACATGGTGGAGATACCCGCTTTGGAATAATCACCCATGATCAGTCCGCAGAAAATCAACCCGGTTTCGGAAAAGCTACCGGATGCATAGCTATACAGCTTTACAACAGTATGGTCGTTTTTGAGATTGGAATTGTTGGTATTGGCGCCCAGGTTGCACCACTCGCCCAGCACAGCATTGCCCAGGTAGCCATCGTGGCCCTTGTTGCTGTTGCCTGAAATTACGCAGTTGCTTACCTCACCGCCTACCTTGCAATGCGGCCCTACGGTGGTATTGGGGCGGATTTTGGCTCCCTGAGCCAGTATGGAGTATTCACCCAGTGAAAAGGGACCCTGTATCATGGAGCCTTCCTGAACCACGGCATTCCGGCCGATGTAAACCGGACCGTTTTCGGCATTCAGGATGGCAGCCTTGATGACTGCACCTTCTTCAATGAAAATCTGTCCGGGATGGTAGCAGTGTGTAAATGGATCGGTGAGTGCTGCTGATTTGCGGTTTTTCGTAATGCGTTCAAAGTCGGCCCTGATCTGGTTCCCATTCTGAAGAAATATATCCCAGACCTGCCGGATCAGTGTGCAGGGTTGATTATAGCGGACTGATTCTGAAAGAGCATCTGCTCCGGGATGCCATTTTTCAGCACGCACTGCGAGGGTTTCACCGGACGCATTGACGAGCTTCGTGTCAGGCGCAAGTTCCTGAATGGATTTTACCAGATCCTGATCCGGGCACAAGGCGCCATTGATGTACAGATTTCCGGAGGTATGCCTGACCGGGAATTTTTCAGAAAGATAGTCCTCGGTCAGAAACGACACGGAGGTTTGCAGATAGCCTTCCCACTTTTCAGCAATCGTGTGGATGCCACAACGAATCAGCGCGACGGGCCGGGTGTAGGTAAGCGGTAAAAGCTGTGTGCGGAGCGCCGGATCGTCAAAAAGAATGATATTGGGCATCAGGTTAATCGTATGTGCTGCCAAAGTTCGGCCATTTTTCACATATGGCAAAAAAGAAAACAGCCTCCCGGACAGAACCGGAAGACTGTTTTACAGCTAACCTTAAAAAGCCGGAATTATTTTTGTCCGTAACGCTTTCTGAATTTGTCAACACGGCCCGCAGTGTCAACCAGTACGTTTTTACCAGTATAAAAAGGGTGTGATTGTGAAGAAACCTCTACTTTGTATACAGGATAAGTTTTGCCGTCTTCCCAAGTAATTGTTTCGCTGGTATCAATTGTCGAGCGGGTAATGAATTTGAAATCGCTAGACAAATCCCAGAAAACCACGTCTCTGTAATTGGGATGAATATCTTTTTTCATTGGTATATAGTATTATTTGTTTCTATGCTTCCCTGAAAAGGATTGCAAAAGTAAGCATTCTTTTTGTTCAACCAATAGTAGCATCTGATCTTTTTACAGGTAATACTCTAACAGGTAGCTTCCTACACATCTGCAAGCTGTTGTTTCAGTACCTCGATCCCTTTTTTAGCTTCTTTTTCAAAATCGTTGTACACAAAGCATTCAATAGACAATCCCCCTTTGTAGCGGATCTGCTTCAAGGCGCTCAGGTATGCACGGAAATCGTCGCCTTTTACACCCGGCGGCGTGCGGTTTTCTTTTTCAGCAATGTGGCAGTGTACAATATGCTTGCCGTATTTGACGATCTCAGTAGCAGGTTCATCTTCTTTCAGCATGTGGTAAATGTCGCACAGCAGTTTTATGCCGGGACTTTTGACAGCTTCCACGATCTCCACGCCCTCGGCCAGGCTGTTGATAAAGTTGGTTTCGCCCCGATTAAGTGGCTCTACGGCAATCGTTACCCCATATTTTTCGGCCAGGGGCGCCATTCTTCTGGTGAGTTCAATGTGCTGTGCCTTGGCTTTGTTCCGGTCAAAGCCTTCGGGTATGATTCTTGAAGCACCGCTCCCAAAAACAACGTACTGGGAATTGCATTCTTTGGCACGTTTCAGCACCAGTTCAGTCCTTTCCAGAATTGCCTCATGGTTGGCATCGGGACCCAGCGTTTTTAATGTGCCGGGGAGCAGTATAACATATGATTTAATGGGAAAATGTTGCTGATGCAGCTGTTCCAGGTTTTTGGAATATTGTGCGTCCGTAGCTGGCAGCAGAAAACCTGAAACAGACTCTTCAATGTAGGTACAGCCCGCCTCTTTCAGGAAGTTGGCTTTGTCATAAGCAGCATACACACCCAGTGCCAGATTGTATGCACGGTTGGAAGGTAAAATGGAGGCCGATGACAGGGCGGGTGCTGCTATGAGCCCCGCAGCTGCGCCGGCAGTACTTCTGATAAAGTCTCTTCTGGAAGAGGAACTGGTCGTTTTGTCAATCATATCATCATTTAGTAGTAAGTAATAGTGTTTGTTCAAGTTTTTCTTATCTTCTTAATGATCCCCTTTTAGAGAAGTTCACCTATTTAGAATGTATTTAATTAAGAAAAAGATTGTAAAGAGCTGATAATTAGGTATTGATATAGTAAAAGTTTAAGAATAAAAAGACATATTCTGAAAAAATGTTTACAAATTTTTAAAGGAAAATAATTTGAAAATTTTTTCAGGTTCAAATCTGGTAACCTTTATACTTAACCGCTTTACAATAAGAAGCTTAACAATTTGGTAATTTGTACTATACCCATACGCCCATTTTGGTGACCATTTTGCAGGTTGTGTTTGATCCTTTTTTGATGTTATTTCAAGCCTCCCAAGTTGATTTATCTACTTCATTTTTCAAGAGAAAACAACGCTAACTTCCTATAAACCAACAACTATTATGTCTATGTATGTCATCAAGCGGGACGGCCGCCGCGAATCTGTGAAATTCGACAAGGTGACCGCCCGGATCGAGAAACTGAGCTACGGTCTGGACACCAACTACATTCAGCCGGTAGAGGTTGCCAAAAAGGTGGTCTCAGGTATTTACGACGGTGTCACCACTGCCGAGCTGGACAACCTGGCTGCTGAAACCGCTGCCTCGATGACTACAAAGCATCCCGACTATGCGATTCTTGCTGCACGTGTAGCTATTTCCAACCTGCATAAGAATACATTAAAGTCTTTCTCCGCTACCATGAAGCGGCTTTACACATACACAGACTCCAAAACAGGCGAGAATGCCTCTCTGATTTCCCGTGAGGTTTATGAAGTGATCCGCCAGAACGCATCACTTTTTGACTCCACTATTATATATGACCGCGACTATGCCTACGATTACTTTGGTTATAAGACGCTGGAAAAATCATATCTCCTGAAAATTGAGGGAAAAATTGTTGAAAGACCACAGCATATGCTGATGCGTGTAGCTGTGGGTATTCACCAGGACGACGTGCAGGCAGCTATTGAAACCTACCATTTATTGTCTGAAAAATGGTTTACGCATGCTACGCCTACCTTGTTCAATGCAGGTACTCCAAAGCCGCAGATGTCGTCTTGCTTCCTGCTCACGATGAAGGAAGACAGCATCAACGGAATTTATGACACCCTGAAAAACTGTGCGCTCATTTCGCAATCGGCAGGAGGTATCGGTCTGAGCATTCACGATGTGCGGGCAACAGGTACTTATATCAAAGGAACCAACGGGCAGTCGAATGGTATTGTCCCCATGTTGCGCGTGTTTAATGATACTGCCCGGTATGTGGATCAGGGAGGAGGCAAGCGTAAGGGTTCTTTTGCAATTTATATGGAGCCGTGGCATTCTGATATCTTCGATTTTCTTGACCTGAAAAAGAACCATGGCAAGGAGGAGCAGCGTGCGCGCGATTTGTTTTATGCACTCTGGATTCCGGACTTGTTTATGAAACGCGTGGAGGCCAATGATACCTGGTCGCTTTTCTGCCCGCACGAATGCCCCGGCCTGGCCGACACGCATAGTGAGGAGTTTGAGCGTCTGTATGAAAGGTATGAGCTGGAAGGAAAAGCCAGAAAAACGATCAAGGCACAGGATCTCTGGTTTGCGATCATGGAGTCGCAGATAGAGACGGGTACACCTTATATGTTGTACAAGGACCATGCAAACAGCAAGTCTAACCAGAAAAACCTGGGTACAATCAAGTCTTCAAACCTCTGTACCGAAATTATCGAATACACTGCACCGGACGAAGTGGCGGTTTGTAACCTTGCTTCCATTGCATTGCCCAAGTTTGTAGAGCAGGGTGCCGATGGTATCATGCGTTTTGATCACCGTAAATTGTACGAAATAACCAAGGTTGTCACACGCAACCTGAATAAGATCATCGACCTGAACTACTATCCTGTTCCGGAAGCTGAAAAAAGCAATAAGAGACACCGTCCGATCGGTATCGGAGTACAGGGCCTGGCGGATGCATTCTGTGTATTGCGCATGCCTTTTGATTCTGATGAAGCCCGTCAGCTAAACAAGGATATTTTCGAGACGATCTATTTCGCTTCAATGGAAGCATCTATGGAGCTGGCCGTCAAACATGGTCCGTACGAAACATGGGCAGGCAGTCCGATCTCACAGGGTATCTTCCAGTTTGACATGTGGAATGTTACGCCGGAAAGTAAAAACTGGGATTGGGAAAGGTTGAGAAAAGATGTGGTTCAGTACGGGGTTCGCAACTCTTTGCTGCTGGCACCGATGCCTACCGCGTCCACCAGCCAGATTTTGGGGAACAACGAATGTTTCGAGCCATTTACATCCAATATATATGTGAGAAGGGTATTGTCGGGAGAATTTGTGGTTGTAAATAAATTCCTGCTGAAAGACCTAGTTAAGCTGGGACTCTGGAATGAGGAGATGAAAAACAACCTTGTGCGGGCCAGCGGGTCGGTACAGGCGATCCCGAATATTCCTCAGAATATCAAAGATCTTTATAAGACTGCCTGGGAAATTAAGCAAAGGAGTCTGCTGGATATGTCTGCCGACAGGGGTGCCTACATCTGCCAGTCACAGTCGCTCAATATCTTCATGGAAGAAGCCAACTTCGGCAAGCTGACATCCATGCACTTCTATGCCTGGAAAAAAGGGTTAAAAACGGGCATGTACTACCTGCGTACACGTGCCGCGTCGGATCCTGTACAATTTACTGTCAGCAAGCAGGCAGAAGTACAAATTGAGCCGGCTATGGCTGTGGTAGCAGAAAAAGAGCTGAACTACGTCCAGTATGCAGAGGAGCGCACCAAACCGGCCCCTGTGCGTGACAGCC
>NZ_CP056775.1:5865000-6071216 GCF_016894445.1 Dyadobacter sandarakinus
GATGATCGCAATTTTTTTCCCGGCCAGGTCACCCAGTTTTTCGCGCATGGAAAAAGCATCCAGCAATGCCTGGGTAGGATGCTCGTGGGTACCGTCTCCCGCATTCACGACATTGGCCGGAATGCGTGTGGAAAGGTAATGCGGGGCCCCCGGACTGCTGTGCCGCATCACGATCATGTCCACCTTCATGGCCAGGATGTTATTCACCGTGTCCAGCAGCGTTTCTCCCTTTTTTACCGAGCTCCCGGAAGCAGAAAAGTTGACCACATCCGCAGAAAGCCGTTTTTCGGCAAGCTCAAAGGAAAGACGGGTACGGGTTGAATTTTCAAAGAAAACGTTGGCAATGGTAATGTCCCGGAGAGAAGGTACTTTCTTGATCGGACGATTGATAACTTCCTTAAATTGGGTAGCAGTGTCCAGGATGGTGTGAATGTCAGTTTCGTTCAGGTTTTTAATTCCGAGTAGGTGCCGGACTGAAAGTTTTGTCATTGCCAATATTCGAGAAAGTTTTGCAAAGATAATAAGGATGTTTGGTCAACCGGGCAGGCAGAATAAGATTTTACAGCGCCGGATGCTTGGCAGGCGGCTAAAAAATTGAATATTAGCGAGAAAATTCTTCTGACAAATTTACTTTCATGAACAAATCGCTGCTTTTAGACCACCTCAAAACGCTGCTTGGTGAACGAATGATGGTCGCGTGGAGCGCAATGGAGGCCGCACAGGATTCGGCCAATGATCAGGGAAAAAGCTCGGCAGGGGATAAGTACGAAACCTCCCGGTCCATGGGTCAGCTCGACCGTAACATGCATGCCCGCCAATATGAGCAGGCACGGCAGGAGCGGCTTGTCCTTGAAAAGATCACGGGATCGGAGGTACCCGGAAAAAGTACGCTGGGTACCTTGCTGCAAACGACGGCCGGATGGTTTTTTATAGCTGTGAGCCTCGGCGCCGTGGAGTGGGAAGAAGAGAGGATTATGGTCGTCTCTTCTTCCTCGCCGGTTGGGGCCTCCCTGCTGGGGAAGAAGGCCGGGGATTCATTTATGTTTATGCAAAAACAGCACAGGATTGAGGCTTTGCATTAAGCCATGTTGTGGTATACACGCTGTACATCGTCATCGTCTTCAATTTTCTCGATCAGCTTTTCCACTTCCGCCACTTCTTCTTCGCTGAGCTTTTTGGTGTCATTGGGAATGCGCTCAAAGTCGGCCTCCACAATCTCGTATCCGTTGTCTTCCAGCCAGTGCTGCAAATTTCCGAATGCTGTAAATTCTCCATAGATGTTGATCAGGCCTGATTCTTCATCAAGAAAAACTTCCTCGCCTCCTACATCGATCAGTTCAAATTCCAGCTCTTCAAGGTCTTTGCCGGCTACATTCTTTACCTTAAAGATGCATTTCCTTTCAAAAATAAAGTCGAGCATACCCATCGTACCAAGGCTGCCGCCCAGCTTATTGAAGTAGCTGCGCACATTGGCCACGGTTCTGGTAGGATTATCGGTGGTGCTTTCAACAAGGATTGCAACCCCATGTGGGCCATAACCTTCATACACCATTTCCTTATAATCTTCCTGATCCTTTGACGAAGCCCGCTTGATGGCCCGCTCAACGGTATCCTTGGGCATATTCGCGGCCTTTGCATTTTGCAGGAGTACCCTGAGCCTGGCATTGGTAGCCGGATCGGCCGTACCGCTTTTTACTGCCAGGACAATCTCTTTGCCAATCCGTGTAAAGGTTTTGGCCATCTTGTCCCAGCGCTTAAACATCCTGGCTTTTCTATATTCGAAAGCTCTTCCCATGCTTGTTGGTAATTAGTAGTTAATCTTTGTATTTGAAAAAACAGTGCGACCATTTCGCCGGACATTGCTGCGCCGGACGTCATCAGGCTGCAAATTTATAAAAGACCATTAAATTCAGGTAAAACACAGAAGCAACGTTCGTGGAAAATAAACATAATCTCAAATGGGTTGTCGTGCCATTTCACTCCTTATCCGTCGAGGCACTTTACCAGATCCTGCGGCTGCGCAGTAAAGTGTTTGTGGTTGAACAAAAATGCAACTTTCTGGATGCTGATAACAAAGACCAGCAATGCATGCATGTACTCGGCTATGCCGGTTCCGAACTCGTGGCCTACTCGCGCATTGTGCCCGCGGGCCTCTCTTATCCTTACCCTTCGATCGGCCGCATTGTGGTAAGTGCCAATGGCCGTGGCAAAGGTTGGGGTGCCGCGCTGCTGCAAACTTCCATTGCCGAACTCGAAAAACGATACGGTTTAACAACCATCCGGATTGGTGCTCAGGCACATCTCCATGAGTTTTACGGGCTGTTCGGATTTGAGCAAACCAGCGGTATTTACCTGGAAGATGCCATAGAGCACATCGAAATGACCCGTCAGCCTGCACTGCCACATGCTGGGGCATAAATCTGGGGAATGTATTACCGATAATGTTGCATTAGTAAACACTAGCAGATTCAGGTAAAAAGTAAAAAGTGCTCATGCATTCAAAATTGGCCGATCATTGTAGTAATTGGGCTACTGTTTTCGGAAAAATGTTTGATATACTTTGCTCTGCTCGGCAATCTTTGATAATTTGGCACAGAATTTTAGTTATTAGTATTCAGTCAAGCAAATTGTTGCTTTGGGCCCGACGCCCTGTTGGAGTCCAATAACATTTTTGACGAACACTGATAGAGGAGGGTTTACGTGGAATGGCCTACTGTAATGCGGTAGGCCATTTTTTTGTTTAATCCCGATTGGTTTCGAGTGTTAAATGACGTTCTTTGTGCCGAATCCACGACACATTATAGCCGTACATGACTAAGGTTACCGAGTACATTCGCCGCGCAGAAGGTAAAGCCCTTTTTTCCATAGAGATTATCCCCCCGCTCAAAGGACAGAATATCAACGAGCTGTTTGAATCCATCGAGCCGCTCATGGAGTTTAAGCCCCCCTTTGTAGATGTCACCTATCACCGTGAAGAACTGATCGACCGTGTAGGACCGAATGGTCTTGTGGAGCGTATTCCGATCCGAAAGCGTCCTGGTACCGTAGGCATTTGTGCCCGGCTGATGGAGCGTTTTCATGTGGATGCCGTGCCGCATGTCATTTGCGGAGGGTTTACCAAAGATGAGACCGAGGATGTTTTGATCGACCTTAACTACCTTGGTATCGACAATGTGCTGGTACTGCGCGGTGACCCTGAAAAATCTGCGGGTATTTTCAAGGCGAAGCTCGGCGGACATACTTATGCTTCGGAGCTGGTGGAGCAGGTGAGCAACATGAACAAAGGCATACTGCTGCGGGCTGAAACTGAAACTTACCCAACCGACTTCTGTATCGGCGTAGCCGGGTATCCCGAAAAGCATTTTGATGCCGTCAGCTTTGACACGGATTATCAGCACCTGAGACGAAAAGTCGAGCTGGGAGCCAATTACATCGTCACCCAGATGTTCTTTGATAATCAAAAATATTTCAGCTTTGTCGAGCGCTGCCGCGCGGAAGGCATTACCGTACCGATCATTCCCGGATTAAAGCCACTGGCTACGCGCAGGCAGCTCACCGTACTTGCGCAGATTTTCCACCTTGAATTTCCGCAGGACCTCGTGAAGGAAGTTGAAAAACACGATTCTGACAAGGATGTGCGGCAGATCGGTATTGAATGGGGTACGCAGCAATGCAGGGAGTTACTTGAATATGGTGTTCCCGTACTGCATTTTTATACCATGGGCAAGTCCGACAACGTAGCCCAGATTGCCCGCGCGGTTTTCTGATCATTCATAACATACAGCGGTTCCATTGGCACTCACCATGAGCATGGAGCCGCTGCCTCCAATGGTTTCCAGGTCAATATCAACCCCGATGACGCCATTTGCCCCAAGACGCTGGGCCTGGTCCATCATTTCACGGATCGCAATGCTTTTGGCCTCGCGCAATGCCTGTTCGTAAGCTCCGGAGCGTCCGCCCACCACATCCCTGATCCCTGAAAAAAAGTCTCTGATGATATTGGCGCCGATAATGGCCTCTCCATTGACCAACCCGATGTACTTGACGATCTTTTTGTTCTCAATGTTCGAGGTAGTAGTTACAAGCATGGAATATCAGATTTGATAAAAATTCGGGCGCCAAATTAGCAGATGGTGAAAAGCGCGGTTCAAGTTAATTGTTTAACGGCAAAGTTGGTAAGCAGGATGGTTAAATTTGGCCATGATCAATCCGGAAGGCATATTTTACGGGAGAGTGCGCCAACCAGCACCAGAGGGCGTAATAATTGTTAGTTTTGCCTGTTGACCAAATACAGTGAAATGGAACAATCAATTGAAACAATTAACCGGGTCATCCGGACCCGCAGGAGCATTTTTCCGCCGAGCTACATCGAAAAAGATATTCCTGACGAGATCATACACACCATTCTCGAAAATGCCAATTTTGCCCCAAGCCATAAACTGACCGAACCGTGGCGTTTTGTGGTATTTAAAGGAGAAAGCAAAAAACGTCTTGCCGGTTTTTTCTCAGAAAGATACCGCAGTCAGACGCCGGCCGAATCCTTTTCACAAGCACGTTACGATGCCGCGGGCGAAAAAGTCCTCAAATCCAACTGCGTGATCGTGATCAATGCAGAGCTGCACCCCGACAAGCTGCCTGAGTGGGAAGAAACCGCCGCCGTAGCCTGCGCCGTACAAAACATGTGGCTTACTGCCACGGCTTACGGCATCGGATCGTATTGGAGCAGCCCGGCTTTGCTTGAAGACCTTGCGCGTTTTCTGGAATTACCTGAAAATCAGAAAAGCATGGGATTGTATTTTCTCGGGTACCACGATGCACCGGAGCTGCCGGCACGTCGCACACCTATTGAAGGGAAAGTTACCTGGGCACAGGCATGAACCCCGGAGAAATTACCCTGGCCGCACAGTCACTGACCAAGACATTGGGTGGAAAGCCCGTCCTGACCGACATTAATCTGCAATTACATGCAGGCGAGTGGCTGGGTATACTGGGCGAGAGCGGCTCGGGTAAAAGCACCCTGCTGCGTATTCTGGGCAGGTTCCTGGATGCGGAGCAGGGTGACGTTTTTTTCAGGAATGAAAAATTAAGGGCTGTCAGCGGGGAGCTCATGCCCGGGCACAAGGCAATCAGGCTGATCCATCAGGAATTTGAGCTTTTTCCCAACCAGACCGTGGAGGAAAATATCGCCTATGCACTGAGGTTTCATGATCCTGTCTATAAAAAGAAAAGTGTGGAGGAGCTTATTGCAATTACTGCACTTGAAAGTGTCCGTACTCAAAAGGCGAAGTTGCTTTCCGGAGGTGAAAAGCAGCGCACAGCCATTGCAAGGGCACTGGCCGGGCAGCCTGATGTGCTGCTGCTGGACGAACCCTTCGCCCATCTGGACAATCATAACCGCAATGTGCTGGCTACTGCCATTGAAAACCTCCGCCGGGAGCATCGCACAAGCTGCATTTTCGTGACGCACGAAGCGTCAGATGCGCTGGCATGGTCGGACAGCATTGCTGTACTGCAGAATGGAAAAATCATTCAAACCGGTAGTCCGCAGGAAGTGTATAATGCACCGGTAAGCAGCTACGTGGCGGAGCTGACCGGCGATATTAACTGGCTCGTTTCTGAAAGCGACACCAAGCAGCACTATTTACGTCCGGAGAAAATCCGGCTCACGCGTAACCCCGACAAATGTAAATGGAAGGGAAAGGTGACGGCGATACGATTCCACGGCAACTACTGGGAAATTGTCTGCACCGGCAACCACCAGCAACTCGCATTTTACCGTACCCGGCCCGAGCTCGAAGTAGGACAGGAGGTTATGCTGAATTATGCGGCGAAGGATTTGCGGAGTGTTTGATTGAAGTGCCGTTGGATAGGCGAGTTACTGCCTTTGGGTAAACAAATGCCCGATTTATTTGGATAATCATGATTTTGGCTTTCACCTGCTGCGTTGTAGCAGGCTTAACTAAAAAGCCATCAACATGAAAAGTCTGAAACACCATTTAGCTTCCAGCGGTTATGCTTAGGGCATCTTTCAAGCATTAATCTGCTTTTTCTTACTCTTTCTCACATCACAATTTTCTGTCGCCCAAGTGCCTAACCGATTTTCTTACCAAGGCATTGCCCGGGGTGCTGATGGGAAAATCATCCAAAATGCTTCGGTTAAATTAAGATTAACTATTTACGAAAAGCTTTCGGCAGAGCCCCAGCCAACAACAAAGGTCTTTGAAGAAACACAGAGTGTAATGACCAATGATTTTGGGGTATTTAATGTAGCTATCGGGAGCGTTACGCCGGGCTTGGATGTAATAGATTGGGCCGCCCTAGACAAAACTTTTTTTCTTGGAATCAAATTCGATCCGCTTGGAGGTGAGGCCTTTGTGGATTTGGGAACAACGCAGTTGCTGTCAGTTCCATATGCCATGTTATCAAGGCAGGCGGATGCATTGTCAAACAACAAGCCACTGATTTTGAAGGGGGCATATGGCACAAATGAGCCTCCGGCACCGCTGCCATCTCCAGCGATCGGCGAAGGTGAGCGGCTTATTTGGCATCCTGGTAAAGCTGCATTTAGAGCAGGATTTCAGACTTCAAGTCTTTGGTACAATGCGAATATAGGCAATTGTTCTTTTGCAACAGGATACCAAACGAACGCATATGGCGATTACAGTACCGCAATGGGATACGAATCTAGTGCACTGGGTTTGCAAACGGTAGCTATCGGCAGACATTCAGAAGCAATAGGGGATAGTTCGTTTGCATTTGGGTTAGGTTCGAAATCCGTAGGGAATGAATCTATTGCATTGGGCAATCACGTGACATCAAAATCGGTGGGTTCTGTTGTGGTGGGATCGTACAACGATGATAGCGAAGAGGCGAAAAATATCCCATTTTTTAATGATAGAGTATTTCAGGTTGGTATTGGAAATTATAACAATAGGAAAAATGCAATGACAATCCTTTATGGCGGCAATGTAGGTATAGGAACAAACGTTCTCGCTCCCGAATACCTGCTTGACCTCGGTGCAAGAGCCAGAGTTCGCCACAATGCTGGTGCTACTGCCGGAATTCACTTTAACAACAGCCAAAATAATGTTGACGGTTTTGTAGGCATGCGGGCTGATGGTGAGGTGGGCTTTTTTGTTGGAAATATCTGGGCATTTTGGGTGAACGGGCAGGGTGAAGGTCGGTTGAATGGTAGCATGATACAAACTTCCGACCGTCGCCTGAAAAAGGATATCACTTTGCTGCCAGGCAGCAGCTTGTCCAAGCTTTCCAAAATCAATGGTTACTTTTTTAGATGGAATGATGGACGAACGGATCAGAGTATCCAAACCGGGCTAATTGCACAGGAGGTTGAAAACCTTTTTCCAGAGCTGGTGAAAACTGACGAAAAAGGATTTAAATCGGTGAACTACATCGGTATGATCCCGCACCTGATCGAATCCGTGAAAGAGTTGAAAAGTAAGACGGACAAGATTGCCATCCTACGCAAAGAGTTGGAAATGATGAAGGCTCTTTCCCAAAAAATAGAAAAGCTGGAAGCTGCAATGTCCCAAAGTGTTGGTGCGCCATCGAAAATCACAGGGCGATGAGAAAAATCTTATTTGCACTCATAACAGGCATATATGCAGGACATGCATTTGCACAGCAAATATCTCCTGCAGGTATTTACGCTGCCTCGGGCTCAGGAAGTGCGAACGGTGCCAGTATTGACTGGATTTTGGGTAATATCAATATGCAGGCAGCCTTTTCAGCCTTCCCGGTACGATTAATCAGTTTCAATGCATTTGCATCCGAACCCGGTCGCGCTCAATTGCATTGGAAAACGGCTGTGGAATGGAACAACAAAGGATTTGAAATTCAGAAATCATTGGATGTAAAAGTTTTTGAGAAAATCGGCTGGGTAGACGCAGCAAGCAATGCAGATAATGAAACGGATTATGCATTTGCTGACGACCACTTTATTACAACCAGTTACTATCGGTTGAAGCAGCTGGATGACGATGGCCATTTTTCTTACAGCCGGATTGTCTCCCTAATTCCTGATAAAGAAAAGGTTGAAAACCTGAAAGTTTTTCCTAATCCTTCTCCTGACGGAAATATTCAGATAGTCTTACCTGAAAAAACAAGGGAAATGAAAATAATGAGTGCAGGTGGTAGTTTGCTGAAACAAAAATCAAATCCGGAAACCAGACAGCTTTTTCGGTTGCCGGCAGCAGGATTATATCTGATCCGGATTAAGACAGTTTCAGAAGAAAAAACGTTAAAGGTAGTGCGGGAGTAAGAAGACTTTTACAAACTAAACAAAAACGAAATCTTCACCGCAAAAGGAGTAACGCCTGGATTGTTGAGGTAAGTCAGCCGATGGATAAAGTCAATCCGGCCGGATTTTAAGATATTATCAATCCCGTAACCTACTTCCACATAAGGCTTGCGATTGAGGAGGTTGAACGTTTGCACTGCATTACCCGACTCGTCTTCTGTCGTCGTCAGTGAAAGGTTGGCATTGCTGATGCTACCGTAAAAGATACGCCCGGTCGCCAGCGTCCTCAGTTTCAGTTTTCGTACCAATGGTATTCGGTTGAAAAACAGGCCTTCAAAATGGTGTTCTACTTTCATTGCAATGTACTTGTCTGCAATGAACTCGAAGTAGCGCATCAGGTTATACGCATTGTCGACATAAAACAGCGACTCATTTCCCAAAGGCGTATAAAGCAGCGGGTAGGGCAGGGTAGAGGGAATATACCCGAAAGTAACATTGTACGCAGTCCGTCCCAGCACGCCAGCCCGGAAGCTGTGGCGGACATTCAGTGAAAGTTTTTGATAATTAAAATCCCCCCCGAACAGGTTTTGCACGCCCAGTGTGTACCGGAGTGTCATGACAGGTGAATTGCCGTTTCCCATACTGATACGCTCGTTATCGCTCATCAGAAAGGTTTCCTTATTGGCCAGGCGGGCCTCAAAGTTCATTTCGGTGATGTCAAAGGCGCTTCTTACAGGCGAGTCTGATCCCGCAGCGGGGTTGGTACGATAGGCAAATGGAAAGAGCGGATTGAAGTTCCGGTGCCGGATCTGTAGGCTGCCTGTAAATCCTTTGACTACCTCCCGCTTGAAGTAAGCCGAAATATCCTCCTGCCAGTAAGGCCTGCGAAATGCCCCGAAGCGCGAAAATGCGCCGAAAATAGTATTTGGTCCAATGGTTTCTGCTGAAACGCCAAGTCTTTCCAGGTCTTTGGAGTAGGAAACGCCGGCCATCGTCCAGGGTTTACGGTCAATGATATAGTCGAGCCCGCCTCCGTATTTGAATGCTTTATCGCGGGTACCATAGGCACCATATCCATTGAAAATCCATTTACGGCTGAAACCGGGATCCGTGCGAAAGCCCAGGCGGAAACGGTGACCTTCTACCTTGTTGTTTGCATACAGGTATAGGTAAGGGCCGATATCAACATTCCATTTGTCAATCTTCTTATAACCGTTTACAAATACATTCAGGATCTCAATGTACGTTTTTACCACCGGCAATGCTTTCAGTGAATCTACCAGCTGAAATGTCAGCTGCTCGGATTTGCTTAATGTTTCAGGCCTGTTCCGGATCCAGAAAGTAGAGTCATGGTCACGGTAGTCTTCCTGCAACTCGATACCCGTATCGTAAAACCGTACATCTTTGGGTACATTGAGGCGGTAATCCGAATTTGCCGAGTAGAATTTGAGCAGCATTCCCGCCGTTTTTTTGGTAGGTTCGTCCACATCGATCAAAACGCGCGTCTTCTCAGGCAGCCACGTTTTTTCATCTTCAAACAGCTTATACGATTGCTGTATTTTGATTTGTTCAATGAAGTTGATATTGGCCTGTCTTCCTACACTGACATCAATCTGTGTCAATGCAAATGCACTCCCGTCTACCCAGAAGGAGCCCTTGAAAGCCAGATCCTGCTCCTTACGCGGCTCAAACTCTATGTGGTAGTCATAGCTGGTACCATTGTACACGCTGTCAGCCAGGTAGTATTCATAGTAAAGCTTCCAGCTGTCAGCGATGGGGGACACAAAATCCTTTTCGAGTATGTTAAGCCAGTTTTTGTAAAAATTATATTGCTGAAATGACGAGCCTACCAGCTGGGAAGTCAGTCCTCCATCCGTCAGTCCTACACCCGAAATCTTGGTTTTAAGGATAACCTCCTTTTTTTTCCTGGGATTGTTCCGGTAAAAAACATTGGATACCGATTCGGAAATGAACACCGGAATGATCGTTTCCCCATTTTCTCCCTTGATCTCATCGTACTTGTCAACAATGTGCGTCATTTTCCGGACCGACTTCCGGTTGCGGAATTTCTCCGAGATATTATCTATGTCGATCTGGATCTTGTTGTAGCTCTTGTATTCAAAGGCACTCAGGTCGTCCGGATTGTTGCGGGACTTGTTGCTTACAATCCTGCGCAGGATTGCATAGGCAGGGTTTTCTCCTGCAAAAATCTTTACTTCTTTAAGCTGGGTCGTAGCCGGCGTCAACTGAATGTCGATCGTTTGTACCGGCACATCAGGAAGGATAGGCTTGCTTTTACTGCCGTAACCTACATAGGTAACCAGCATCGAGTCGGCAGGTGGTGTATACTGCAATACATAGTTTCCATCAAAATCCGTCGTGGTTCCTGATAATGAAGCTTGGATGGCAATATTGGCAAAAGGTATCGGATCACCGGTTGCAGCATCGGTTACTTTACCTTTGACCTGATAAGTAGGAGTTTGTGCAAAACAGCCTGCGGAAACAAGCAACAGGAAAAACAGGAATATACAGTCGGGACGAAATGGGTCGGGAAAGCCTTTTATACTGAATCTTACTTCATATTCCGCTCTCATTTTTTCCTGATCTCGTTATTGGACGTAACATCAGCGGGCGGGCGCAGTACATGCACGTCGAGCACCGCCTTGGGCCGGGCCAGGTACTCCCGGATCAGCGTGCGGAGCGAGTAGCCGTCGGGTACGTCCTGTGCTGCGAATGAAATAGCATTGATGCCCTCATTATGAGCAATGTAGAGTGCCCTGGCATTGTGGAAATTTTGTGAAATAATCGTAAAGTTATCCTGGTTAAACACTTCCTTGCAGCGAATAATGGAATCAAACGTCCTGAAACCCGCATAGTCGAGTGTCATGACATTTTCCGGTATTCCAAGATTTAACAAAGCACGCTGCATATCCAGGGGTTCATTGTAATACTCCGAATCGTTGTTACCGCTCAGGATAATGTACTTGATCTTGCCCTCTTTGAAAAGGCGGGCAGTAGCCTCCATCCGGTACTTGAAAAAAAGGTTTTCCTTTCCTTTTTCAGAGTTCCGGCTGGTGCCCAATACCAGTGCCACATCATTGGATGGCAGGTTCCGGATCGAAAAATAGCTGTACTGACGGGTGCAATACACTACCCAAAAATTGCAAAGCAAGATGAAAACCATGCAAGCAAATAACAGGGCTAATATGGCTTTGATCAGTTTCTTCACTGTACTCGTAAAGTTTACCTCTAATCTGCAAATTCTTGTAAACTACGGTATGCTGCGCCTGCATTTACCAGTACGCAACATACCCTGCAAAATGTTGCCCGGAAAGGACTGTTTTTAAAGATAGCACATCTGCTATTCAAACAGGCCGAGCTGGCTTTTCCGGCCTTTTCCTTTTTTGGGTTCTTTCTTTATTGTAGTGGTTTGCACCGGTTCTTCTTCTTCGGACACTTCTGCTGAGGGTGGTATCGGCTCTGCGGCTTCTTCCACTGTTTCCTGCTTTTCTTCCGCCACAACGATCTCCTGCGTGGCAGCCTCAGGCTCCTCCGGCGCAGGTTCTTCCGCAGGGGCTTCCTCTACCGGCTCAGGCAGGGGTGCCAGCCAGCGTGCTTCCTTGAATTTATCCGCCGGAAGCTTGTTGCCCATCGCCCGCCAGCCTCTTACTTCAACAAGTTCCTCAATCAGGTATTCTTCCGAATGCTGCTCTTTCTGAGGCGTCTTTGCAATTAGCAGTTCCAGTCTCGGACGTTTATCTGTCGTAGCGAGGAGCAGCTTGCTGTTTTTTGTGTCGCTGATAAACAGGAATTTCTTGTCCACCGACGAAGTCTCGATGTTGAAACGCTTGACAAAATGCTGCTTTTGACCACCGTCAAAATAAATCCCTGTAACCAGGATAGCAGGATCAAACTTGCGGACGAGCAAAACATCGCTGGACTCATAATGGTTGGTAAGATCAAAATTGGTCAGCTCGTACGTTCCATCCTTATAAATGACCAGGATATGGTCCGAAGGCCCGAAATTACCCAGGTACTCGCCGCGTTCGTCACGGTTGAGCCTCCCGATAATCGGGTCAAACCACATATTTACGCCGCCCAGGGTAGAGCGTCCGGCCTGTTTCAGGATGATCTTCCGGATCGGGTATTTGGACAGGATGTTGCCCATGGCACTCCGGTTTTTGATCAGGAGTTCGGCAAAACTAAAATCAAACTGCTTGACCTTTGCCTTGCTCTGGGCAGTAAGGCTCACGCTGATTACCTCCGCCTCTCCATTCTCATTCGCCGTGAAATAGGTGATTTTTGATTTGGGCGTACCCTGCGTCAGATCATATTCCCGGTCGCGCGTCACCGCCGTGATCTGGCACCGTTTGATGTAAGAAACCCCGGTCTTACCATCCAGGTACACCAGGTTATAGACTTTACGCTCGTCATTTTTTACAAAAACGGCGCAGTAAATAATGTCTTTACCTACAAAAACCTTCTCCTGAATCTTGGTGACCACACATTTTCCATCCCCCCTGAAAACGATGATGTCGTCGATATCCGAACAATCCATCACGTACTCATCCTTTTTGAGGCCGTAACCAATAAATCCCTCTGCCCGGTTAACGTACAGTTTCTGGTTGTTGGCCGCTACAATGTTGGCGGCAATCTGGTTAAATGCGCGCAGCTCGGTCCGGCGTTCGCGGCCTTTGCCGTACTTTTTCAGGAGATCGCGGAAATAATCAATGGCAAACCGGGTGATGTGCGCCAGGTTATCTTCCGTCACTGTCAGCTCTTCCTGCCACTTCCGCATCAGCTCGTCGGCCTTGAAGCCGTCGTACTTAGATATACGCTTGATCCGGATCTCGGTCAGCGCTACAATGTCGTCGTCGTTGATTTCACGGTAAAACTGCGGTTTGTACGGCGCAAGTCCCTTGTCGATCGTACGGATTACGGCCTCAAACGTCTCGCATTCCTCAATATCCCGGTAAATGCGGTTTTCAATAAAGATCTTTTCCAGGGAGCCGTAAAGTATTTTTTCCAGCAACTCACTCCGCCTGATTTCAAGCTCACGCTGCAGCAGATGCACGGTTTGGTGTGTGTTGTGCCGCAAAATGTCGGTAACACCAACGAAATGCGGTTTTTCCGCTATAATGATGCAGGCATTGGGAGAGATCGACACTTCGCATTCCGTAAATGCATACAGCGCATCAATCGTAATATCGGGAGATACCCCCGGTGCCAGGTGTACCTGTATCTCCACGTCCGCCGCCGTGTTGTCTACCACTTTCTTGATCTTGATCTTGCCGCCGTCATTCGCCTTCACGATGGAGTCGATGAGCGAGGTGGTAGTAGTACCAAAAGGAATGTCACGGATGACGAGCATTTTCTTGTCTTCTTCCTCAATCCTGGCGCGTACACGCACCTTGCCGCCGCGATGTCCGTCATTATAGTTGGAAATGTCGATTTGGCCTCCGGTCATGAAGTCGGGGAAAATCGTGGCTTCCTTGCCCTGCAAGATACTGATGGAGGCCTCAATGAGCTCACAAAAGTTATGCGGCAGGATCTTGGTGGACAGACCTACGGCAATACCTTCCACCCCGAGCGAGAGCAGGAGTGGAAATTTGACGGGTAATGTAACCGGCTCGCGCTTGCGGCCGTCATAGGAAAGCTGCCACTCGGTAGTATCGTCATTGAAAACGATCTCCTTGGCAAACTTGGAAAGTCTTACTTCAATGTACCGGGCCGCGGCCGCACTATCGCCCGTACGTACGTCTCCCCAGTTGCCCTGGGTATCAAAAAGGAGTTCTTTCTGACCGATATTGACGATGGCATCGTAAATGGAGGCGTCACCGTGCGGGTGGTATTGCATGGACGAGCCTACCACATTTGCCACTTTGTTGAAGCGGCCGTCGTCCATTTCATTCAGGGCGTGCATGATGCGGCGCTGCACGGGTTTGAAGCCGTCCTCAACCGCAGGCACTGCTCTTTCCAGGATTACATAGGAGGCATAATCAAGAAACCAGTTTTCGTACAAACCCGATATGGGCAGCTTTTTATGTAATTCGCTATCTTCTGCTTCGGATGCAGCTCCGTTTTCTTCCATAAATGCAGGAGGAACCAGGTTTTAAGTACTCAGTAAATTTTGGTATGGTCAGTTCTTGCCGGCTTTCGCAGCAGGAATGTCAGCTTTAAAACAGCAGAAAACGGGACGAAGAAAGCCGGGAAGAATGTTTCAAACAACTGCTAATATAGCAAATTAAGCTTGAATTATTAGCCGACAGTGTCGGGGTCTACGGAACTTAATACGGCCAGAAGCTCGCTGATCATCATGGCCGTGGCACCCCATACTTTATAGCCCTGGATCATGTAGTGCGGGGCATGTACCTGTTCGCCACGGACTTGGATTTCACTCGCCCCGATCACGTTTTTGTCGGAGATTTCTTCAAGTCTGATCTCGAAAATATCTTCCACTTCCCTGGGGTCCGGATAAAAGTCGGGCCGGTAAGGCATGACCGCGATCACGGGAAGAACGTTGAAATTGCTGGCAGGGATAAAAAGCTCCGTCAGGCTGCCGAGTACCTTCACATCATTCAGCCGTAACCCGATTTCTTCCTGGGCTTCGCGCATGGCGGTACGTATCAGACTCTCGTCCGTAAGCTCAAACCTGCCACCCGGAAAGGCCACCTGGCCGGAATGTACGCCGTCGTAGGCAGGGCGCAGGATCAGCGGGAAGTAAATCTCGTTTTTGTACGGATAAAAAAGGACGAGTACCGCACTGCGGCGGGTTTTTGCATTTGGTTTGAAAGTCAGCCGCATTTTGGACAAAGCCTGCATATTCCGGTGCGCCGACTCTCCGGGCAGCGGATATTTCAGTTTTTGTGAAAGTTGGTCCGTAAATGCAGCAAACGACTCCAAAGGCGCTATTGTTGGTCAGATATTGGCGTAATTCAATTCTCTTTTAAAGTCAAAAAAGCTTTCGAGGCTGAGGTCTTCATCCAGCGCTTCCCAATGTACACTATTTCGTCCGCTCCCCAACTTAAAATGCTGACGTTGCTCCGGAGTTGCGCTTTCAAGTCTTTTGAACCAGCTTAAAGGATTACCAATGGTATGACCTGTGTCAAGGACCACATAGATATTGGCTTCATCAAACCAGATGTGCTTGATTGTCATAGTGTCTTGTGATTAATGGTTTCCGTAAAAGTATTGCCACTTTGTGATAATCAGCTCTTTGTGCTGCTCGACTAATGCTTCGGCCAGGACCAGATCCTTGGTTTTAATGCCATAGCTTGAAACCAGCCGGACGATGGGTTCAACCTCGAATTTGGCCTCACCTTCCGCATTTCTCACGTGAATATGAATCGGCAAATGTTCCAGACTGTAAAAGAAAAACTTCATTCCAAACATGCGGAATACTTCTGGCATAGGTGTGTGAATTGATCAAATTGCAGGGTACTCTGCAAGTATAATAATAGGAACTAACCAGTGAACTTGCAAACCAACCTACTTTTTACTTCCTGCAATGCACAGCCAGCTGCTCGGCGCAGCGCTCGCCATCCATTGCCGCCGACATGATGCCGCCTGCATAACCGGCACCCTCCCCGCAGGGAAAAAGTCCTTTGATTTCAGGATGTTCGCAGGTGTCGCGGTCACGTGGAATACGCACAGGCGATGAAGTGCGGCTTTCGACCCCGATCAGCTGTGCCTCAGGAGACAAATACCCGCGCATCTTTTTTCCAAAATCCGTCAATGCATCGCGTAATGGAAATGCAATCGTATCAGGCAGGATATCGTACAAGTCAACCGAGTGCAGGCCGGGCTGGTAGGAGGTATCCCGGAGGTTCGTGGATATTTTACTTTTTACAAAATCGCTCGCCAGCTGAGCAGGAGCCGTTTGCGTCTGTCCTGCCATTTTCCAGGCTTTTTGCTCCATTTCCTGCTGGAACATGAGTCCGGCCAGCGGCCCCCATTCTTTTTTATAAGGCTGTATGTCCTCGTCTTCCACCGTGGCTACCATGCCCGAATTGGCATACGGCGAATCGCGGCGTGAAGGCGACATGCCATTTACCACAACCTCGCCGGGCACCGTTGCTGCGGGTACAATAAAGCCACCCGGGCACATGCAGAAAGAAAAAACCCCCCTGCGTACTCCCTTGTACATGGTTTGGGTGACGAGGCTGTACGAAGCAGCCGGCAGGTACGGGCCCCGATCCGTATTGCAATGGTATTGAATCTGGTCGATCACCCGCTGTGGGTGCTCAATCCTCACGCCCATGGCAAAGGATTTACTTTCGATCAGTATGTTCTTACGGTGCAGCAGGTAGTAAATGTCGCGGGCTGAGTGGCCGGTAGCCAGTATCACGCCTATTCCCCGGTGTTCCTGCCCACTGCCAGTGATAACACCTGTTATTGTACCTGTTTCAATAATCAGGTCGGTGACTTTCGTATCAAAATGGATTTCACCGCCGGCTTTGAGTATGCTCTCGCGCATTTCTGAAACGACAACCGGCAACTTATTGGTACCGATATGCGGATGACTGTCAATCAGGATTTGCTCAGTAGCACCGTGGCGGACAAATATTTCAAGTACCCGGCGGATGTCGCCGCGCTTGTTAGAGCGCGTGTAGAGCTTTCCGTCAGAGTAGGTGCCTGCACCTCCCTCGCCAAAGCAGTAGTTTGACTCCGGGTTAACAATGTGGTCTTTATTGATCGCTGCCAGGTCGCGGCGGCGTGCGCGTACGTCTTTGCCTCTTTCAAAGATCACAGGCCTGATCCCCAGCTCAATCAGCCGCAATGCAGCAAACATGCCCGCAGGGCCGCAGCCTACAATGATGGCCGAGGGACTTTTGCTGACGTCGGGATAGTCGGTCTGGTGGCCGAGTAATGCAGGCGGCTGCTCATTGACATAAACTTCGGCCTGTACATTAACCCTGACCTGCCTGCCCCGGGCGTCCACAGACTGCCGGGTTTTACGGATCAGTGTTGTATCATCCTCCCTGAGGCGGAGTTTCTGAAGAATATGGGTACGCAGGTTGCGTTCGTCCAGCGCGATTTCGGGCGCCAGTACCAGTTGGAGTGTCTGATGCATGGTGAAAGGGAGTTAACCTTTAATACTGCAAAGATAACCATACTTTCGGACCTGATCAGGCAAAATACCAGGACTTATTCGGCCACAATGGCCTCGCCTTGCTGAACTGCCCGTTTTTGGTTCTGCAACTCACGGCTGGTCTGGCGGGAGCCGTCGTGCGACCAGCCCGGTGCTTTCAGCAGGTAGCTCATTTTCATTTTCCAGCCGGCCGAGTTTCTGAAATCATGAGCGATCGCGCTCCATTCGTGGAAAACCGTAGTGATAAGCCGGGTATTACCGGCAGGCTTGGCCAGGCCGTAGCATGGCTTCACCGCATCCAGCTCCTCCTGGAAAGTGCCAAAAATCCTGTCCCAGATGATCAGGCACATGCCCATGTTTTTATCCAGGTATTCAATATTGCTGGCATGATGCACCCGGTGGTGAGAAGGGGTGACAAACAGGTATTCAAGCCAGCCCATTTTACCTACATATTCAGTGTGAACAATAATGCCGTAAATCTGTGTAATGGAATACATCACAATCACATCTGCCGGATTAAAGCCCAGCAGCACGATGGGGATGAAGTAGACAAACCGGTACAAGGGCTGGAAAACAGAGGAACGGAACCCGGTGGTAAGGTTAAAATGATCCGAAGAATGGTGTGTCACATGTACTGCCCAGAACAACCTGCAGTGATGATCCACATAATGCAGTACGTAAAATGCCAGATCTTCCAGCAGGAAAAGCAAAAACCAGTAGACAGCAGCAGGCTCCACCGCAGGCAAAATGCTCCTGTTAAAAAACCAGATCAGGGCGCTTACATACACAGCCCTGAAAAGCAGATCGATTCCGCCATTCAGGAGCATCAGAGCAGCATTGGTAAGCGTGTCACGAAAGGTATAGGAAGGCCTCTCCGGGTGGTGCTCCCGCGATGACCGGTAAGTTAGCACTATTTCCAGCCCGATCAGCAGAATGTAAAACGGGGTGGAAAGCCTGATGATCAGATCCTCAAAATCGTATGTGCCGGGCATAGTCGTTCTTCCAAAAAGTTTGCAAAGATAATTCAGAAGAAAGCGCTAAATTTTTGTACACTGACTTTTAAGAAATTTTTAATAGTGTCAATGGATCATGCGCTTCAATGCCTTCCGGAGTTCCTCGTTTTTATGCCGTTTCTGTAAAATAACCGGCGCGGCAACCCGCTCCCGGCAGTCAAAAAGGGCACAGCGTTCGCAGGTTTGGTTTACCTCACGGGCAGGCAGCAGGGGATCATTCAGGAAGGCCAGTTTTTCGCGCGTGTTTTCGTCCAGGTAAATGCCCATGGATACGCTCACGTTGAGATTAGGCGTGGGCGACATGGGCTGTGCAAAACTGATCACGAGGTATTCGTCCCGGGTGTCGAGGTAGGTGGAGCGCTGCGCTTTGCACAGGATGCCCGGCTCTTCCTTCTGCACAATAGCATCCCCCAGGTCGTTGAGGATCGTAAGCGCTACCCAGCGGCGGCAGTAGTGCTCGTCTTTGACCGTATGTGGATAGTGTTTGCGGGAGATATGCATCTCTTTGCTCATATCAAAGATATTTTGCCCCACAAAGTTGTTGAACCTGGAAAAAAAGATCTGATTAATCCCGAAGTAGCGCGGCAGCACATTGCTGATCCGGTAGCAGAATGATTCAGGCGTGGTATTGAAGCGATGGATCAGGTTGATAAGGTGCTCAGGCTGCCAGGCAGACAGGTTGAAAAAGTCGGCCAGTGCGGGTACCAGCAGGTTTCTGCGGATGATGATGGCACTCGCAAAGTAGGAAGCCTTGAAGTTGTTCAGCAGTTGTTCGAAGCTCTCAGCCTCAACCAGGGCCGTGGTGTGCAGGCGGTTTTTCAACCCCAGATAAAGATACCCGATTTCTCTCCCATAGATGAATGCCCGCTGCACGGAAGTGAGATGGTTGTTGAGCAGCAGCCGGGTACCCGAAGGAGAAGGAATGGTCAGTGAACGTACCGTAGCAAACTCCGGATTGGCGCGCTCATTGATGTTTTCGACCCGGTATCCGTACCGTGATGTAATGATTTCGTATAAATGCGGCTCGTCCAGAATACGGTCGGGCGCAATGCTGTATTCTTCCAGAAAACGTTCTGCTTCCTGCTCAATGTCCTCAAAGTAATTATCGTGCATTTCCTGGTAGGTGCGCAGGGCTGAGAAGTAGAATTTCTCGATGGACATGTTGTAGTTGCGCGCAATTTCGATCAGCGTACCTACAAATGCGCTGATTTTGGTCGGTGCATCGGAGAGGATTTCAAGCAGGTCGGCCGGGTCGATGCCGAAAAGTTCGAGCGGCAGCTCGGTAAGGATGTTGGAGCTGAGCAGGTCGGAGATCGGTTCGAGGCGCTTGCTGAGTTTGAGCGAAACGAGCGTATCATAGTCCACGTCCATGGCTGCTGCCAGCGCAATGATCTTGTCGGACTTCGGGTATTTCTTTCCCTTTTCAATTTCATTGATGTACGACACAGACAGGCCGGATTTTTGGGAAAGATCTCCCAGGGACATTCCCTTGTCGAGTCGTAACTGTTTCAGTTTTAACCCGAATACCAGCCTGACATTGTCTGTGTTGATCGCCACTTTGCTCCTGAGAAAAGCCTTCAAACGGGCTTTCCGCTTTCAGACCGGTGAATAAATGATATACAAAAGTAGGAATACAGGCCGGATTTGGGAATTTGTTTCTGCAAAGGCATCAGCATGAATGTTATTGATTACCAGAATGCCTGAATCTGATCAAAAGAGCTATTTTTGCGCTTCCAAATAAAAAAAAGGAAGCCGCCCTGCTGCAACAAAATTCAGCGCAGACATGGCGGGCTTTGATCAAAAGAACCACAAATCAGGTGTTATGAGTGAGTACAGCCACAGGGAAATTGAAAAGAAATGGCAGGCATTCTGGGAAGAAAAAGGCACGTTCCGGGTCACCAATGATTCGGCAAAACCCAAGTACTATGTGCTGGATATGTTTCCTTATCCCTCAGGCGCGGGCCTCCATGTAGGGCACCCGCTGGGCTATATCGCATCCGATATTTATTCAAGATACAAAAGGCTGAAAGGTTTCAATGTGCTGCACCCGATGGGCTTCGATAGCTTTGGCCTTCCTGCCGAGCAGTATGCGATCCAGACCGGCCAGCATCCCGCCGTCACAACCGAGCAAAACATCAGCCGGTACATTCAGCAGCTCAAAAACCTGGGTTTCAGCTACGACTGGGAGCGTGAAGTACGTACCTCCGATCCCTCGTACTACAAATGGACCCAGTGGATTTTCATGGAGCTTTTCAAAAGCTGGTACAACAATGATTCCGGCAAGGCAGAACCTGTCGAGACGTTGATCGCCATTTTTGAAAAAAGCGGGAACAAGGCAGTGAATGCCCCCAAAGATGAAGATACGCCTATTTTTTCAGCAGACGAATGGAAGGCATTAAGTGCTGAGGAACAATATAAAATCACCCTGAAATACCGCCTCACCTACGTAGCCGATGCCACTGTCAACTGGTGCCCTGGCCTGGGTTCGGTGTTGTCCAATGATGAGGTAAAAGACGGTGTATCTGAACGTGGCGGTTTTCCTGTCATCCAAAAACTGATGCGCCAATGGATGATGCGGATCACTGCCTACTCCCAGCGCCTGATCGATGGCCTTGATATGGTAGACTGGACCGAGTCGCTGAAAGAGCAGCAGCGTAACTGGATCGGCCGGTCGGTAGGAGCGTTGGTACGGTTTCCGTTAGAGGGAGAAAAGGAGGATGGAGTAAGGAGGAATGGAGGAAAGGATGAAGAAATACCTTCCTCCATTCCTCCTTCCTCCATTTCTCCCTCCTCCATCGAAGTTTTCACCACCCGTGTCGACACCATTTATGGGGTGACTTTTATGGTGATTGCGCCGGAGCATGAGCTGGTAGATGTAATTACGACACCTGCACAGCGGGGTGAGATTGATGCCTATATCGCGATGACGCAGAAAAAGTCCGAGCGGGACAGGATGTCGGATGTGAAAACAGTGTCAGGTGCGTTTACCGGCGCTTATGTGATCAATCCGCTGAGTGGCGCCAGGGTACCCGTTTACATTGCAGACTATGTGCTGGCAGGTTACGGCACGGGTGCGGTCATGGCGGTGCCGTCGGGCGATCAGCGCGACTGGAATTTTGCGAAACATTTTGATCTGCCCATCATTCCGATCCTCGATGCGCAAAAGGAAATCGAAACGCAAGCCGACGCGACTAAGGAAGGAAAATACATCAACTCCGGCATCATTAATGGATTGGGCTACAAGGAGGCCACCGATAAGCTGATCCAATGGCTTGAAGAGCGAGGCTTAGGAAAGGGGAAAATCAACTACCGCCTGCGCGATGCGGTGTTCAGCCGGCAGCGGTATTGGGGCGAGCCGGTGCCTGTTTTTTATAAAAAAGACAGCAAAGGAGAGCCTGTACCTTACTTGCTGGAAGAAAACGAACTGCCGCTCAACCTGCCGGAGGTAGATAAATACCTTCCCACAGAAACCGGTGAACCGCCGCTTGGCCGGGCTGCGGACTGGCTGCCTGCTACGGGCGATGCCTACGAGCTGAGCACCATGCCCGGCTGGGCGGGCAGCAGCTGGTACTGGTACCGGTACATGGACCCCAGAAATCAGGAGGAATTTGCCTCGCAGGATGCTATCGGTTACTGGCGGAATGTAGACTTGTACATCGGCGGCACCGAACATGCCACCGGACACTTGCTGTACAGCCGTTTTTGGAACAAGTTTCTCAAAGACAGAGGCTACGTGCCCGAGGAAGAGCCATTTAAAAAGCTGATCAACCAGGGCATGATCCAGGGAAGGAGCAGCTTTGTGTACCGGGTGAAAAATGAAAACTACGCCAAGCCCGTGTTCGTAAGTGCAGGGCTGAGGTTCGGATATGAGGTGACTCCGCTGCACGTGGATGTGAATATTGTTGAAAATGACATTCTTGATGTAGAAAAATTCAAAGCTACCCGGCCCGATATCGCCGGAGAGCATGCCGAGTTTATCCTTGAAGACGGTCGCTACCACTGCGGGACGGAGGTTGAAAAAATGTCCAAGTCCAAGTACAATGTTGTAAATCCTGATGACATCGTAGACAGGTACGGGGCCGACACGCTGCGTATGTACGAGATGTTCCTCGGGCCGCTGGAACAGGCCAAGCCCTGGAACACCAATGGTATTGACGGGACATACCGCTTTATCCGCAAGTTCTGGCGGTTGTTTTACAATGACAATGCACAGTTTCTGGTAAAAGATGTTGCGTCCAGGCCCGAGGAGCTGAAAGTGCTGCATAAAACGATCAAGAAAATCCAGGAGGACATTGAATCGTTTTCATTCAACACGGCGGTCAGTGCATTCATGGTATGTGTGAATGAGCTGAGCAGCCTCAAATGCCAGAGCAGGGATATATTGCAGCCGCTGGTAGTACTCTTGTCTTCCTATGCGCCGCATATCACCGAGGAGCTGTGGGCAGCGCTGGGCAACGAGCCGGGTACGCTCGGAAAGGCTTCGTTCCCGGTTTGGGAGGAGAAGTTTACCGTAGACGATGTATTCGAATACCCGGTGCAGATCAATGGCAAGGTTCGTATTTCGCTTCCGTTTGCATTGGACACACCCGCATCCGAAATCGAAAAGCAGGTACTGGCCAACGAAACCGTACTGAAGTGGATGGAAGGGAAAGCCGCCAAAAAGGTGATCGTTGTTCCAAAACGCATTGTGAACGTGGTGATCTGATAAAAGAACCAGGCATATGCAAAAAGGGTGACGAAACAATTTCGTCACCCTTTTTCATTCACAACCTTTATTGTCTAACGGATACTGATTTCTCTTGAAGTCGGTCTTTCGCTCAGTTCGAAGTCGCGGGTAATTTTATCTTCACCCGCACTGATCTCGATGGAGTAGTTGCCAGCGGGCAGTGAACTTACATTCAGCTGTCTTCTGTATTTATCGGTTTTTTTACCCAGCATTTCCCGGTAAATAGCCTTTCCGCTTTTGTCTGTGACGATTACGGTTGCAGGCGTATTCTGGAACTTGTCGATGCTGACGTGGATATTGCCAGTTCTTGTTACAAAAATGCCGGTTTCGAATGAAGCTGTTTTTTTTGCTTCCTTGTCTCCCGCAAAAGAATTGAATGTGAACAATGCGGCAAAAGCAAAAGTGGCGGCGATGGTTTTGATTGAAGTTTTCATGGCTAACAGATGTTTAAATTGGACAGTTGAGTTGCTGTTTTGATGATGTAAATGTATGTGTTATGGCAGGTACTATGTTATACAAAGTACATGAACGGTGGATTATGAAAATGAATGGTTGTGATCCCTCTACCACTAACTTTTATACCTTTGTGCAGGTATGGCAAAAAAGAAAACCAGCGCATCCGCAGAGACAGAAAACTACGTAAAACCGCTTCCTGCCAAAGGTTGGGCCATTATTGCAGGAATTTTGCTCCTGATCGGCGGGGTACTCTGGTACCGCGACAGCAAGGATGAAAATCAATGGGAGTTTATCAGTGAATTCGGGATCAAGCTGCCCCTGCGGTATGCAATCCACGGGATAGATGTTTCACACCACAATGCGAAGATCAATTGGGAAAAGCTTAAAAAAGCCCGGCACGGAAATGTGAAGATTGACTTCGTATACATTAAAGCCACTGAAGGCGCCACCCACCTCGACCGGCAGTTTGAGCGCAACTGGCGCGAGGCCAGGAGGGTGGGGATGAAGCGGGGAGCGTACCATTTCTATAATCCGCGCGTCATGTCCGACCGGCAGGTGCAGAACTTCATTGGGCAGGTGCGGATCGAGCCGGGCGATCTTCCTCCGGTACTCGACCTGGAAACAAATGCAAACAAACCCGACGATATCATTATCAAAGGTGTACGCAACTGGCTCATGCAAATTGAGCAGCATTATGGCATGCGCCCGATCATTTACGTCAATGAGCATTATTACAAAAAGTACATTGCCGGCAACTTTGACGATTATCCCCTATGGCTGGCCGGCTACTCCCGCACGCACCTCAACGACCTCGCTGCCGACGCCCAGGTACTCTTCTGGCAGCACAGCGAAAAAGGCTGGGCCGACGGAATCCGCGGCTTCGTAGACTACAATGTTTTCCTGCAGGAACCCGATGACTGGACACAGATGGGCGTGTACGCCGAATAATCAGCCGCCCTGCATTTTAAGGGCAAAGCTCCTGAGGATTGCAAGTACGTGATTGGATCAGTTCCGATTTTGAAAAAACAACCCAGGTAAATTCAGACCAGCGGCTCCTGCTGGCTCAGGCAGTGAAAGCTTCCCTGGCCCCAGATGATCTCCGTCGCTTTCAGCGGGATAACCTTCCGGTCCGGAAAGGCTTTTTCAAGAATGTCGATGGCAACTGCATCGTTCGGATTTTCAAATACGGGTACGATGACACCGGCATTACAGATTAGGAAATTGGCATAGGAGCCGGGCGTACGGAAGTCGTCGATAATTACTGCTTTTGGCATAGGCAGCTCAATGATGTTGAGCTGTTTTCCATTGACCAGCCGCATTGCTTTCAGCATGGAAAGATTTGTCTGCAAAATGCCATAGTTATCATCATGCGGGTCGTGCTCAACGGCAGCCACGATTGTATCTTCATTGACAAACCGCGTGGTATCATCAATGTGTCCGTCCGTATCGTCGCCTTCAATGCCGCCCTCTACCCAGAGTACCTGCTCCACACCATAGAAGTTGCAAAGAAATTCTTCAATCTGCCCCTGGTTCAGGTGAGGGTTGCGGTTGAGGTTCAGCAGGCAGGATTTGCTCGTCAGTACGCTTCCCGCCCCATTGAATTCCACTGCACCGCCTTCCATGATAATGCCCGGAGAAGTGAGCGGCAGCCCGAGGTGCGCTGCGATGGCAGCGGGAGTACGGTTGTCATCATCGTAGGGCGGATATTTGCCTCCCCAGGCGTTATGCCCCCAGTCGACGATCATTTTCTCACCGCTATTTTTATTGATCAGAAATGCAGGTCCGTGATCCCTGCACCACGCATCATTGGTGGGCTTTACTACAAACTCGATTTTGGAAAGATCAACACCGACCCCGTCCAATGCTTCCGAAATGTAGCCTTTGAGCTTTTCATCATTGGCGACAATGCCTACCTGCTCACCCAGACTGATCGTCTTGATAAATTCAAGATACTGCGGGCGCATTTTGCCGAGCCGCTCACCCTGCCACGACGCATCGTTATGCGGGAAGGTGAGCCACGTGGCCCTGTGCGGGTGCCACTCGGCAGGGAATGTAAAACCAAGTTCTTTCGGGGTAGCTGCGGAGCCGGTAAGCAGGTCGGACATGGGACGTGATTTTCAATGAGGCGCAAAGGTCGCAAAGGAAAGTTTTCAGGCAAAATCAAACCTGTGTAAAAAAGAAGTGCCCGGCATCCTTTGCAGGGCCGGGCAGCTTCATAGTCAGGAGTTGAGCAAATAACCGGATATTTTCAGGCTTTGGACATTTTTACAAAAACCTTGCTCAGCGCATTGGGCAGGGCACCAAGTGCGATCAGGATCAGCCCTGCTGTGATCAGGGTCGTGTTGTGGGCAAAGAAGGTCCCGGAGGAAAGTATGCCCAATATCAGGATGGTTGAAAAAGGCAGCGAAAAAGCCAGCAGCAGTACTGCGAGTTCCAGATCGAAGGTGCGCTTTTCCTTGGGCATGTTTTTCGAATCCTCGCGCAGGTTGAAGGCCGAAATGTGCGCCAGCGGCCAGAAACTGGCCGCACTGAGCGGAATGACGATGGCCAGCAGGATCATCGCATTGTCGGTGATGTTGAGAATGTAGATCATCCCCGCGCTGATGATCATCGTGATCCCTGCGCGGAAAAACAGGATGCTGGCGACAATGCGTTTTTTGCCTTCTTTGAGCTGCACGGCCAGTCCGATGAACAGCAGCACGAGGGGCGTCATCATGGCGCTTGTTTTGTCAAATACCTCCTGCACAACCAGCGGCAGGCTTCCATAGTTGATCCCGAAACTCAGCAGCAGGATCGCCAGGAAAATCAGGAGGTTGATCGGCTCCTGGAACATGCTGACAAACAGACTTTTGAGTTTCCCGCCGAGCTTCGTTTCCTGGTCATTACTGTTTTTGAGAAACATGTTCATGGCCAGGATATACAGTGATATCAGTACAAAGAACTTGTTTCCTACATCTGCCAGGGCTGCAATAGCCAGACTTTTCTCTCCCAAAAACTCCGCGATAAACGGAAAGCACGATAGTCCGGGCGCCAGTGAAGGAATCAGCATCATGAGCGTGCGGCCGGTAGGACTGTTTTTTTCAACCCCGAAAAGCGCAAATGCCAGCGGGGCCGAAAAGAACATCAGGAAATTGAAGACCAGCGTCACCAGCGGGATCACGATCATGGACGAGTCGATGTCGATTTTCATGAGCGAAATGAAAATCGTGGAAGGCAGCGCCACGGAAAGGATGATCTCCTTGATGCCGTTTGTCTGGTCTTTGTTCTTGAACTTCCCTTTGAGCAGCAGCCCCAGAGTAATCAGTAACAGGAGTGTTATGGTTTTTTGCAATGCATCACTCATAGTGGTTGATGTTGATGTGATTAGGTGCGTCGGGGTTGGTGGGTGTTGTTTTTGGTCAGGGGGTGTCAGGGGGCGTCATTTGTTGTCAGGGGTGGTCAGGGGTGGTCATTTGTTGTCAGGGGTGGTCAGGAGTGGTCAGGAGTGGTCATTTGTTGTCATTTGTTGTCAGGAGTTGTCAGGTGTCGTTTTTAAAATCGCCTGTCAATATTCAAACCATCATTAGCAATGGCATTCAATAACAAAGAATCGCCACACCTGACAACACCTGACCATACCTGACTACACCTGACTACAAATGACAACAAATGACCAAAAACTCTCCCTAACTCAACTGCCCCAGCGCTCCTACAAATGCTTTCATTTCATCCATTGTACCGATGCTGACGCGGCACCAGGGTTTGTTCTGGATGTCAAAGGAGCGGATTGAGATGCCTTTGGCCGTCATTTTTGTAAGGAGCTCCTTGCCGGGCATACTCACCGGAAAGAGTACGAAGTTGGTGTAGGATGGAATGTACTTGTATCCCATTTTATCCAGGTTTTCGTACAGGTACTGCTTGGCTTCGTGATTAAGTTTGCGGGTACTACCCTGAAACTCCTGGTCATCCAGACTGGCAGACGCTGCGAAAATGGATGTATACGAAATGCCCATTCCGCCGCGTGTGATCTTGTTGATCCGTTCCAGGAATGCGGGCTGGGCTGCCATATAGCCCACGCGGATTCCTGCCATGCCCATGATTTTTGAGAATGTGCGGGCCACGATTACGTTTTTCTTCTGCGTAAGCAGCGACACCATGCTTTGGGTGTCAGCACCTACGGCGAGCTCAATATAGGCTTCGTCTACAAATACAGGTACTTTCTCGGATACCCGTGAGCAGAAGTCGAGCAGGTCGGAACCTTTGGTGATAGCCCCCGTCGGATTGTTGGGATTACATACATATACCAGCTTCGTATCCTTATCCACGGCAGCTTCCATGGCTTTGAGGTCGTGCGACCAGTCTGCCGTACAAGGCACCGCTTTCCATGTGGCACCTACCGATTTAGCTACCTGGATCAGCGACATGTAGCAAGGATCGGCCGATACCACATTTCCGCCATTCATGAAAAGCACCAAAGCCACCTTTTCAAGCAGGTCAGATGAGCCGGGGCCCATCATAATGTGGTCGGCCGGTACACCTTCCTTCTTCGCGATCTTGTCGATCAGGTCATACATTTCTTTCCAGGCATACCGGTTGCCGTTTTTAACAGAGTCCGCTACCGCTTTCTGGGCGGACATAGGCGGGCCGTAGGGATTTTCGTTCGAGCTCAGGCGTGCCACAATCTTGGGCGCTTTGAAATCCGACGGCAGGAAATGTTCCCGTACCATGGGGCTGCGGTAAATTCTACGCTCTGGATCCAGGAGCAGGGGAGCATTGGTAAATGCGCCCATACTCAGGTGCGGCGCCAGCGTCATTCCTCCGATGGCCATTAAACCCGATTTCAGGAGATTGCGGCGGTCAATTTTCTGGTTCATTGTAAAGCTGTTTAGCGGATATGTGATGATGGATAAGAAGTACTCTAATTTACTAATTTTTGGTCACAGACATTTGCGAGGTCCGGGTGAAAGCAATGCCTTTGTGCGTGCCTGTCCAGGTGATTTTGACAATGTCGTCCTTGCGCTGGATACGGTTGCCGGTCAGGCCGAGTGCTGCATACGTCGTCCTGATCGTCACGGTACCATCATTGTCGGAGCTTACCTCGCCGAGCTGCCCGCTTGTTTTAAAAGTTTCGGGCGTAAAGTTGTACGTTACCCCATTGAACCTGATCGTTTCAGCTTTGACGCTTTTGGTCAGGTTGAATGCAATTTTGATGGGAACATTCGCGACAGGAATCGAGTCAATGCCTTTGGTATGGTCCAGTATGTTCGTCTTGTCCAGCTCATAGAGGCGCGAAGTAAGCGTGAGTTGCTGCATGGAGCTGTCATAGGCTACGGAGGGCGTGCTGGCAATGGGAGAGCCAAAAGGTGCACCCACGATATCCACAAGTAGCGGGGCTACGTCCCGGTCCAGAAACGGATCTTCTTCTTTGCAGGATGAGGTCCCCATTGTGAATCCTGCAAGTATTGCCGCAGCAGCCAGGTATGATCTCAGGTTTTTCATAATGTCTTGTAAAAAGATAGAAATGCTGATTGTCTTTGAACACGGGCTTACTTTTCTGCCCACCAGAGCTTGGTCTTCATGTCGTCGGGACCGCCGTTGAGGCTGGTACCGGCGTCTACCGATCCTTTGTTGAGAGAATACTCGGAAGAAGGATAATTGAAACGGGTAGGAAGTATGCCGCCGTTTTGCAATACCGCACGCGGATCATGCGACGGAAAAACAGGCAGTCCCGTGCGCCGCCACTCAATCCAGGCTTCCACACCCTGTCCGTACAGGGAAATCCATTTTTGTTCAAGTACTTTCTCCCGGGTCACAGCCCCAACCTTTGCCAGGTAGCCGGCAGGTACAGTTAATCCGTACTGACCGAAAGAAGCCGTAATTCCTTTTTCAAAATACTGCTTGGCATCACCCGTGATATCACCATCCAGCGCAGCTTCGGCCAGGATAAAATTCAGGTCTGCAAAGGTCATGATCACCTCGGGTGCATCAGCTTTGGTGAATGCATCCCCGATGGTGGAACTGGTGGCGAGGTAACTGGTTGCAATAGCGTCGGGTAGTCCGTTGGGGTGACCCTGGTACAGGCCATCCTTATTTGCATTGGCATAAACCGTAATGCGCGTATCTCCCAGCTCATTCATGCGGTCGGCCAGTGTTTTACTAATGTTCCAGTCCGTACGCCCGCCCTGGATCAGGATCTGGTTCCATTCGTTATTGCTCGGCAGTACCGTGGTGCATTTCAATGAGGCATTGTCTGCATTACTCGTAAAAACCGGGAATTTCGATGCATCAGAAAGGATCTCGGTCATAATCGCTTTCGACTCTGCCGGTTTTTTGGCTGCCTGGCGGTTGGCGAGCCGCAGCCGCAGCGAGTTTGCAAATTTTTTCCATTTCAGAATATCTCCCGAATACAGGATATCACCTGCAACCATCGGCCCGCCTACCGTCAGCTTTTCATTGGCCGTTTTCAGGTCGGCGAGCATACCTGCATAAATATCCTCCATGGAGTCGTATTTGGGCGTGTAATTGGGCTGGTCGGCCGTGCCCCGGATCGCATCCGAGTAGGGGATTGAGCCGTACATGTCCGTGAGCAGCGAAAATACCCAGGTCCTCATGACCAGCGCAATGCCTTCGTAGTTGGCATTGGGATTCTCCGAGCCTTCCCTGGTTTGCACAATAATGCGCTGGAAGTTTAGGAGCCCCTCATTGTAAAAGCCACGCCAGTTGTTTGATAGCAGAGCGGGAGACACAGTGTAATCGTCGCCTTCATTGCTGTAAATGTTGCGGGTAAGATGTTGTACATAGAGCTCGGCCGCATCGATATTAATCCTTTCAAAACGTTCCCGGTGGCCCCAGTAGCGGTCGATGGATGTTTCTATGCCAGTGGGCAGCAGGTACTGGGGGCCAATGGAAGTAGGACTGTTGGGGCTGACATTCATTTTGTCAAAATCCCCGGTACAGCTGCCCGCCGCCAGCGTTCCTGCCAGTACGGCGCTCAGTATGCTTTTATGTCTGAATATGTTTTTCATCGGAAAAATGACTTGTTGGTAGTGTTATTCCCTTGGATCAGAATGATAGCGACAGGTTCATACCCATACTGCGCGAGCTGGGCAGCTCGCCGTAGCCGAAGCCTTGCTGGTTGCCGCCTTTGGCATCGATCTCGGGATCAATGTGGGGGGTGTTTTTGAAGATCATCCACACGTTCCGGCCTACCAGCGATATCTTGGCAGATTGTACCTTGATCCTTTTCAGGAAAGCAGGCGACACGCTGTACCCAAGTGACAACTCTCTCAGTTTGACATAACTCGCATCAAAAATGGCCGACTCATGGTAATTCCGTGGGTTACTGTACCCGTAAAGCTGGTTGGCAGTAACGATAATGTCATTCGGTACGTAGGATTTGTTGCCGTCTGCGGCAGTTACCTCGCGCACGCCCCGACCAATTACCCCTTCTTCACGTCCCAGCGCGGTTTCGGCATATTGGCCTGTCCAGCGCGCAGTACCGGTACCTTCATCATATATATCACCGCCTACACGCACATCCACCAGGGCGCTCAGTGAAAAACCCTTGAAGTTGAAGGTATTCACCATGCCGCCGATCCAGTCAGGCTGAATATTGCCCAGGCGCTGGTTGGCTGCGGTTAGCGGAAGACCATTGGCACCGTATACAACCTGGCCGTCCGGGGCTTTCTGGAATCCTACTCCGTAAAATGTGCCGTAAGGCTGACCCACCCGCGCTTCCGAGGACATACCGCGCTGGGTTGCCAGGGTGTAGGTCGTGAGTCCTTCTGCGAGCTCAACAACCTTGTTACGGTTGCGGGCATAGTTCAGCGATACATCCCAGCTGAAACCATTGGACAGTTTTACAGGTGATCCCGTAAGGGTTATCTCAATGCCCTTGTTGGTCAGTTTTCCGGCATTCAGGATCCGCGTGTTATAGCCCGATGCCTTCGAGATCTCGACGCCCAGGATCTGGTCGCGGGTCGTTTGATCGTAGTAAGTGATGTCGAGCCCGAGCTTGCCTTTCCAAAACCGCAGATCGGCGCCGGCTTCAAAGCCTGTGGTAATTTCAGGTTTGAGGGTGGAGTTGGCGATCTGCGTGTTTTCTGTGAATTTTGGTATTGAACCGTTCCATGGATCGCCGGCCAGGAAAGTTTGCGCGAGCTGGTAGGGCGTGGCATCATTTCCTACCAGGGCATAACTTACACGCACTTTACCAAATGAAAGTACATCGCTTTTCAGGTCCATGAGTTCGGTGAAGACCGTGCTCAGCGACGCCGAGGGATAAAAGTACGAGCGTGCATTGCTGGGAAGCGTGCTCGACCAGTCATTGCGTGCCGTCAGGTCGAGGAATACCGAGTTTCGCCAGGAGAAGTTGGCAGTTCCGAACAAGCTCTGGGTTTCGGACTTGCGGATCTCACTTTCAATCTTGTTCTGGCTGGGTACCGAGTTGCCTGCATTGTACAGCCCGTCCACCACCATCTCGCCTACATAGAAGTAATTTCTTTTGTAATAATTGGTACGTTGAATACCTCCAAACTGCACGTTCAGACCAAAGTCTTTGCTGATGTCCTTGTTGTACGTAAAAATGAAATCCGAATTGGTTTCCTGGCTGCGGAGTACTTCCTCGGAGAACCTTCCCGGCGTACGTACGCCATTCCGCACGCGGTTGAAGTTCGATACGTTAATGCGCGTATCAGACCAGTAGTCAGTACCGCTCCGGAGCATTACGCTGAGAGACGGCAGGATTTTGTAGTTCAGTGCAATGTTGCCCAGTACCCGGTCCTTTTCATTCCCGGACGGCAGTTTCTTTTGTGAGAAATAGGGGTTTGTAAAGAACGTATGCTGCCAGTTGGGCGGGTCGGTATCATTGCCACGCTGGTTATGCACATCTGCATAGCTTTCATAGTCGCGCAGCTGGTCCCAGGATACATGCCGGTGTGACCAGATGAATTCCTGTCCGCCACTGTAGCTTTTATTGTCTGAGCCCGACTTGATGTATTCGCCGGATAAAGTGATGCTGAGATTCTTGGTGAGGTTATATCCCGAGTTGATGCGGAAGTTGTTTCTGTGAAAATCATTGTAATACATGATCCCTTTCTGGTCCAGCCGGCTGAGACCAAGCCGGAAAAAACCTTTGTCATTTCCTCCTGAAAGTGCCACACTGTTGGTGATCGTGCGGCCTGTTGCCCAGTACTCATTCCAGTTGTTGGGTTGTGGTGTCAGCGGAGCTACGTCATCACCGGTCCACCACTGCCGCACCAGACGGCCGTCCATGGGCGCTCCCCAGCTTTCGTCGGTACCTTCCGAGCCGGCCAGCGGGTAGCGCGTATCATACACTGCCCGGTACTGCGCGATTTCGGCCGGATCGCTGATGCTGCCGCTCCAGCCATCATTGTACCAGGTACGGTAACCATTGCCACCCCCATAGGTATTCTGAAAGTCGGGCTTGATCCAGGGACGTTCGAAGGTAACATTCGAATTGATGTCCACCCCAAGTCCTTTGGTTCCCTGGCCGTTTTTGGTTGTGATAATGATTACTCCGTTTGCCGCACGGGAGCCGTAAAGGGCTGCGGCATTGGGACCTTTCAGCACCGACATTTCTTTGATGTTGTCGGGATTGACCTCGGAAATACCGCCACCGTACGTTTTGCTTGCTGTTTGTTCCATTGGAACCCCGTCGATAACAATCAGGGGCTGGTTATTGCCGGAAACAGACGAGGAGCCGCGGATCTGGATAGTAGAGCCGCTGCCCGGCCCGCCATTGGACTGTACCCGCACCCCGGCGATTTTTCCTGAAAGTGCATTCGCCACATTGGTTGAGCGTGACTCGGTCAATGCACTCCCTTTTACTTCCTGCACCGTATACCCCAATGCCTTGCGCTGGCGCTCGATACCAAATGCGGTTACCACCACTTCGGCCAGCTGCCGCGTATCGGCTTCAAGTTTAATGTCAAAGTTTGTCTGATTGCCAAGGGGAAGTTCCTTGATGAGAAAGCCTACGTATGAAATGACAAGAACGCCGTCGCCTGGAACAGAGAAGCTGAACTTACCATCGGCATCGGCATTGGTGCCGATATTGGTACCCTTAAAAATGACAGAAGCCCCTGCAAGGCCCAGATCGTCGTCAGAAGCCGTTATTTTTCCGCTGACCTGCCGCGACTGACCAAACACAAGCGGAGAAAACAAACATGCCCATAAAAACAGGAGTAAAACTTTACGCATGTGGAATAGGAGTTAGGTGGTTGGTGAGATTGGGAAGAAAAGTTATGGCTGTGCGGTGTCCACGTTGCCGTGCGCCGCACACACTTTCGCGTGGACAGAACAACACAGCCATAAGCTTGCTTAATCTGCTTTTCCGGAAAGCAATACCCTCGTTAACCGAGGACAAACAGAGGTAGCTTGTGGCAAGCAAAATGCCTTGCGCAACAAAACTGCTTGTCCACGACTTAAATAACCGGTATTGAAAAAATTATATTTTAGCTGAGGCAGAACGTAGCTGAAGACCGGAACAAAGGCCCTCTCAGACTGGCGTCTGTACTCCTCAGCTGCGTCGGATATATTCATGTGCGGCTCGAATATATCCTGCTTTTGGAAGTCTTGTCATTCGTTTAACGACTTCTCAAATATACTGACAATGATAAAATATGCAAGAGAATAAATTTAAAAAGTAAATTTATTTGCAATAATAATTGGTCATTTGGAGGTATTATGGAACAAGTAGTATTTATTTCATTAAAAATATAATTTATTTTACTCTTAGAATAAATCAAACGTATTTCGAGCAGTCGGCCGAATGAATCATATTATCAACCTCCTTTCTGACAACTACTTAGGTTGTCTGATGGATAGAAATACCTGTAACACACGGTTACATCATCAGTGCTAGTTTTTATGCAGGTTTTTACAAACAAAAAGGAGCATCCTGACCGGAGCTCCTTTTTGTTTGTTCTGGAAAATATTATATAATATTATTCTGGTTGATCAATAAAACGCTTCAAGATCGGCTGGTAAGAATCAATGCGCCGGTCGCGCAGGAAGGGCCAGGTGGTACGGTATACATCCAGTTTCTGAAGGTCAAGTTCCTGAACGTGGGTCACCTCTTCTTCATGCGGGGCAAGGTACAGCAATCTTCCATGCGGGTTGGCGATAAACGAGCCGCCCCAGAATTGCTGATCCGCTTCACGCCCGACGCGGTTGACCGCTACAACATACACACCATTGGCTACGGCGTGTCCGCGCTGGATGGTCTGCCATGCGCCATATTGCTCTTCGTTGATCTGCGGATCGGTTTCGTTGGTATCCCATCCGATTGCAGTCGGATAAAACAGGATCTCGGCACCCATCAGGCTTGTGATACGTGCTGCCTCAGGGTACCACTGGTCCCAGCAGATCAGCACGCCGATTTTTGCAAACCGGGTATTAAATATCCTGTACCCGTCGCTGTCAGCCTGGCTCGCAGGCGCATCGCCCGGGGTGAAGTAAAATTTTTCGTAATAGCCGGGGTCATCCGGAATGTGCATTTTGCGGTATTTGCCCAGGTAAGTACCGTCTGCGTCCAGCACTGCAGTTGTATTATGGTAGAGGCCGTGTGCACGTTTTTCGAACAGGGATGCGATGATCACCACACCCAGCTCACGGGCCAGGCTGCTCAGTGCTTCGGTGGACGGACCAGGAATGGCTTCGGCCAATGCAAAATTGCTATGATCCTCTACGTCACAGAAATACAATGATTTAAACAATTCCTGCAGGCAGACGATCTGGGCTCCCTGCGCGGCGGCCTCGCGGATTTTGGCAATAGCTTTCTGAAAATTGGCTTCAACATCAGCCGTACAGCTCATTTGTACGATACCTATGTTTACTTTTTTAGTCATAGTTGTTTGTGAAAAAGGGGAAGTATCCGGCTTTTGAACACTAATTGTTGCCGGGTAGTTCTTTAATCGTGAAGTTGAAAGGAAGCTCGTTCATACATTTGAAATGCTGCAGCGGACATTTATCATAGCCTATCTTGGAGCATGGCCGGCAGCTCAGATTATTGTTTTCCAGCACCTCGAACGGAGTTTTGTACGGGTACATGCCAAACTGCGGCACCGTATTTCCCCAGATGGAGTACACTTTCTTCTTCAATGCGGCTGCTACGTGCATAAGTCCGGTATCGTGAGAAAACACAACAACCGCCCGCTCAACCAGCGAAGCTGACTGGTTGAAATTGTACTTTCCGCACCCATTATAGATCATCCGGTCACCCAGCGAATGCCTTACAATTTCACCATTTTCAAAGTCTTCCTTCCCACCGAGCAATACCACAGGATAGTTGATTTTCCTGCAAAGCTCTACCATTCTTTCCACGGGCAACTTTTTGGTATGATGCTGGCCGCCGATTGCATAGGCCACATAGCCCTGCCGGTGGGTATCCGGCAACCAGCCAGGTTCTACATTGTCTTTATAGGGTATAAAATAATCGAGTCCCTGCCCGTCATTGGTAATTTTGAGAGTACGCAGCGTATCCATGTACCTGTGCACAATGTGGACATCGGGCAGGTAGTTGATCCGGAGCCGGGTGAGCAGCCACTTCTGTACATTCAGCTTGTCAAAACTGAATGCCCTGGCGCCCAGCGTAAGCTTGAAGCGAAGCGTGCGGATGTTATTGTGCAAGTCAATGATGTAGTCAAACTTTTCCGCCTTAAGTGATTTCAGCAGCTCAGTTGTATTGTTTTCCAGTAGCCAGGCTTTGTCGATATACGGATTGTCTGCCAGTAAAAAGCCGAATTTTGCTTTGGTACAATAATGCACTTCTGCTTCCGGATACTGGTTTTTCAGGCAACGCACCACGGGCGTGGTCAGGATTATGTCACCGATAGACGAAAACCGGAGGATCAGGAATTTGGCGGGTTTATTCACTTTTTAGTTCTTGAAGTTGCTGTGAGGGCAAAAGCCTGTGGGGGCGCGCATGTTTCCACCGGCGGTGGCTCCATAGCCAGTTATCAGGCTGATCTGTAATGTCTTTTTCCAGAAATTTGATCTGTTTTTCCAGGATACCATTCATCGGAACATCGCGCGGATTGTCGGTCACGAGGCTAAGGTGTATGTGGTAACGTCCGCGGCTGTACTCGTCCCGCTGCACGCCCATGTACAGCACCGGGCAGTTGAGCTTGCGGGCAATGAGCTCTCCTCCGCGGAACACGCCCGTATCCTGGTTGAGGAACGTGGTCCAGTATGCTTTCGCCGGCGCGGGGCTCTGGTCGTTGATCAGTATGTAAATGATGGGCTCACTACGGGGTATCAATGCTTGTGAAATTGCATCCCGCATCGGCACCATTTCGGTCCCGAACCTCGTGCGGATATCTTTTATCCATGCTTCGGCTACTTCATTGGCGAGCTCATGGTACACGATCACCATCTGGTAGCTGATCCTGGCGGCAGCAAAAAGGTTGATCATTTCCCAGTTTCCCAGATGTCCTGCCACGACCACTACACTTTGTTTTTTCTCATGGTAATAGTCCAGAAGTGCAGGATCCAACTCGCAGCGTCCCAGCAGGTCGGTTTTGGAAACGCTCCTGAGTTTGATCGTTTCGAAGATGATATCCGCAAAATTCCTGTAAAACTTCCGGGCGATCGTGTGGATCGTTTTTTCACTGGAAAGCGGGAAGCTGTTTTTCAGGTTGGTGTGGATGACCTTTTTACGGTACTGAAAAACGTCAAAAGCGAAGAACCGGAAGATGTCCGAAGCATAGTACAGGTTTTTCCACGACAGCCTGGAAACCGAGTTCAGAAGCCTGAGAAATAACCGGGTAATCAATGATTGCATGCTACTGTAAATGACGGGCTTTGACAATGGCCGGCCACAAAGGTAGCAACTAAGTGTTACTTTCAGTTATCGCGGAAGTTGGGCAGCACCGCGTGGGGGATTGCTTATCCTGGTCAGTTTCTGGTTTTTGTGCATGCGGTTGCTTATATTCACTCGTTCAAACCATCGTGCAGATACCATGCTGGAAGGATTATTCGATATCAGAAATGACCGTCGCCTGGGGATGTACCTGTACCGGATGGGATTTGGGGCGTGGCTGATGTACCTGGTACTGGGTGCGCCTGCATTGCATACGTATCATCATTACCGTACGGACTGCGGGCTGCTTTCGTTTGTGCTGATGGTGTTTGGCTTTTCTGCCGCGATGGTATACGACTACTTCCATCATCCCGCACAGTTTGAAATCAAGAAGAAGTGGCTTTTTATCAGCTACGCAATCCTGGCAGGCGTCATTTATTTTCTTGAATTCGGGGGCCGCGACAAGCACCTCGATCTTCACTGGTTTTTGCAGCTCCTCTGATCACCAGTTATTGGAAACATTGTCATTCTTCTGCATCATATCCATGACCTGATCGTACGACAGGTCGGGGAGGGCGGCTACTTTGCCGATCACCATAATAGCCGGTGAGCTCATCTCGCTCACTTTGCTGAGCGGTACGATGTTGCTGATTTTGCCCGTTACCACTTTCTGGTTTTCAAGCGTGCCATTTTGTATAATGGAAATGGGCTCGTCGAGCTTACCCAGGCCGGAGTACATAGCTACAATTTCGTTTAGCTTATGCAGACCCATCAGTACCACTACCGTGGCCGAAGACTGGGCTGCGAGGTAAAGGTCCTTGGATAGCTCGTGTGCCTTGGTAGTACCCGTAATTACCCAGAAACTTTCACTGACTCCCCGAGAAGTAAGCGGAATGCCGGCGTAGGCAGGTACTGCGTAGCTGCTGGATATGCCGGGAATCACCTCTGTGGCTATGCCGTACCGGGCTGCATACATCAGTTCCTCATATCCCCGTCCGAAAATAAAGGAGTCGCCGCCTTTGAGCCGGACCACTTCTCCGTGGGATTGAGCAAAAGTCACGATCAATGCATTGATTTCATCCTGGCCGCAGCTGGTCTTGCCAAATCTTTTTCCGACAAGCACCTTCACGCAATCATCAGGGCAGTATTCAAGCAGGGAGGGATGTGCGAGAGAGTCGTACAGCACCACGCGGGCTTTCTGCAGTGCCTTGATTCCTTTTAAGGTAATGAGGTCAGGATCACCGGGGCCGGCGCCTATCAATGTGAGTTTCATAGGAGAGAGGACTCCGGCTTCTGGCATCCGGTTGTCAGATTTTTATAAAACCAACAACCGGATGCCGAAAGCCGACAGTCATTTAACTGTCTTTTCCAAAGCTTAGCTCCTGCAATGCAGGTTCGCCGGTTTCCACAAGCTGTGCTTCGCGGGTAGTGCGAACAAAGTCAAGGAATTTGCCGGCAGTTTGTATAAAGTACGTAGCAAACTCCTGAGTAGGCTCAAATTTATTGATGCTGAAAGCCAGCGCCTTGAAAGGTGTTTCTGCTTTTTCAGGCAAGTCGAAGGCTGCCGGTGTTTCGTACCTGAACTCATGACCAAAGTTCGCTTCAAAGTCATTCACGATACCATACTGTGTGTTGAGGTTCACATCTTTGGTCATCAGAAGGCCTTTTGCACCGGTAATCAGCACATTATATGCATGGTAAATCGCGTCGGCCCAAATGCCCGACTCGTAGTTTTCTTTGGCAAGGTTCAGTTTTTCCTGACCTTCGGTGATCGTGGTAGCTACCAGGTCCACCAGAACACTCGCGCATTCTCCAACCCCGATCTCAGTTTTGAAAAGCTCATCGTGGTCCCAATCCCGGTAGTCGTCATCCGACAAGGTCGTGAGGTCTGCCAGTGGTTTCAGTAGTTGGAAAAAGTAATTCTTAGTCTGGCGCAGGTAATACTGGTTATAGTATTCGCCATCATATGCATTTGCTTCAAAGTCATTGAATAACATCCGGAGTGCCTCTGGTCCGCGCTTGGTAGGAACTTTGATTACCTTATCACCAATCAGACCGACGCCGTCACCTGAAAATCCACCGCCGAGCAATACCTGCAAAGCAGGTAGTACCAGCTTGCCGTTTTTGATCGAACTTCCGTGGAAACCGATGTTGCACGCATTGTGTTGCCCGCAACCGTTCATACAACCACTGATTTTGATTTTGATATCCTGGTTATAAATCATTTCAGGATATTCATCACGCATTACATCTTCCAGAACGCGCGTAATGCCATAGCTGCTGGAAATTGCCAGGTTGCACGTATCAGTTCCGGGGCAGGTAGTGATATCCATGGTACTATCAAAGCCCGGAGCCGCCAGGCCCAGCTTTGCCAGCTCATGATAGATCGCCACCAGGTCTTCGCCTTTTACAAACCGGAGAATATAGCCCTGATTTACCGTAACCCGGATGTCGTCGGCAGCATATTTGCGGACAACGTCAGCGAGGCTGCGTGCCGTAGACGAGTGCATGTCACCAAGCAAAACCCGCAGCTGTACCGCATACCAGCCTTTTTGTTTTTGTTCAAAAGTATTGGTACGCAGCCATTTAGTAAAAATACCGAGCTTGTCAGCATCAATGCTTTCAGCTGCAATTTTCAGAATATCTGCTTCGGTCAGAGAGGGGCGAGCCGCATAGTTAATGGATTCGGCCTTTTCTGTACCAAACAGGTCTTCGGGAATTGTAAACACTTTGTTCTTGAGCGCCACACGTTGTTCTTCCACCCGTGCCAGCATTTCTTCCAGGCCCAGGTCGTTGAGAAGGAACTTCATCCGTGCCTTGTGGCGGCGCACACGCTCTCCGTAACGATCAAAAACACGCAGTAATGCCTCGATAAAAGGAATTACATCTTTTTCTTCCAGGAACTCGAATGCAGTTTGAGCAGAAAAAGGCTGCGCGCCCAATCCGCCGCCAATCAGCACTTTATATCCTTTTACAGCTTCACCAGCTGCGTTTACGCCCATTTTGGCGATAAGACCGACGTCATGAATAAACGCAAGCGCAGAGTCTTTCTCACTGGAAGAAACCGCAATTTTGAATTTCCGTCCCATATCCTGGTTAATCGGATTGCGGAGGAAATATTGGAATATGGAATGTGTAAGCGGAGTTACATCAAAAGGCTCATCCGGATCAATACCAGCTACCGAGGAGGCAGTTACGTTACGGATCGTATTTCCGCAAGCTTCTTTCAGGGTAATACCGGCATCTTCAAGATCTGCCCAGAGCTGGGGCGAATCGGAAAGCTTTACAAAATGCAGCTGAATATCCTGGCGGGTGGTAGCATGCAGGTTCCCGGTAGCATATTTGTCCGAAGTATCCGCAATGCGCACCAGCTGGTCGGCAGTAATGCGGCCATAGGGCAGCTTAATTCGGATCATCTGCACACCCGGCTGGCGCTGACCGTAAACACCGCGTGTCAGGCGGAACTTACGAAAAGCTTCTTCCGGCGTTTCTCCCGTATTAAATGCATTGATTTTTTGATTCAAATCAATGATATCACGCTTTGCTACGGCGGATACTTTGTCAGAAATGATTATCTCGCTCATGGTATGATGGTATTCTATATTTTGCTGTTGTTGTCACCAACAACTTCGTGATTCTATGCGCTTATGCGGTCGGCACTTGCAATGTTGCTGGTAACAAGCGCCAGCATTAACCAGCTTTGTGAATTTGCGTGTGACAACACCAGTACCGGATTAAACTTGCTTCAACCTTACCGGCAATGATCTTTCACTTACCCGATCATGCAGGCTCCTACGGTCACGTTTGATGTTTCATCAATCAGGATAGCCGCACCATTTGCCCGGTTTATCTGATACGGATCATAAGCGATCGGCTGGGCAGTACGGATGGCAATCCTGGCTACATCATTCAGTTTGAGGCTGTCCACTTCATCTTGCTTCTCGTAAGAATTGATATCGATCTGGTACTCAATATCGCGGATTGAACAACGTGACCTTGCGGTACCATGCTGGATAATATATTTATTACCTGCTTTTAATGGTTTCCGATCATCCATCCAGCACACGAGCGCCTCAATATCCTGGCTTACGATAGGGGAGTTGTTGATCGACACGATGGTATCCCCGCGACTGATATCAATGTTATCTTCAAGAAGAATAGTCACTGAATCCAGAACAGACGCCTCCTCTATTTCGTTTCCGCCAAACTCGATTTTGGCAATCTTCGATTCTCTTTCTGAGGGAAGTACCTTGATCAGGTCACCTTTTTTGAATGAGCCGCTCTGTACCCGGCCGGCATAGCCGCGGTAATCGTGCAGGTCGTCTGTCTGCGGCCGGATCACGTATTGTACCGCAAAACGCCCGTCTTCCAGGTTCTGGTCTTTGAGCACATTTACGTTTTCCAAAACAGAAAGCAATGTTTCTCCTGTATACCAGCTCATTCCCTCAGACCGATCTACGATATTGTCCCCATTCAATGCACTTACCGGTATGATCGTCAGGTCTTTGATAGCCAGTTTGGTTGCCAGGTCCTGGTAAGTTTTCGCAATTTCAAGAAAGGCATCTTCAGAGTACCCGATCAGGTCCATTTTATTGATGGCCACAATCACGTGCGGAATGCCGAGCATGGAAGCGATCAGCGAGTGCCGGCGGGTTTGTTCCACAACGCCGTGACGGGCATCCACGAGAATGATCGCCAGGTCGGCATTGGAAGCACCTGTCACCATGTTGCGCGTGTACTGGATATGGCCGGGCGCATCAATACTGATAAACTTCCTGTTGGGAGTCTGGAAATATTTGTAGGCAACATCGATGGTAATACCCTGCTCGCGCTCGGAACGCAATCCATCTGTCAGCAGTGCGAGGTCAATTTCGCCTGCATTGCGTGTTTTGCTGGCCCGCTCAATGGCTTCCATCTGGTCAGCCAGTATGTTTTTTGTGTCAAAAAGCAGACGCCCGATGAGGGTACTTTTACCATCATCTACGGAGCCTGCGGTTATAAATCTTAGTAAGTCCACGGGGGCAATTTTGAATGACTGAATGATTGAATTTTGAATGAGTGAGTTAGTGAATGAGTGAATATTTTGCCTCGTCATGCTCAGCCGGCCTCATTGGTCATGCTGAGCGCAGTCGAAGCACCCACCTTGTCATGCTGAGCGCAGTCGAAGCACTTCCTTTGTCACCCTGAGCGGAGTCGAAGGGCTCCTTAAAAATACCCTCCCTTTTTCCGATCCTCCATGGCAGCTTCGGTCTGCTGGTCGTCAATGCGGGTTTCACCTCTTTCGCTGATCCTTGAAACTGCAATCTCAGCAATAACTTCGTCCAGGGTAAAAGCATCGGATTCAACAGCTGCGGTACACGTCATGTCACCCACCGTGCGGAACCTTACCTGCCTTGTAACAATCTGGTCTTCGCTATCCTTCTCAATGACCGGGGTATTGTAAAGAAGCTTTCCGTCTCTCAGGATCATTTCGCGCTGATGTGCAAAATAGATTGACGGGAGTGTGATATTTTCTCTTTTCAGATAATTCCAGACATCCAGTTCGGTCCAGTTGGAGATCGGGAAAACGCGCACGTTTTCGCCTTTCTGGATGCGTCCGTTGAAAAGGTTCCAGAGCTCGGGCCGCTGGCGTTTCGGATCCCACTGGCCAAATTCATCGCGGAATGAGAAGATGCGCTCCTTTGCACGTGCTTTTTCTTCATCCCGGCGGGCTCCGCCAATGCAGGCATCAAACTCAAATTCTTCAATCGTGTCCAGCAAAGTGTAAGTCTGCAGCCAGTTACGACTTGCATTTTTACCTGTTTGCTCTTTCAGCCCTTTGGCTTTGATGGTGTCTTCCACAAACCGCACGATCAACCTTGCTCCGGTTGTCTCGGCCAGGTTGTCGCGGTAGCTGATCGCTTCGGCGAAGTTGTGGCCTGTATCCACGTGCACCAGCGGAAAAGGGATTTTTCCGGGAGCAAAGGCTTTCTGAGCCAGGTGGACGAGGGTTATAGAGTCTTTTCCTCCTGAAAACAAAAGCGCCGGGCGCTCAAACTGCCCTGCAACCTCCCGCATGATATAAATGGCCTCAGCTTCAAGCTGATCCAGGTAATCCGGAGTTCTACGGCTTTGAAGCGCATCGGAATTTAACAATCCGGAGGCCTCTGTAACTGAAATAGACATATTGGGCTTATTTTTAAAAATTAGACGTTGGCCGTCAGCACCTGGCATCCGGCCTTCGAATTATATTGATCTTGTAAAAAGCGGGCATTGGTAGGCCCGTAGCAATCGCTACTTGGCATGCAGACCGCATTCTTTTTTGGACTCATCTTCCCACCACCACCTGCCGGCGCGAAAATCTTCTCCCTCCATGATGGCCCTGGTGCATGGCGCGCAGCCGATACTCACAAAACCTTTGTCATGTAGCGGATTGTAGGGAAGTCCGTTGGTTTTTACGTATTGTTTTACTTCGTCAAAAGACCAGTGGAGGATCGGATGAAACTTCACGAGCTGGTGCGCTTCGTCCCATTCCAGCTGCGGCATATCGTGCCGGTTGCCCGACTGTTCCGCCCGGATACCCGTAACCCAGATCTTTGCACCTCTCAATGCCCGGTTCAGCGGCTCTACCTTGCGGATATAGCAGCATTCCTTGCGGTTTTCAATGGATTCGTAAAAGCTCAGCGGCCCTTTGGTGCTGACAAGTTCTTCTACGGCACTTGTCTGAGGATAGTAAACCTTGATCTTGGCATCATACCGGTTGTTGGTCTTCTGCAAAGTCATGTATGTTTCGGCAAACAGCCGGCCAGTATCCAGCGTGAAAATCTGGATGTTTAGGTTGTTTTTGAGGATAAAATCGGTGATAACCTGGTCTTCATAGCCCAGGCTTGTCGAAAATACCACTTCTCCGGGAAACAGGTCAGCCAGAATTGCCAGGCCTTCTGTCTCGCTTTTGCCTTCAATGGCAGCGTTGAGTGAATTTAATGTTTCGTTCATGGTGTATTAATTCAAATCAAATCGGGCGACGTTCAGGAAATGGTTATGCAAATGGTCAAAGTCCCTGTCTGTCGTGATCAGTATGGCATTCAATGTACTTGTTATCGCCGCAATCCACAGATCATTCTTTCCCATATTCCTTGCTGAAAGTTCCAGTCTCTTACCCGGTAACCTTCCCTGACTGAAAGCATCAATCTCAGCGTATCGGACAATGATGTCTTCTGTTAGTTCAGGAAATGGAATAAATGGCGTAACAAATTCTTCCAGATCCGTAATTTTTTGTTTTCCCCAACCATTCTGAATGGACAGGGACCGTAATTCGCCTATAATAATCGCCGGTAAAATAACCTGTGCTTCCGATTCATATATATCAAAAACACTTTCTATAACATAGCGAATAGCATTTTTTCTGAAATAGGCCAGAATGACGTTAGTGTCGAGCACATATATCATTTAGTCAATTGCGAGAGCAGTAATTCAAGAGGCTCCTGTACATCCAGTTTTTTGATAAGCGCATCAAGCTTCTTTTTATCCAAACCAGTATATCCCTGTCTCTTGACCTGCTCCTGCAATGCTTCCTGTGCCGTCCTGTTCTGAAACTTCAACCATGCCTCAGCACGGTCTTTGTATAGTTCATTTTTAACGTATTCCTTATCCTCAACACCAGCCAGTTTCGCAGCCTGCTCGGCGGATACAAGATCCTTCTCGTAAAGATGCTTTGCAATGGAAAGTGAAATTTCCTTGCTGCTTAATTCGTCGGGTATTTCAATTGTTACAGTGTGCATATGTATGTATTGTTTTAAGTGTAAATTACTCCAATATATCACTTTTCACGGACACCTCGACCGCCTGGGTGAAATCTTCGATCAGGTCGTCAACATCTTCAAGACCGACCGAAATACGGATCAAACCTTCCGTTATTCCCAGAAGCTGCTTTTCCTCCGGTTTCAGTTTGGCGTGCGTCGTGGTATTCGGGTTGGTTACAATGGTGCGGGTATCTCCCAGGTTAGACGACAATGAGGCAATTTTCAATGCACTCATAAATCCGGATACACGCTCAAAGCCACCTTCCAGCTCAATGGTCACGATGGCGCCGCCACCGCTCATCTGTTTTTTGGCCAGTTCATATTGCGGATGCGATTCCAGGAACGGGTACTTTACCTGCTTGACATCAGGATGCTGATCCAGGGCTGCTGCAAGCTTTAATGCATTGGAAACATGCTTCTCCATTCTCAGATTCAGCGTTTCCAGACTTTTACTCAGTACCCAGGCATTAAAAGGAGACATAGACGGTCCGGTCTGGCGACAGAAAAACCGAAGCTCCTTGATATATTGTTTTTTGCCTACAACTACTCCGCCGAGTACTCGGCCCTGCCCGTCCATCCATTTGGTAGCCGAGTGTACAATCAGGTCTGCACCAAAGTCCGACGGATTCTGAAGTGCAGGGGATGCAAAGCAGTTGTCGACGTTGAAGATCAGGTTATGTTTTTTACAAATACGCCCGATCATTTCCAGGTCTACCAGGTCGAGGCCGGGATTGGAAGGTGTTTCGAGGTAAATCATACGCGTATTTGGCTGCACGGCTGCTTCCCACGCTTCTTCACTTGCATCAGCATCCAGATAAGTGTGCGTAATGCCCCACTTGCTGACGATCTGCGTGATGATCTGGTGAGCCGAGCCAAAAAGCGAGCGGCTGGCAATCAAATGGTCTCCGGTTTTCAGCAAACCGGCGATACTTGCAAATACTGCCGCCATACCCGTAGCAGTGGCAACGCCATCCTCACAGTCTTCCAGCACGCAAACCTTGTCCACAAACTCCTGGACGCTGGGATTGGAAAAACGGCTGTAAATGTTACCTTCTTCCGACTCGTCGAAAAGGGCTTTTCCTTGTTCGGCACTTTCAAAAGTGAAGCTGCTAGTCAGAAACAAAGGAGTGGAATGTTCGCGGTACTGCGACTTTTTGGTCTGGGTACGGATTGCTTTGGTTTGCTTTTTCATTGGTCAGCAATGTGCTGTCAGCGAAATGCTTTCAGCTTTTATATAGTAAGATTTTTATTTTCTCTTGAAAGTTGATGCTGAAGTGTTGACTGCCTGACTTTAACCTGCCAGGACCATATAAATAATTCTCAGGCTTACAATGATCACAATGGTACCTACCATAATCATCATTGTTTTGATAGGCAGCCGCCTCGACAGGTTTGCAGCAATAGGGGCAGCCACCATTCCACCGAGTATCAGTCCCAATACCACCTGCCAGTGCGAAAAGCCGATGATGCTGATGAAGGTTACCGAACTCGCCAGCGACACAAAAAACTCCGCAAGGTTGACGGAGCCGATCGTGTATTTGGGATGCCGCCCCCTGGCAATCAGCGTGGAAGTAACAATTGGCCCCCAGCCTCCGCCACCGATTGAGTCCAGTGTGCCGCCTGCCATCGCAAGCCAGCCGATATTCTTGATGGGACGTTTTTCAACCCGCTTCTTTAACGCTTTCTGAATGATAAGAATTCCCAGGATCAGGGTGTAAACCGCAACAAGCGGCTTGATGATGTAGATGTATTGTTCAAGGGATGAAAGCAGGTAGGCACCGGTAATTGCACCCAGCACGCCGGGAAAAAGTATCTTTTTGAAAAGCTTGCTATTTACATTGCCAAACTTCAAATGCATATAGCCCGACACGCCGCTGGTGAAAATCTCGGAACTGTGTACGCTGGCACTGACAGCCGAGGGCGGCACGCCCAGTGTAAGGAGGAAAGTGGCAGCCGTCACACCGTAGGCCATGCCAAGTGCACCATCAATCATCTGTGCGACAAATCCTCCTGCCACGTAGTAAAAAAACTTCTCATTCAGTTCGAGCTCGTTCCAGAGTACCGTGAGCCTGTCGTAAGTGAAAAAGGTAAACAGCAAGTGCCCGATGACCATGAGCGCCAGGGCGGAAAATATGTTCACGCCTACTTCGGTCCGTGTTCTTTTACGAATGGTGGCTGCCCAGACCTTCTGCTGTATGGTTTCCCAGGTCAGCGGAGTCCTGGTTTTGGGGATGTGAATGGGTTCAGGCGTACTGCCCGGGATAAAACGGCTGTCGGACTCACCAGGTAGGTCGCGCAGAAAAACTGCCTGTCCTTTTTCGCGTGCAAGCCGGGCCAAACGGCGGTCTTCCTCAGGGTTGCCGGTGGCTATGTAAGCTACCTGCAATGACTCCCATTCGCTCGTTCCATTGCTTCCGGATGAGGGTGAAATGTCCGCCGCTTCCTTCAAAGTCTATGTAGTATACTAAAATTGTAGAGTAATTTCGCTCGCAAATTTACATTCAAATTATCGAGTTTCAAAGAACAAAGCTAGTACTTAGGATATTGTACAAATGAACTTTACTTTTACTTACTACTGAATCTCAATGACGCATACTAGTCATAAAAACCACATGCACACCGCCATTCCGCAGCCGTTGAAACCTAAGAGTTTATCATACAAACGTCTCAAAGCCCTGCTTCTCGACAAAAAGGCAGGCAGGGATACTACAGAATATCTGACACAAAGCCCCGCAAACCGGGATCGATTATTCCGGGCTATTGCTGATATCGAATCTCAAAAAGACATCCTGCTGAAAAATAGCCTCGCTGAGCAATGATGCTTTGCTGGCATCCTGATGCCTGGGAGGATTATATTTTCTGGCAGAAAACAGATAAGGCCATACTTCGGAAAATCAATGATCTTGTGAAGGATTGTATGAGGACGCCCACATTCGGGATTGGAAAGCCTGAAATGCTGCGCCTGAACTTTTACAGGCTATTGGTCAAGAAGAATCACTGACGAGCACAGGCTGGTGTACAAGGTGGAAAATGACCGGATCATTATTGTCCAGTGCAGATACCACTATCAAAAATAATCCGTGCACATCCGTGTATCCGTGGCTAAAAAAAGTGCGGCCTCAGGGAAGCCGCACTTGATCAATTACACAATATAAGTATGAAAACCTTTGCCTAGCTAAAAACCTCCCGGAACAGTTTCAGGCTTTTCGAAACGGCCGTCTCGGGATCTTCCTTGCCTTCCATTTCCAAGGAAATATATCCCTTGAAGTTCGCCTTCCTTAAAATGGAGGCAATCCGCTTGTAATCCAGTTCCAGGTCATAAAAATGCCCGCCGCCGTAATATGTTTTAGCCTGAACAATCGTCGCGTATGGCGCCAGGCGTTCAAACTGCGGGTAAGGATCACCTACAAAGTTGCCCGTGTCCACGTTCATGCCCATCGCCGGCGACGATGCGAGCGGCTTGTAAATTTCCAGCAGATAGTCAATGTTGGACGACAAGCCCCAGTGGTTTTCAATGGCCAGTACCACACCTGCTTTCTCGGCTGCGACAAGACATTCACCCATGGAATCAATGCACCATCTGATAGCGTCCTTATCCGTAAAACCTTCCATCGGTGGCTCTTTCCCGTCTTTGTAGTAGTTGGCATCGCGCTTCACGGTACGCCAGCTGCCGGTATTCATACGAATTGCCGGAATACCCATTTGCGTAGCCAGGTTAATGCATTTGATCGTATGTTCAACATCTTTCCTGCGGTCCTCAGCTTTTGGTTGTACAAAACTCTGGTGGATAGATAGTAGCGGGAGCGAAAGTCCGTTGTCAAATGCAAGCCTTTTCAGCTTGTTCATGTAGGGGATCGTCTCGTTTTCCATTTGCCGGTGCAAAATTTCGACACCGTCAAACCCCAGCCGGGCTGCATGCTCAATGACCTTTTCGATGGGGTACTTTTCCTGCTGAAAATGCCAGTACGAGTAAGTAGACACGGCCAGAGGATATCGTTTGCCCTCCTTTTTCTTTGCTTCCGGAGCTGCCTGTGCCGGTACTCCGGCCAGGAGTGCCGCACTGCCCAGCATACTTGTTTTAAGCCAGTCGCGCCGCGATGGCGCCAGTTCGGAGCCTTTGTGGTTGTTCTCCATTTTTGCTAGGGATTTTGTTTCAAAACACTTGCTCCCATGATGTCGATCTGAGCCTGCGGGATCGGGAAATATTCACTTTTACCTTTTACAAAAGTGGCTCCGTTAAGGTAGGAGCGTTTGCTCTTTTCCTTGGCAATATAGGCATTCAGCACTACGTCGGCTACACCCCAGCGGACCAGGTCAAAGTGACGGTGGCCCTCCATGGCAAGTTCCAGGCGGCGCTCAAAACGTACCGCTTTTCTTGCATACTCCTGATTGGCAAACGATGCATACGGTTTGACCAGGTAGTTGGCAGCCGGTTTGCCGTCCGCAGTCATTTCAGTCACATTGCCCGCACGGGTCCTGACCTGGTTTACGATCGATAGGGCAGTAGGAAGGTCATTTTCTTCTACGGCTACTTCTGCCCGCATCAGCAGAATATCAGCAAAGCGGATCGCGCGGTAGTTGTTGGCATTGGCCCGGGGCGACTCGGCACCGGCATTTTCACCACTGTAAGCAAAGAACTTTTTGAACGTATACGGCCCGCCGAAAGTCTGGTCACGGATCCAGTTTTTACCCGGGTGAACACCCCAGTTCAGGAAGGGTATACCCCTGCGGCCCACAGTCCAGTCGAGGCGTGGATCGAGTGTGCCGGTATAAGGCGTGAAAGCGTCGGCAGAGGCCAGCCCTTCATCATTTTTCACATCCGTTTCATTGAACGTATCGAGCAGCGGAAGTCCGTTTGCATCCGTTTTAAATGCATTCACAAGGTTTTGCGATGGCTGGTAAAAACCGCAGCAGCCTCCCGGCGCCGAGCCGTATGGGAAGTTGTAGTTGTCGCCCCAGCTTCCGTTTTGTCCGGCTCCGCCGTCGCCTACCGACATCTGTACTTCAAAAATCGACTCACTGTTATTTTCAGTCGTAATCCTGAAATTATCATGAAAGCTATTGACGAGCGAGAACGGACCATTGCTCACAATGTCCACAAGCAAAGGTTTGGCAGCCTGGTAATCCCGCTGGTACATGTAGGTTTTGGCCAGCATTGCCTTGGCCGTCCATTTGCTGGCGCGGCCCACCTGCGCCTTGGTCGCTGCCAGGTTCTCGATCGCAAACTGAAAATCTTCCTCAATCTTCGGCCAGATGTCCTCATTGTTCGGCAGGTTGATATAGTCAGTCACATTTTCGTCCACATAAGGCACCATATTCCAGAGCTTTTTTGCTTCAAAATGGTACCAGCCGCGCAAAAAACGCGCTTCGCCGGTAGCCTGAGCTTTCTCGGCATCGGTCATGTCGGTCGCTTTTCCGATGAGGCGCAGTACGTCATTGGAGCGTGAGATACCATCGTATAAGGCAACCCATTTGTCATTGTAGGCGCCAATATCCGCCTGCGGAATGTAGCGCTCGATCGTGGTGATCTGTGCCTGGTCGCCCACGTCACTGCCTTTGTACGCATCATCAGAAGCAATGGATCCATAAATCCAGTTGCTCACTGCTGACGTATTCACCGGACCAGCACCTACACCGTCGAGCAGGCTGTACGCACCGATAAGTACCGCATTGACACCTGTTTTATTGGAAAGCATTTCCTGGTTTCCAACTCCAAGCGGCGTAGTAGAGAGGAATTCTTCTCCGCAGGATGTGAGCAGCCCCATCGAGATCAGGCTGCCGAGTAACCATATTTTCTTTTTCATACCTGTAAAATGTAATGCTGAAAAAAGTGATGTTTTGACCAATGCCTAAAATCCGAAGTTGATGCCCAACTGGTACATTTTCGAGTTAGGATAGTTGCCCTGATCCACGCCCAGAACCGTTGAACCCGGCGTCGAGCCCACTGAGGTTACCTCGGGGTCTATGCCCTCGTATTTGGTGAACGTAAACAGGTTTTGAGCCTGGAAGTAAATCCTGGCATTCGTCAGCCCTATCTTCGACAAGGCCGAATTTGGGATCGTATAACCTATTGTCAGGTTTTTCAGGCGGAGATAGGAACCATCTTCGATAAAGTAGCTCGATGGCTGCTGGCTCCGGCTGTCGTTTGCGTCGAGGATTGGCAGGATGGCATCCGGGTTCTGGGGTGTCCATGATTCATTGAGCATGCGCATGCTGCGGTTACCGGCCTGGTTATTAAAGTCGACCCACCGCTTCACCATGTTCAGGATCTGGTTGCCCTGTACGCCCTGCAAAAAGGCCGAAAGATCAAATCCCTTGTAACCGATGTTGAGGTTGATACCATAGGTGAAGTCCGGATGCGGGTTGCCCAGAAACTTCCGGTCACTATCCGTAATGGTGCCGTCACCGTCCGTGTCGTGGTATTTGTATTTACCCACAGCGGCATAGCCCGGGTATTTGGGACCTGCATCCACTTCTCCCTGGTTCTGGTAGATACCGTCAATCTGCAATCCATAAAAGGAGTAGAGCGGCATGCCGGCTACCGACCGGGTCCAGGTATAGCTCCTGATCGACGGCCCCAGTAGTACAGCAGTTGAACTGTTGTTCAGCTTTTTAACTTCATTTTTGTAATGTGAAAAATTCACACCTACGCCGTACGTCAGCTCACCGTTCAGGGCTTTGTTGTTGAAGTCTATCCCAAGGTCGATCCCCTTGTTGTTCATTTCGCCCACATTTACAAACGGTATCGTCGCCACACCCTGCGTGGCCGGAAGACTTACCTGGTACAGCATGTCCGACGTAGTACGCGTATATAGGTCCAGATTGAAGCCGAACATGCCTTTCAGGAAAGTTGCATCGAGCCCTATGTTCGTCTGCGTGGTGGTTTCCCACTTTGCGTTCTGGTTGCCGAAGGCTTCTGTGTCAAACCCGGCCTGCACCGCATTGTTGGAACCATCAATCGCATAGGACGATAATCCCAGGTTGGACCGGTAGGTGCTGAAACCATTGTAGTTACCAATCTCCTGGTTACCGGTTTGTCCCCAGCCGCCACGCAGTTTCAGATCGTCGATCCAGGAAATGCTCTTCATAAAACCTTCTTCTGAAATCCGCCAGCCGGCGCTGAATGCCGGGAATGTACCGTAGCGATTGTTCTGGCCGAAGCGCGACGATCCGTCCCGACGTACAGTGGCTTCGAGCAGGTAGCGGTCTTTGAGCGAGTAGTTTATTTTACCAAAAATGGAAAACAGCGCCCATTGATACCCTGCACCTGTGTTGGCGATCCCCGCTGTACCTGAGTTCAGGAACATATACTGCGGGTCTTCCGAGAAGAATGTGGTACGCGTGGCAGAAAAGTCGCGGCCAAGGCCTTTGATGGCTTCGGTACCTGCCAGTATGCTTAGCCGATGGTCAGTGGCGATGGTCCTGGTGTAGTTCAGCGTATTGGACCAGGTCCAATTGATGTCGTAGGCACTCGCGTTGGTCAGTGCATTTGCCGCCTCAATTTCGGCTTCTTCCAGGTCAAGCAATGTATAACCCACACGGTTCGCATTGGTCAGGTCAATACCGATGCTCGACTTTGCCGTGAGATCTTTAAGAATATCCACTTCCAGGTAAGCATTACCAAATGCACGGAAGGTGTTGGTCTGGTTGTTGCGTGTCCGCCAGAGCTGCGCTACGGGATTGGTAGCCGGGCCGAGGCCGGCAGCACGGGTAGCCGCAAAGTTGCCCATAATATCATATACGGGAATGATCGACGGGATACGATATCCGTTTCCGATGGGATTACCGTCCTGGTTGTTCGATGAGCTCGCAGTACCGTTGTTGTTGTAGTAACCCTTGTTTTCGGTATAGCTCAGTTCCAGGTTTTCGCCCAGCCGAATGCGTTTTTTGAATGTAAATTCGGTATTGGATCGCAGGGAGTAGCGGTCAAATGAAGTATGGATGAGCACGCCGTCCTGCTTGAAGTAGTTCAATGCAATCGCATAGCGGCTGTTTTCTGTACCACCGGTAGCGCCGAGGTTGTACTCCTGTATCGCCGCTGGCCTCAGGATTTCCTTGTGCCAGTCAGTACCTTCCTTGTTTGCCTTTACAATCTGATAAAATCCTGTCCGGTTATAGTTGTACAATGACGGGTTAGTTCTGGGGTCACCTTCAAAAAGGCCATAGTTTGATCCGGCCAGAATATAATCCGGCACAACTGCATTCTCACCGTTTCCATACTGCTGGTGGGAGGGATTTCCTTCCGTCAGTACGCCGGCATTCCGGCGCTGAGCCCAGAGCAGGTCCCCGAAAAGCTGCGGGTCCTTGATCAGGTCTAGTTTTACTTTCCCGGTCTGGATACCTGCGCGGGAGTTAAATGTAAACTGCGGAGCCCCTGCCTTGCCTTTTTTGGTAGTAATGATAATTACTCCGTTTGCTGCGCGGGAACCGTAGATCGAGGCTGAGGAGGCATCTTTCAGCACCTGCATTGACTCAATGTTATTAGGGTTGATGCTGTTGAGGCCACCTTTGGTTGGAACCCCGTCGATCACGTACAGCGGATCGTTGTTGTTGATCGTGCCAAAACCGCGAATGCGGACCGTAGCCTCTCCGCCCGGCGTATTATTGGAAGTAACCGTAACACCTGCAACCCGGCCCTGCAACTGCTGAGCCACATTGGGCGCTGCCACTTTGGTCAGCTCGGCAGCGTCCACGGTTGACACCGCGCCTGTAATATCTCTCTTGGACTGGGACGAGTAGCCTGTTACCACCACTTCTGTTAATGCTTTTACATCCGACTGCAGTACAATATCCACCTGCGATCTGTTGGTAATATCCACCTCTTTTGTAAGATACCCGATGGATGAAACCACCAGTGTGGAGGAGCCGTCTGGTACGAGCAGGGAGAATGCGCCGTCTGCATCCGTAGTGGTACCTACTGAGGCACTTCCTTTGAGCACAATGGTGGCGCCGGGAATGGTGGCACCTGTCGCATCGGCCACTTTTCCCCTCACAGTTACATCTGCATTCTGGATCATTTTTGTGGACGTGCCGTTTCCTTCGGGCAGCTGCTGCGAGGGTTTGGCATTGGCCCGTTTGAGCAGGATCTGCTTGCCCGACACTTCATAGGTCACCTGCAATGGTGTCAGAAAGTTGTCGAGGATCGCTTCCAGCTTTTCGTCCTTTGCATTAAAAGTAACTTTCCGCTGCGAGCGGATGAGCTCCGGGCTGTACATGAAATTCACACCCGAAAGCTTTTCGATCTGCTGTAATGCAGCCCCGATTTTCTGCTCGCGTATGTTAATGGTCAGCCGTCGGCTGAGTACCGTTTGCGCGTAGCCGTCCAGGGCAAATGCAAGCCCGGAAAATTCCAGGACTATCAACAACTGTATGAGGCTCAATCGCATAATTTTGAGCAGCTTACTCTGCCGGTAAAAGGTTTTTTTCATACTTTTGTTTGTTTTGTAGGTTAAAAAAATCAGCAAAATAATTCCCTGTATCCCTCAAAAAGGGACATTCAGATTGTCAGAAAATGAGAGGGGATTTTTCTACGGGTGAATGATGTCGCCACATCGTTCACCCTTTTTGTTTTTTGTCAGTCGGTTTTGTGGTTTAGGTGAATAATCATTTACATGGGTTTCCTTTGATAATGATCATCTCGGGCAGAATCTCGAAGTCGGCTTCCAGAATGGTGCAGATCCACCTTAGCTTGTTTTCGAGGGGTTCGTCTCCCAAAGTTGCCGTAATGCTGCAATGCCCCATTACTTCCGCATCGTACCGGATCGCTACGCCGTAAGCCTGCCCGAGCTCGTCAAAAACTTTTCCCGCCGGAGTTTCGGAATAGGTGAACAGTTGATCTTCAATCGGGATATTCAACAGCATCGGTGTTTTAACCTGGCTTCGTACCAGCCTGGCCTGTGCCCGCTCAAACGTCGCCTGCTCGCGGGGTACCAGTACCAGGGCGGTCAGCTCTTTTTCGTCCTGATACCGCCGGGCATTGACATCAGCACTCGCAAAGACGGATACCTTGCCTGTTTTGACGGCCACTACTACTTCACGGTCACTTTCATCGGCTTTGATGCTGAAACTTGTTCCGTGTACCTTGGCTACAAGCTCATGGGCATACACAAAAAAGGGCTGGTCCGGATTCTTGATGATCTCAAAAAACGCCTCTCCAGTTAGCGATACTTCACGCCTGGCGGTGGCAAACCGCCTCGGGTACTGTATACTGCTGTTTTTATGCAGCACGACGGAGCTGCCGTCGGGCAGCTGCACATAGCGGAGCATGCGATCCTTATTGGTAATGCTTACAAATGTTCCTCCCGGCTCAGGTTGCTGCATTTGTGCCGCTGGAATGTGCTCGCGGCTTGTTCTTAATACAATTAGTACAATACCCAATGCCATGAGCAACGAAGCTGCTATTCCCATGGCCCAGATCTTTCCTGAAAGCCTGCGGAAACCTGTTTTTTGTTCACGCCCACTTTCCCGGTTGCGGGCAATGGCAAGTGCTTCCCGGATTTTCCGGTCAATGTGTTCGTCTGAAACAGGGCCGGCATTGGTCTCCATCGCCAGGATTACAGCCCTGGCTTTTTCCAACACTTCCCTGCGCCCGGGACTACCCTGCGCCCAATGGTGCCAGGCTTCATCTGCATCAGGATTGTTCCCGCGTACCCAGGCGCCAAACGCCGGATCGTCAAGTAACTGGTCCAGAAGTGCTGCGTAGTGTTGGTCCATGCCGGATGCAGACGGTTTTATAGTAATATCCGGTTACATCGCGGAGATACTCACTTGCAGGATAAAATTTTTGTTAATATTGAAAACTTAATATAAAATTTGGTAAAAGGAATAAAACAGGATGGGGTAGGCAGTGTGCCACAAATCGCGCAGGTTGCTGAGTGCCCGCTGAATGATGTTGCTGACAGACTGAGGATTGATAGAGAGAAGTCCGGCGATTTCGTCGGGACGGAGATTTTGGAAAAAGCGAAGGTAAATGACCTCCTGCTGCCGGGCGGGAAGCTTATCGATGGCATTCCGGACCTGCCGGGTAAGTGCAATTTCGGTTTCGTCACCGATCAGCATGTCTTCGGATGAAAACTCGGGATTGACGCTGTCGAAATGATCAGTCAGCTCCACCTCGCCCGACAATGGACGGATAGTCTTGATCATGCGGTGACGAAATGCTTTTACCAGGTAAAATTTTACATAGGGCGTGTCGCTGATTGAGTCCCTGTGCAGCCATAAATGCACGAGTAAATCCTGCAAAATATCCTCTACCAGTTGCAGATTAGGCGTAAACCGAAGGCCGTAATGCAGTAAAGTCCGGTAGTACCGCCTGGCAAGTTCAGTATATGCATTTTCGTCCCCCTGCCTGAAATAGGTCCAAAGTTCGGCATCCCCGGTAAGTTTTGTAAAATCAGCCAAGATGTGGAGCAATGAAGGTAGAATAGTCAAAAATAGGCAATGAAGCCCGTAATTGAAATTCTATTCTGCATTTAATTTAGATTGCAGAATATTATTAATGATTTTTCAGTAACATCTTCTAAGTTGGTTTTACAAAAATGCAAAAAGCCGGATCACCAAAGTGACCCGGCTTTTTGGTCGGTTTTCGGGTATGTCACTCTGAATCTTTATACAACCCGAATTCACTCAGTGCGATACTCACGGGCGATTTGGTAATGCGGAGCCTTACCTTTTGTGCGGTTACGGGTACTTCCAGCTTTATGAGACGTTTGGCACCGATGCTGGTACCTTTGCATATTTCCTTCCAGGCATTATTCTCCCAGGTGTCCACGGCAAATTCCTCAATGCGCTGGCCAAGTTTAATGTATTCCTGCAGGCAAACTATATCGAATGTCGCAGCCTGGCCCAGGTCAATGATCACTTCGGGCGTTTTGAAGTCGTCGTCGGTTGCCCAGTAGGTTTCGGATTTGTTATCCAGCAGGTTTTTGGCGCTGTAAACGGAATTGTACCCGCGTACATTCACTGCTTTGGACGTAGCTTTTGCCGCCAGGTTAATGGAAAATGTCTCACTCAGCCGGTTTCCGAAGGTTTTTAGTGCAGCTACGTCATCGGCATGCAGCTGGCCGCGGGTATCAGGTGCCAGCCCCAAATCAAGTGCCGCGCCCCGGCCTACACTTTTCAGGTACAGATCGAAAAGCTTGTCGGGCGATTTTGGCTTTTCGTTGGGATGATAAAACCAACCTTTTCGCAATGGTACGTCACATTCGGCTGGTATCCAGAACTTCCCGCCCCGCGTTCCGCCGGGGTTTTCCGTTGCATTGGCCTGGCCGGGTACCGCCACATTCTGTCCTTCCGACGGTTTGGGCGTCAGCGTGGCCCAGGAAGTTTCATTCACGCTGCCGTCTTCGTTGCCGGCCCACCGCACGTCCCAGCCAATGTCACTGAATATGTTGGCGCTGGGCTGCAGCTTGCGGGTAAGATTGGTCCAGGTGGAGTCCCACTGATAGTAAGTCGTATTGTCGATAGAGCGTTTTTCACGCGCGCCACCATAGTAGCCGTCACCCCCATTGGCACCATCGTGCCACGACATAAACAGCTCACCATAGTTGGTATACAGCTCCCGCAGTTGTTCGCGGTATATTTTCAGATATTCGGGCGTTCCGTACTTTGCATTATTACGGTCCCAGGGCGAGCAGTACACCCCGAATTTGAGGCCGTGCTTGCGTGCGGCGTCTGCAACTTCCCTTACCAGGTCACCTTTGCCGCCGCGGAACGGACTTTTGGTTATGTTGTAGTCGGTTGTTTTGGTCGGCCAGAGTGCAAAGCCGTCGTGATGCTTGGCCACCAGTACAATGCCTTTCAGTCCGCCGGCTTTTGCAGCCAGTACAATCTGTTCTGCATTGAAATCCGATGGATTGAATGTTTTCGGGTCGGCATCCCCATAGCCCCATTCCTTGTTTTCAAAGGTAGTCGGGGTAAAGTGCATAATTCCGTAAACTTCCGTCTCATGCCACCCGATCTGCCTGGCTGCAGGCAGCGCGCCGTAAGGTTTGGGAGGAGATTGGGCGAAGGAAAGGGAGGCAGTTAGGAAGAATAAGCAGGTTAGTGGTTTGATCATCTTTTATCAGGTAAGTAGGTAATTTGCACAGAGATGAAGCAGTGAAGATCGGCTTTTTTTAAAACAGTTGATCTATTTTTAAACCGCATCTTCATGCAGTATTTAATGAGGATAGGTCATGCCAGGCTTTCTTCACGATCATAACAAAATTCTTAATTTTATTGCTATTTTTGATATCAGATCAACGTTCTTAAACAACTTCATTTATGTTCAATATCGTCGAAAACTATATGGAATTGAAAAAAAGCATGGGAACGTTGATTAACAAGTCAGGTTATAAAAATGCATATCTGGCAGAACAGATCGGTATGCCTGCACCCACTTTCAGTGTTAAGAAGCAGCGCGGGAGCTGGACGCCTTCTGAAATCAAGCAGATCCTCGATATTATAGACAGCGAAAAGCTCGAAGACTTCTTTCTGCTTGAATTGATGCGTGCCGAAAAAGATGAAACCATTTTACCCGTTGCGAACCTGAAAAAGGAAATGGGATGGTAGTGAATTACGTTAAAAGGTTTCATAAAGATCTTCGTAACGTTCCTTCCCATATCCAGGTAAAAGTTCTTGAAATGATGGAAAAACTTGCATCAGCTGAGAACCTGGAAACATCCGGCGTTGATTACCGACGCATTGAAGGTCAGAAGGCCGGTGAAAACTACTATCGCATCCGCATTGGTGACTGGCGCGTAGGGATGGAATACATTCATCCCAATATTACATTGCTCAGGGTACTGGTGCGGGGAAGTGTGTATCAGTCTTTCCCGCCCAAATCCTAGTCAATCACAAACAGATAAGCTGGCTGCACACCTGCCTCGGTGATAACCTTGGCGGGTAGTTCAATGCCGCCATTCTTTACCTTCAATGCTTTTTTATTGCCTGCCAGCGTAATCCTGGTATTGGCCGTAAGCGCCAGGCCCTCGGGCTTCAATGTGGCAGGGAGCTTTTCATTTTCGTTGGCCAGGTAGAACGCGTAAGTCGTTTTTCCTTTTTGTGTATAGGCCCATTTGCCTTGCCGGTAGGGAGCCAGGGGTTTGGTTTCGTAAATGCCCGTTCCGTTCACATTTATCCATTTTCCGATTTCTTCCAGGCGCTGGTAAGCCTCCTTGTGCCAGGCTCCGTCGGGACCCGGGGCAATGTTAAGCAGCAGGTTACCACCTTTGGCCACGATATCCACCAGGGTATGAACCAGCTTGCGGGTTGATTTGAAATTCTCTTTCGGAATGTACGACCATGAGTCACCCATGGTCATGCACGATTCCCAGGGAATTGGCATGTGATGATCCGGGATCGACTGCTCCGGGGTCACGTAGTTTTCAAACTCTCCCGTCACAGTCCTGTCCACGACCAGCAAACCGGGCTGGTGCGAGCGGGCCATTTTGGCAATGCGTGCCATATCAATGTCCTGATCATAAGGAATGGTTTTCTGCCAGCTGATATTCGGATCAATGGTGCTGAAAGGCCGGACCCAGCCACCATCAAGCCAAAGAATATCCACAGAGCCATAATCCGACATCAGCTCTTCAATCTGGTTATAAGTGAAATCCTTGAATTTGTTCCAAAGCTCGGGCCGCTTTTTGGGATCGTACGATACGTTGCGGTCTTTGGGCGGAAAGTATTTCCACCAGTAATATTCATTGTTCCAGTCCGGCTTCGAGAAGTAGGTGCCCGTCATGAATCCCTGGTTACGGAAAGCGGCAAGTACTTCCTTGGTAACGTTGCTTTTCGGATTGGACTTAAAAGGCGTGTTGGTGATCTTGTAATCGGTGTATTTGGAGTCGAACATGGCAAAGCCATCGTGGTGCTTGGTTGTAAACACCACGTACTTCATGCCTGCATTCCTGGCGGCGGCTGCCCAGCGTTCGGGATCAAATTTGACCGGATTGAATTCTTTGGCAATACCTTCATAGGCTTTCTTGTACTCGTACCAGTCATGCGCATGCGGTCCCCGGCGCTCGCACCAGCCTTCATCTTCCGGGCACAGCGACCACGATTCCACAATACCCCACTGGCTATACGTCCCCCAGTGCATCAGGAGACCAAACTTGATATCCTGCCATTTGGCGAGTTTTTGCTGCACCAGCGGGTCGGTAGGAGCTACATACTTGGAGTGATCCTGCTCTGCATGCTGCTGCGCAAACAAACGGGCCGATAGCAGCAGCCCGGCCATAAGGGTAAGTTTAAACTTCATCTGGAAAAAAATAAAAGAAATTCCTGGCAACCTGCTCAGGCAAAATAGCTCTCTGAATTGAAGACCTTGCCTTTACCGTCTTTTTGGGTCACGGTATAGTTAAAACCTTTCTGAACTGCATAGGCACCTACTTCACCCTGCTTGTTGATGGCGATAAATCCGACCTGAAAATTCTTAGCCTTTTCGGGATCCCGTTTTACAATGCGTTCCACCGCTTTTTTGCAGGCCTGCCCGGGTGATAGTCCGTTGCGCATAAACTCCACCACCAGGTGCGTGCCGCAAACACGGATCACTTCCTCACCCTGACCCGAAGAGGTGGCCGCACCTACTTCATTATCTACAAAAAGACCTGCACCGATCACCGGTGAGTCGCCCACGCGGCCCCGCATTTTGAAACCCATACCGGAGGTAGTGCACATGCCCGATACATCTCCTTTGGCGTCCAGTGCAATCGTGCCCATCGTATCATGGTTGAAAGAGCCGTCTTCCAGCCGCATAGGAGCAAACGGGCCGTGACCTTTCGGATGCGATTGCTGGCGCTCAATGTTCATGACCGGCTTGTACTCGGATTTGACCAGCCACTGCTTGTATGCCTTTTCCGCATCCGGGGAAAGCTTGCCTGATTCGAGCGGAAAACCATTGGCTATGGCAAACTGCTGCGCACCTTCGCCCACCAGAAATACGTGCGGCGTTGTTTCCATGATCTTTCTTGCCAGTGAAATAGGATGCTTGATGCGCTCCACAAAGGCGACGGAGCCGCAATTGGATTTTTCGTCCATGATGCAGGCGTCCAGCGTCACTCGGCCGTCGCGGTCGGGATTGCCGCCCAGTCCTACACAGCAGTTAATATCATTTTCAATGGCGATCGCCGCCTGCTCCACCGCATCAATAGCCTTTCCGCCTTTTTCAAGTACGGGCCATGCAGCACCGTTCGATATTTGTCCGCTGTCCCACGTGGACACGACGATGGGCATGTTCGCTGCTTTTTTGGGCAGCAACCCGCTGATTTTTCCAAAAGGAATCGCGAAAGCGGACAGGCGCAGAAAGGACCGGCGGTTTGATGTCATGAGTGGATGAGGTTGGAAAGTTTTACCGGTACTTTTTCGGTAGCCAGGTATTTTTAAAATTTTTTCAAATATAGGGTTGTGCTTCTAAGTTGCCAATCAATAGAAGCAATATTTGGTACAATGTAGCAAACCGGAAATTTAAATCTATGATATTCGGATTTATGTTGATTTGTTTCTGCAAAGCTGTTTTGATAGCTGAGTTGGCAGTCATGAGTGTCTTTCCGGATTTTTGAAAAATAAATAATGGTACTGGAAATCAGCAACCTGCGCCAAAGGTATGGGAGCCGGGAAGTGTTATACATTCCTTCATGGCAGATCAGCACAGGCATTTACTGGATACAGGGTGAAAACGGAGCAGGCAAATCGACGCTCTTTCGCACCCTGGCCGGCATGCTCCCTTTTACCGGTACCATCCTGCTTGAGCAGACTTTTAACCTTGCAACCAACCCGGTAGCATATCGGCTGCGGCTAAGCCTGGGCGAGGCCGAGCCGCTGTATCCTGCATTTCTTACTCCGGCCGACCTGCTCGCCTTTGTGGCAGAGGCACGTCAGAGCCCTGCGGGGCAGGTGGAGGAGCTCACGGGCGTGTTAGGTATCAACTATTTACAGCATCCATTTGGCAGCTGTTCCAGCGGGATGGTCAAAAAGGTATCGCTGGCACTGAGTTTTCTGGGCCGTCCGTCGGTCATTATCCTGGATGAGCCGTTGATCACGATTGATCAGGAAGCCAGAGCTGCGCTTTTTACCCTGATACGCGCTTACCATGAGCAGGGTACTACTTTCCTGCTATCGTCGCACCAGTCGTTCCGGGACGAGGGCCTCGCCTTAACAGGCTCATACTCCTTGGCCAACAAAAACCTGGTTCCCGTATGCTTATGAAAGTGCTGGTTACGGCCACTGTGCGCGAGTTTTTCAGACAAAAGTCCGGGTTCTTTTTTGTGGTGCTTGGGATTGTTTTCGGGTTTTTGAGAGCACAGGAGCATCAGGCACTGGCAATTTTCTTTCTGACGGACGCTTTCGGCATCTTCTATCTCGCCGGCGTCTGGCTTGCTTATACTCTCTTTTGCGCCCAGTTTGTGAACCAGCTCTGGCTGCGGCAGGAGTATGCTTTCATGTACCAGGCTGGCCTGCTGCCGTCGACGGTTCAGTGGGCGAGGCTTGCCGGAGCCGCTTTCGGATTGCTGATGCCTGTTTTCTTGTATGGCATTTACCTGCTTTTAACCGCATTCGCTCACGCACATTTCCGGTCCCTGGGGCTGGTAGCGGCTTGCTGGGTAGCAATGCTTGGTATCCTTACTGCCGCTGTGAAGTACCGCCTCGGACATCCGCACAGGGTGATGGAAAAAAGGGACGGCAGATCAAAATTGCCTTTTCAAAGACCCGCCTCCTGGCCGGCCTGGACAATCGAATGGCTGTTTCTTGAAAAAGGAGTGACCCTGCTGCTGGGCAAGCTGGGCGCAATGCTGGTTTGTTCGGCAACCATGCTTTACTACGCTACCGACACGTACGATCTGCGGCTGCCTGCGGTTGGTATGGCGCTGGCTTACTTGCTCAATGCAGGTATTTCGTTTGAGGTTTTTAAATGGGAGCAGGAAGTATGGTTGTGGACACGATCGCTGCCGGTAGCTGCTTACACCCGCTTTTTCAGGGTTGTGCTGGTACATGCCGCATTGATCCTGCCGGAGTCGCTGATGATGCTGAGGAGTGAAAAACTTGTATTTACAGAAATATGCCAGCTCTACCTGCTGGGGCTGGGAGGGCTGGTGTTGCTGCACCTGTTCTTTTACAAAAAAAGAGGATTGCTGGAAGACTGCCTGCCCACGATACTTTTTGCATTCATTGCTGCCACCCTGCTGATCATGTACCACATTCCGCCCTGGCTTCTGGCCGCCGCCATGCTGGTATTTGCAGGCTGGAAGTTCAGAAGCTGGTATAAAATATAGAAGTGGGAGAAGGCAGCGCGTGCTTTCTCCCACAAAGCGCTATTTGGAAGGCATGGTTGGCCGAACTTCGATCTTGCTCGGCAGGGTGCGTGCCGGCAGCTTGATCAGATCTGAAACAATGCGGCCGATATCTTCCGGCTGGATTTTCCAGGCATCTTTTTCTGATGGTGCGTGGTTGTTGAATTCCGTAGCGACGGAGCCCGGCATGATGGTGGTCACCTTGATACCCGCATTCCGGACGTCCATCATCATAGCCTGTGAAAAGCCTACTACGCCGAATTTACTCGCATTGTAGGCAGTGCCTTTTTCAAAGAAGTTGGTTCCTGCCAGACTGGAAATGGTGATGAAATAGCCCTTTGTTTCGGTCAGTGCGTCGACAGATGCTTTGGCACTGAAAAACACCCCGGTCAGGTTGATGTCGATGGTTTCGCGCCATTGCTCGGGAGTAAGTTCCTGGATCGGTGCAAAGTGCCCCACACCTGCATTCGCTATGAAATAATCCAGCTGTCCCCAATGTTCAATTACAGTTTGCACGGCCAGCTGCTGCGATTCAAAGCTTCTTACGTCCGACTCGATGCCGAGTGCATAACCCTCCCTGATCTGGTTGAGCCGGGCTGCGGCTTCTTCTGCATTTTGTTTAGAGCGGCTGGTTACCGCCACTTTAATGCCTTCGCTGATGAGTACTTCTGCAATTCCGTAGCCAATGCCTTTTGAACCGCCGGTAATGAGCGCGGTTTTTGTTGTCTCTGCCATTTTCTTTTTGTTTTGGTATAAAAACAAAGAGCAGCGGAAACAGTCGTGCCACGAAATACTGCCCGGCAAAACGGACTATCCAAGCATATCACCGGTCGTAATGGTACCGGCAGGCATATATCAGCAGGGAGTCGTTCTCGATTTTATAAACCAGGCGATGTTCCTGATCAATCCGGCGGGACCAGTAGCCTTTGAAGTCAAACTTTAATGGTTCAGGTTTACCAATACCCTCAAATGGATGGCGCTGAATGTCTTTGATCAGATCGTTGATCCGTTTTGCCATCTTTTTGTCTTCTTCCTGCCAGGATTTATAGTCATCCCAGGCATTTTCGGAAAAAACGATTTTCATTGCTCGGAAGGCAGCTCGTCCAGCGTAATTGTTTTTCCTGTATTCATCTGGCTTACAGACTCGTACAGCCGCTCAGCATTCTTCTTGGAGCTAAGTAAATGCATGGTTTCCAGCATGGAATTGTATTCATCCAGGGAAATGACGACAGTACCTTTTCCTGTACCTCTCTTTACAATGAGCGTTTCATGATTTTCCTCCACCTCATCAAGAAACTTTTTTAATCCGTTTCTAAACTCGGTATAATTAGCTGCGATCATGGCTTTAAGTATTTAATAAAGTACTAATATAAGTACTTACAGAGTGTAGTGCAATACTCTTTGCCCAAATCTGATACATTCTCTATTTTTGCCGACCTAAAAAAAGAACTTCAACTTTACTTATGAAAATAGTCGAAAACAAGGTTGCGCTGGTTACCGGAGCGTCGAGAGGAATCGGGCGGAGCATTGCATTGCGCCTGGCCGAAGAAGGTGCCGACGTGGCATTTACTTACCTGTCCAGCGTGGAAAAAGGGGAGGCATTGGTCAAAGAACTGGAACAATTCGGCGTGCGCGCCAAGGGTTACCGTTCCGACGCTTCGGACTTCACGGCTGCCGACGAGCTGATCACCAGTGTGGTGGCCGACTTCGGGAAGCTGGACGTGCTGGTCAACAATGCAGGCGTAACCCGCGACGGGCTGCTGATGCGCATGAGTGAAGAGCAATGGGATGATGTGATCAGGATTAATCTTAAATCCGTGTTCAACCTGAGCAAGGCTGCCATCAAAACGATGATGCGTGCCAAAAGCGGCTCTATCATCAATATTACGTCGGTAGTAGGAATAAGTGGAAATGCCGGCCAGGCTAATTATGCGGCCTCCAAGGCGGGTATTATCGGTTTTACCAAATCGGTCGCACTCGAACTCGGCTCCCGCAACATCCGGTCCAATGCCGTAGCGCCAGGCTTTATTGAAACGGAAATGACCGGTGTGATCGACCCAAAAGCCATGGAAGAATGGAAGCAATCCATTCCCATGAAGCGCGGTGGCCGGCCCGAAGAAGTGGCCGATACCTGCGTGTTCCTGGCCTCGGATCTTTCGCGGTATATCACCGGACAGGTAATTCAGGTGGACGGCGGTATGCTGACCTAGACTTTTACTTCGTTAATGGAATAGCTGGCAGATTCATTGTATATTGTAAGCTGCCAGCTTTTTTTGTTGATACATGCGGTCTGAACTCATTTTCCAAACTCCTTACTGGTTCATTCTTTTTTGCCTGATTGCTGGTGTGGCATATGCTTACCTGCTGTACCAGCCTTCGGCGTCGTGGGGTAAAAAAGTGAACTACCTCCTGGCCGCATTCAGGGGAGTGGCGGTATCGCTGATTTGTTTTCTGCTGCTCAGCCCGCTGGTCAAAAAAACAGAAACTTCCGTCGATAAGGCGAAAATTGTGCTGGCGATCGACAATTCGGAGTCGGTAAAACCCTATGCGCAGGCGCTGATCCGCCAGATCAGGGAGGCATCAGCGAGCTTGGCGGCTGAGGGGTTTGAAGTCAGTGTGCAAACGCTGGACAAAAACCGCACAGCTGCTGACGTGGATTCCATTCGTTTTAATGAAAATAAAACAGACCTCAACGGGCTGCTGCAAACGGTTAAGGGCAACTTTGAAGGACGTAACCTGACCGATGTCGTGCTGGTTTCTGACGGGATCGTGAACCAGGGCATATCCCCAACCTACAATCAGTTTCCATTCCGTATCAGTACGCTCGCAGTAGGGGATACCGTGCCTGATCTGGACATCCGGATCAAGGATGTAGTAACCAACCGCATTGCCTACCTCGGTAATGAATTTCCGATCCGGGCCGAAATCGTTGCAAATGGATTAGCCGGCAAGTCGACGAGCATCACATTGAAACAGAATGGCAGGGTAATATCCACTCAGAATTTGAATATCAACAGTCCGGCTTACTTCAATGCGGTGAACTTTAAGGCTTCATCCAGTCAGAAAGGCGTGCAGCATTTTACCATTGAGCTGGGCAATGTTTCCGGTGAAACCTCTGTCGGCAACAATAAGAAAGATGTTTACATTGACATTATCGATGGCCGGCAAAAGATCCTGCTACTTGCTCTGGCGCCGCATCCCGACATCAAAAGCATCCGTAGCCTGGTTGAGGCAAATGACAATTATGAGCTGGATGTAAATATCCTCTCCATCTCCAACACGCCCCCGGCTGCCAAACCTTATGATCTGGTAATCCTGCACCAGGTACCCAATGTGCTTGGATTGGGCAATGCATTGGTAAGGAAGTACATAGACGAGAAAACACCTTTGTTTTTTGTGCTGGGAAACCAGTCGGCCGTGCCGCTGGCCAACTCGCTGAACCGTTCCCTGACGATCAATACTTCCAGCAACCAGACAGACAAAGTTACCGCACGGTACAATACCTCTTTCCAGCAGCTAAACTTCGACCCCGAAAATCTGAAACTGCTTGAACGTCTGCCGCCGCTCTCAGTGCCTTTTGGCGAGTACAACGTATCCTCAGGATCTGAAACCGTGCTTTTTCAAAAAATTGGAACATTGAACACCAGCAAACCGCTGCTGGTACTTAATACCAATGGTGAGCAGAAAACCGCCGTGCTTGCCGGGGAGGGAATCTGGCAATGGCGCCAGGAAGAGTTTGCACAGACCGGCAGCCAGGAGGTAGTTGATAATTTTTTTCAGAAGATCATACAGGTACTTTCTGTGCGGGAGGATAAAAGAAAGTTCAGGGTATATCCTGTGAGTAATGAATTTGATGCGGGCGAGCAGGTTATTTTTCAGACTGAAATCTATAATGATATCTACGAGCCGGTTTTTGGGCAGGAGGTGAAGCTGGACATCCGTGATGAAAAAGGCAGGAACCGGCAGTTTGCCTACACCCATACCAAAGAAAATCCGCGCTTCAATGTGAGCGGTCTTTCGGACGGCGTGTATCAGTATGCGGCATCTGCTACTGTGCTTGGAAAGCAGGAGCGTGTCACCGGGCAGTTTGTTGTACGCAATGCTGATCTGGAAATGAACAATACTACCGCAGATTTTGGAATGCTCCGCGAGCTGGCCAAACGTTCAGGAGGCGAATTCCTGACTGCGGCTTCACTCAGCACATTTTTACAAAAACTCCGGGAAAACAGGCCCGCGGATCGCCTCGACAGCATGGAGGACATGGTAGAGCTTATTTTTATGAAATGGCTTTTCTTTGTGCTTATCCTGCTTTTGGGGGTAGAATGGGGTTTGAGAAAGTACCATGGCGGCTACTAACCCATGCCGTGGCCGAATAACAGATTTCCAGTTTTGACGAAATACTTTTCAAGTACCTGCCTCCGATCTTTTACCTTCATTTTACTGGTTTTCCTGCTGAGCGGCAGGGAGGCGCTTTTTGCGCAGACCAATTCGGCCAGGGTGCAGGCAGATACGGCTGTCCGCCCCAACTATAAGCGGCTGCGGGGTATTTTTGCAGGGCAGTCTGCCTTGTACCTGGGCACCTTGTACGGACTCAGCAGATCATGGTACAAGAATCCGCTGACCAACTTCACCATTAAGGATGATACGTACGAGTGGCTCCAAATGGACAAAATGGGGCACCTTTACACATCGTACCAGATTGCGCGCCATACGGCCGCCATTTACCGGAAAACAGGCATTTCAAAGAAGCAAATGCTGATTTACGGTGCAGTTTCAGGGATTATTTTTCAAACTCCTATTGAAATCCTGGATGGATTTTCTCCCGATTATGGCTTCTCGCCCGGGGATATGGTAGCCAATATGGCCGGCTCGGCGATCTATCTCCTGCAGGTTGCATGGTGGGATGAGCCGCGCATTCAGCCCAAGTTTTCATTTCATTCAACCCGGCTGGCGGCAGTGAGGCCGGGTTTGCTCGGCAGCAATCCATATGAGCGCTGGCTGAAAGATTACAATGGACAAACCTATTGGCTCTCAGCCAGTCCGGGGACATTCTTCAAAGGTTCGGGCTGGCCGGAGTGGCTCTGCATTTCGGTGGGATATGGCATTCACGATATGGTATCCGCTGAGCAAAGCAAAAGTAAAGAAATGGGGTATGTGCCTTACCGGCAGTTTTATCTTTCTCTGGACATTGACCTGACGAGGATCAAAACGCGGAGTAAATTTGTTCGTACACTGGGTTTTCTGGCGGGTTCGCTGAAAATCCCGGCACCTGCATTGCAGATAGACAAAAACGGGTTTGGATTCAAACCCTTCTATTTTTAAATACACAAAAATGAATATCGGAGATAAAGTAAGGTTGGTACATGGCAGGGAAGAGGGCGTTATTTATGCTTTTCTGCCTGGAAATGTAGTGGAAGTTGAAATAGAGGATGGTTTCCGGATTCCGGTACTGAAAAAGGAAATCGTAACGATTTCGCCGGTAGAATCGCAGCGGATGGTCAAGGATGACGCAGTGCGGAAAGTTACTCCCGAGCCGGTGGTCCCTCGTAATCAGCCGTTTGCCGAAAAAGGAATTTATCTTGCATTTGTATCGGTAAATGACCGGGCAGTAACTGCACACCTGATTAACAACACCGACTGGATTCTCCCGTTTACGGCTGCCGCAACATCGGAGCAGGTTAGTAACGGGCTGGCTGGCGGCGTGTTGCAGCCACGTTCAGCACAAAAGCTGACCGAATTATTGGTAAAGGATTTTGAAGCCTGGCCCACATTTGAGTTCAGGATGCTTTATTACAGGACGGGTATCCATGTACTGCCACAGGGCTTAACGACCCGGATCAAATGCAGAGCGCAATCTTTTTATAAAAACAAGAAAAAGGCACCCGTACTGGACAAGGATGCATTTGTATATCAGCTGGATATAGAAAACCTGAAAAAGGAACAGTCCGCTGCGGGTGACCTGCCTGATGCATTGAAAGACGGCCTGAATGTGGTGCAGCCAGGTACCACCGGATTGGCCAAGCCCAGTGATGTGGTAGATCTTCATGCGGAAAAACTGGATACGGACATCCGGAGTTTGTCGGGTGACCAGATCCTTCAGGCGCAGCTGGCCGCCTTTGAAAGTAACCTCGAAATGGCTATTGCAAACGGAATGGAAGAGATCACGTTTATTCATGGGGCAGGAAGCGGAAAGCTGAAAAGTGAGCTTCACCGGCGGCTTGGCAAAAACCAGCACGTACAATTTTTTAGAGATGCACAAAAAGAAAAGTTCGGATACGGTGCAACCCTTGTTAAAATCAAGTAAGATCAATGTGAAATGCTGGTTGTTGCTGATCATCATGGGCACTTCGGTGTGCCTGTGGCAATGCCGGCCGAAAAGCCCCGATCCCAAAGCACCTATGGAAGCCTACAAATACTCGGATCAGGAAATCCAGAATGAAAAACATCTTTCGGTACTGAACGTGCCGGTTGAGCTTCCTATTCAGGAAATTGAAAATCAGCTTAATGCGCGTATCCAGGGCGTTATTTATGAGGACAACAGCTACGAGGACGAGAATCAGGATAACCTGAAAGCCAAAGTCTGGAAACTGAGCCCGATCAAGATCGTTGCCATTGATTCTTCCTTTTTGTTTGAGGTTCCGATTAAAATCTGGGTGAGTGCGGGTTACAAGATCAGCCCCCTCGGGATGACGATGTCGGGCTATAAGGATACGGAGTTTTCGCTGCGCATCCGGCTGATTTCAAAGATCGGTATTCAGCCTAACTGGCAGATCCGGTCGGAGACCTATGTAGACAGCTATGACTGGATCTCGGAGCCGAATGTAAAGGTGGGTGCATTCAAAATCCCTATCAAGAGCATGGTGAGCCGGATGCTGAACAAGAATTTTGATAAAATCACAACTGCGATAGACGAGCAGGTATCCGGCAATCTGGAATTGAAAAAAAATGCCGAGCTGGCCTGGAACCTTGCTCGTCAGCCGGTTATGCTTGCTAAAGAGTTTGATACCTGGCTCCTGGTAACACCCCGGGAGGTAGTGATGACACCATTGCTGGCCAAGAACAATGTGCTGCGGGCTACCATCGGCATCAAAGGTTACACGCAAACCATTACGTCCGCCACCAAGCCTGAAATACAAGGCAGCAGCAAGCTCCCTAACCTAAAAATAGTGGCGCAGGTACCGGATGAATTTAAGGTAGGGCTGATCAGCCTTATTTCCTACAAAGATGCCGCCAGGCTTGCTACGACAAAGTTTGCAGGGGAAAGATTTTCCTTTCTGGGCGGGCAGTATGTGGAAGTCACCTCTATTGACATGTACGGTCAGAATGAAAAGCTGGTCATCAAGGCCGGTCTGAAGGGAAGTATCAACGGATTTGTATTTCTCAAAGGTATCCCTACGTATGATCCTGCATCCCAGCAGCTTTCTTTTAAAGAACTAGACTACGATCTGGAGACCCGCAATGCAATGGTAAAAACAGCCAGCTGGCTGTTGCAGGGGCAGTTTACCAGGATGATGGAAAAGAAGATGATTTTTCCCGTAGGTACACAGATTACAGATGCAAAGAGTACCATACAGAAAGCATTGGCAAATTACAAGGTAGCCGAGGGCATCAGCCTCAAAGGAGCGCTCAACACCATTGAACCCGATAAGGTTTACCTCACGCCGGAGCATTTGTATTCCGTTGTATTTGCGTCAGGAAAGGTGAACTTGAGGGTAGACGGATTGAAAGCTTTGTAAAGGAATTTTTGTACAATTAGGGGGGAGATTGCTATATTTTTTTACTTTTTATGGTATATTAACTGCCGAACGAACGAAAGTATTTCTTAGCTTTGTGCGCAACGGAAGGGAATAAGCCGTCCTGCCGCCGCGGTTTTTTAGACCGGGGAGGAAAGTCCGGACAGCGCAGAGTACCGTACTTCCTAACGGGAAGGCAGCACGCCGGAAACGGTTTGCTGACAGCAAGTGCCACAGAAAATTATACCGCCTTGGCATAAAATTTTATGCTGAGGTAAGGGTGAAAAGGTGGGGTAAGAGCCCACCGCTCTCCGGGTGACCGCAGAGGCACGGTAAACCTTACGGGCTGAAAGATCAAATAGGTGCTGGTTTGTGGGGTTACTCGTCCCCGTCTTCAAGACGCCGGCACGGGTAGATCGTTAGAGGTTCCGGGTGACCGGAATCCTGGATAAATGGCAGGAACTTTTGTCGACTTAGTTCAATGAAAGGTACAGAATCCGGCTTACAGGCTTGTTCTTTTCTGATTTTGAGTTAATTAACAGTGAATATTTGAATCACATAACTGGTGTTTCCCATGAAGAGAAAGAATCTTTACGTTGCTTTACTTTGTTTGTCCCTGCTGAGTTCAAGTACGTTTGCCCAAAACAGATCGTACGAAGGACCCAATAAAATGAATACCTGGTCCATCACAGGTTATGGGGGTATAACAAAATTCTTCGGAGATTTATCGCAATACAACGGCTTCAAACGCGGAGACAATGAAGTGCTTACCGGCGGATGGGGTCTTTCGGTCAACAAGCAGCTTTCACCGATTTTTGGAATTCAGCTTGTTGGTTACAATGGTCGTCTGCAGGGTTCCAAGGATGGTCATGTGAGCTCTTTGTCAGGAAACGTTTATAATGCAACTTTCAACAGCCCTTCTTTTGTACAGGTTACACTGGACGGAACTGCCAATCTTTCACGTCTGCTTTTCGGATACAAAAAGATGCGCAGATGGAAAGTGGATGCACACTTGGGTGGCGGTATCATTTATTACCACACTGACGTAGACTATACAAACGTTACCCGTGGCCTTACCGGCAGCTTCTCCACCAACTCGGATGCAAGCTCTAAAACAGCAGGTGAGTGGGAACGTAATGGTTCAACGTACACCCGTGAATGGGTTGTTCCAACCGGACTGACAGTTCACTACGAACTTTCTTCACGTTTTGATCTTGGTATTGATTACACGCACAACTTTGTGAATACCGAGAAAATGGATGCAACTGTGGGCGGATTGAGCGATTATACTACCCAGCAAGGCATCTGGACGTTTGCAAAGGGTGAATCTAAAAATGATGCTTACGGAATGCTGAACCTGGCACTGACTTACAAGCTGGGTAAAAATGCAGTACGTGCCAAAGGTGGAAAATATGACGCTGCTGCCGGCCGCTACCACCTGCGCTGGACTAATCCTCAGTCACTAATTCCGGTTCCTTACAATCCTACAATGAACGATGCGGATTCTATCGCGAAGGCTAATATGCCCAAGCCGGTTGATCCACGCCTTTATACTGACTCTGATGGTGACAGCGTAGCCGATTTGTTTGACAAAGAGCCTAACACTCCTGCTGGAAGTGTAGTATCAGGTGGTGGTGTAGCTATGGATCTGGATAAGATCATCCGCGACGCAATCAAAAACAATCTGCCTAAAGACGAGTGCGAAGCATTGTTCAGCAACATCGAATTCGATACGGATAAAGCGATCATCCGCAATCCTTCAAAAGAGACATTGAGCAAGGTTGTGGAACTTCTGAACATGCGTACCAACTGCCGCATTGTACTGGTAGGACACACGGATGCACGTGCTTCTGACAACTACAACGTAGGGCTATCACGCCGCAGGGTTGACGCTGCCAAGAGATTCATTATCCGTGCAGGCTTGCAGGATCCTAGCCGTATTCTTACAGAATATTACGGTGAATATCGCCCGATCGCTGAGAATACAACAGTGGAAGGTTTGCAGTCTAACCGTCGTGTAGAGATCAAAATCCTGCCGATGAACACGATCCGCTCTACTTATCCTGCTGGTTTCCGCAGATAGCCGGACAAAAACATACTTCGAAAAGGGAGGCTTAAAGCCTCCCTTTTTTTATGGGTGTACATCTTTATAGAAAGAAAATCAGTACATTTGCACCCTGTTTAATTAAGGGACGAGTTCCCGCAAATAACCAAAATAAGAAATGGCAGTTAAAATCAGGTTAGCGCGTCGTGGACGCAAAAAGAAAGCGATTTACGATATCGTTGTCGCAGATGCCAGAGCACCACGTGATGGTCGCTTTATTGAGAAACTGGGTATTTACAACCCGAATTCAAATCCTGCTTCCATCGTACTGGAATCAAGCAAAGCTGTGGATTGGCTTCTAAAAGGAGCTCAGCCTACGGATACAGCGAAGTCGATTCTTCAGCATGAAGGAGTAATGCTCCGCAAGCACCTTCAGGTGGGAGTAAACAAAGGAGCTATTACGCAGGAAGTTGCTGACGCTCGCTTTGAAGAGTGGAAAGGCTCTAAAACTGACCGTAAAACTACTGCAGCGGATACATTGGCTCAGAAGAAAGATGCTGAAAAACAAGCCAAACTGGACGCTGAACGTAAAGTTAGCCAGTCGCGTGCAGAAGCAATCGCCAAGAAAAATACGCCTCCTGCTGAGGAAGTTGCTGAGCCGGAAACGGAAGTTAGCGCCGAAGGTGCCGACGAAACAACAACAGCTGCAACCGAAGAATCGGCAGAATAAGCAATACTTCGAAATACAGTTTTTATGGGTCTGTCGGTGCTTCCGTACAGACTCATATTTTTTATAAACAAGTCTAAGACATTCATACTGGTGAAACAGGATAATTGTTATTTGCTCGGCTACATTCTCCGTACACACGGTGTCAGCGGTAATGTGGTCATTTACCTTGACGTGGACTATCCGGAGGAATACGAAGGCCTCGAATCCGTGTATGTGGAGGTAAAAGGGGAGTTGGTGCCTTATTTTATTGACGACCTTAATATTCAGAAACAGAGCAATGCTATCGTAGCATTTGAAGATGTTGATACCATTGAAAAAGCGCAGGCATTGGTAGGTAACTCACTTTACCTGCCGCTGGATGAGCTTGCAGAACTCGAAGGTGACCAATTTTATTATCATGAGATTAAAGGGTACCAGGTTGTGGACGAAACCCGGGGAGAACTTGGGATTGTACGCGAGGTATATTCCCTGAATGGCCAAGATCTTATCGCTATGGATTACCAGGGTTCGGAAGTGCTTATACCGACTGCTGACGATATCGTGCTCAGGGCTGACAAGCAGCAACAGAAGCTGATCGTTAATCTTCCCGAAGGTCTGCTGGAAGTATATCTGGACAATGAATCTGACAACACTCCCGACGATGCGGATTGATATTCTATCATGCGTCCCGAGCTTACTCGATAGCTTTTTTGCGCATTCAATCCTGAAACGCGCTCAGCAGGCGGGCTTTGCCGAAGTGGTGGTTCATGACATAAGGGATTATTCCACTAACAAGCACCGTACGATTGACGATTACGCATTTGGCGGGGGAGCAGGTATGGTGCTGCAGATAGAGCCGATTGCAGGATGTATCAGAAAGTTGCAGCAGGAGAGGAGTTATGACGAGATCATTTATCTTACTCCCGACGGTGAGCTGATGCAGCAGGGCATGGTTAACAGGCTTTCCCTGAAAGGTAACCTGATGATGATCTGCGGGCATTACAAAGGTGTGGACCAGCGTGTGCGTGATCTTTTTGTAACCATGGAAATAAGCATTGGGGACTATGTACTCTCCGGAGGTGAACTTGCCGCTGCAGTACTTTCCGATGCAATAATCCGCCTGCTGCCGGGTGTACTAAATGATGAAACGTCGGCATTAACGGATTCTTTTCAGGACGACCTGCTGGCACCGCCTGTTTACACCAGACCGGCAGATTTTGAAGGTCACAAGGTTCCGGAAATTTTAATGTCCGGGCATGAAGCTAAAATTGAATCCTGGCGGCATGAGCAATCTGTAAAAAGAACCCGTGAACGCCGCCCGGATTTACTGCAGTAGCAGTCTCAGAAATCGAGACTGCAGTTGATCCATTCGTTATCGAAATTGGTGCCGTACTTGCGGTAGAAGCCTACTGCAGAAGTGTTCCAGTCGAGCACCTGCCAAAGCATGCCGGTACAGCCGGTTTGCTTGGCAGCGGCAACTGTTGCATCAAAAAGGATTTTGCCGATCCCGTTTCCCCGCATGGATTCCGTTACGATAATATCTTCCATATACAGGCGTTTCCCTTTCCAGGTTGAGTACCGGAAATAGTAGAGGCACAGTCCGACAATTTTGGAATCGTGTTCCGCCACAAAAAAATCGTAAAGTTTATCTTTGTAATCCCGCGCCATTTTCTCGGGCGTATTTGATACCTGATTGAGCGCACGCTCATAAATGGCAAGCTCCTTTACAAGCTCAAAAATAGCGGGTATATCTTCAAGGGTTCCCTGGCGGGTTATTACAGTCATAGTTTTGTATTTATCATTAAAACACCCCCGAAAGGGAAATATACTAGCCCATTCAGGGGTTTACAAAGGTTTCCCACTTGCTGAGGATCTCCTGAAAGCCTACCGGCAGCTCGGAGTCAAACTGAATCCATTTCCGGGTTGCAGGATGTATAAAGCCGAGTGAGCGTGCATGCAGTGCCTGTCCGGGCAGCAGCTTAAAGCAACTTTCTACCATGGCCTTGTAACTTCCTACCGAATTCCCCCGGAGTACCTTGTCGCCCCCATAAACAGGATCATTGAAAATCGGATGTCCCAGGTGCTTCATATGTATCCTGATCTGGTGTGTACGGCCGGTTTCAAGGTTGCATTTTACCAAAGAAACATACCTGAGCTGGCGCAGAACCTCATAGTGGGTTACCGCATGCTTACCATGGGTACCGTCAAGGTATACGTCCATGACCTTGCGATCACGCACACTCCGGCCTACGTGACCGGTAATGGTTCCTTTGGGTTCCTTGGGCTCTCCCCAGATAATGGCATTGTAAGTGCGCTCAATACTGTGATCGGCAAACTGGCCTGCCAGGAACGACATGGCAAATTCGGTTTTTGCAATCACGAGGAGTCCGGATGTATCCTTATCAATCCGGTGTACAAGGCCGGGCCGGCCTTCACCATTCCGTCCGGTAGGTAAATGCTGAAAGTGGTACACCAATGCATTGATCAGCGTGCCGGTCCAGTTACCATAAGCGGGGTGTACCACCATTCCGGCTGGCTTATTAACCACCAGCAACACGTCATCCTCATAAATAATGTCCAAAGGAATGTCCTCCGGAATAATTTCAGTGTCCCTAGGCGGCTCGGGCAGTGAAAGCGTAATTACATCGAGGGGCTTTACCTTGTAGCTGGCTTTGGTAGCCTGCCCATTCACCTTCACAGCTTCTGCGTCAATTCCGTTTTGTATTTTTGTCCGCGATGCATTGGCTACATGCAGGTTCAGGAACTTGTCGAGCCGGATCAATCCCTGGCCTTTATCGGCAACAATGCGGTAATGCTCGTACAGATCGTCTTCTTCCGGAAGTATTTCAGCAGTATCCTGCGACATTTTTTTCTTGTTGGTAGTAAAACAAAAATATCAAATAAAGTGGACTTAACAGGTTCCTCCCTGCCGACGCCCCTGCAGGAGCTCTCAAATGAACTAACCCGGAATGCAGGTATACGCCTGTACATCAAGCGCGACGACCTCATTCATCCGTATGTTTCCGGCAATAAGTGGCGTAAACTTAAGTACAGCCTTCTCGCAGCACGGGAGTCAGGTGCCACCACACTGCTGACATTCGGTGGTGCTTTTTCAAATCATTTGTATGCAGTAGCTGCCGCCGGAGCTGCACTGGAGTTTGAAACGATCGGAATGGTACGGGGAGAAGACTATGCATTGAACGAAACGCACACACTGCAGTTTTGCCGGGAGCGGGGGATGAAACTCCATTTTATTTCGCGTGAGAAATACAGGCTGCGTACCAGCGCCAACTTCCTTTCTGAGCTTGAAACACAGTTTGACAAGCCCTTTATCATTCCCGAGGGCGGTACGTCAGATCTGGCGTTGAAGGGGGTAGGGGAAATGGTAGAAGAGGTGAAAAATCAGCTGGGTTTCCAGCCCGACTACTTCGCCGTGGCGGCCGGTACCGGTGGTACAGCAGCCGGGATCATGGCAGCGCATGCAGATGTGCTTGCTTTTTCTGCGTTAAAGGGTGGCGGTTTTTTACAAAAAGATATTACAAAGCTGCTCACCGATGTGCCTGATTATGGCAGGCTAACCTTTTATACAGATTACCATTTTGGCGGCTATGCCCGGTGGAATGAACACCTGCTTGCATTTATGGACAAGTTCAAAGAAGAAAATCAGATCCAGCTTGAACAGGTGTACACTGCAAAAATGTTCTACGGGCTTTTTGATCTTATTGAAAAAGGAAATCTCACCAATGCTACCATTGTAGCGGTACATACCGGAGGTTTGCAGGGCTTGCTCAGGAGATAACTTCCGCTTCTTCTTCGTTATTGGCGTTTTTCAGGTTTACAAACTCCCTGATCAGCTCACGGTCACCGGCGATCCACAGCACGTCGCCATTTTCAATGATCATGGAAGAGTCGGGATTCAGGATACGCTCGCCATTTCTTTCCAGTCCGACGATCATTCCCTGGGTTTTCTCACGGATCTGGCTGTTGCGGATAGACTTGCCGCGTATGTTATAAATGCTTTTAACCTCAATTCTTTCCAGTACCACGCTTTCTTCCGGAGCCATATAGGCGTCTCCATTGGTACTTACTTCAATATGTTTCCGGAACTCATCCAGCTGATCGTCGGTCCCGATTACCTCAATCCTGTCACATGGATACAGTACCTCGGTGGGCCTGGGCAGCTGGATCGTCTTGCTTCCTCTTTCAATCAAGACCACATTAATGCCGAATTTTTCGCGTATGGCCAGATCCTGCAGGCTTTTGCCAATCAGGGACGAATCTGCACTTACTTCCAGAAATGCAAAGTGAGCGTCCCAGGGAAGCAATATCCTCCTTGACTTGCCGCTGCCTTCCAGCTGGCGTGCATTCAGGTTCTGCAGAAAACGATCTTCAATGCGACTGTAAAATTGCTGCAGACGGCGGTAGAAAACACTAAAACATAGCAGCATGATCGCGGCTGCAATGGTCAGGGTAGTAGGAGTAGAGAAGAAAGATCTCAGTAAAAAGCCCATCAGGATCACTGCAATGACTACGCGCGAGAGTTCCAGCAGCAGGAGCGGCCCGCGGCTGTATTTTCTGTGCAGCCAGATAGACGAGTAGGCTTTCCTGTTCGATCTTTTGAAAACCAATGCCCACAAAAACGGTGCGATCAGCAGGAAGGTGATAACAGCCAGCACCGAATTCGTCAGGAAGGTTTCGGGGACATGCGTGTGCAGCAAGTCGGCAAGCTGGCGGGATGCAGCCAGCGTGACAGCTACAATAACAACTGTGTTGAGTATAACCGTTTGTGCATAGGATTTCAGGATCAGGTTCCAGTGGGTGGTTTGTGAAATGCCTCCGGTACTTGTACTGTACCTGTTAAGATAAAGCCGCCATTTTTCAGGCAGTACCCCGTCGAGCCAGTCGTACAGCGGCTCTGAGGCTTTCATCATGTAGGGGGTGGTAAATGTGGTGATCACGGATACGCCGACTGCAATGGGGTAGAGGAAATCACCGGTAACTTTTAAGGCCACTCCAAGGTTGGCAATAATGAATGAGAATTCACCGATTTGCGAAAGGCTCATACCCGATTGCAGCGACTGCTTCAAAGGCTGGCCCGAGATGACTGCGCCCAGGGTCACGAAAATCGTTTTACCAAAAATAACAACGAACACCAGGATGGCAGTAGGCACGGCGTACTGCACAAGCAGCCCCGGATTAATAAGCATTCCTACTGAAATAAAGAATATAGCCCCGAAAAGGTCTTTGACGGGTTTGAGCAGGTGTTCTATCTTTTCGGCGTGGGTGGTCTCCGCCAGGATCGAGCCCATGATAAATGCACCCAGTGCAGCTGAAAACCCTGCTTTTGTCACAAGAAACACCATCCCGAAACACAAGGCTATGGAGGTGATCAGTACACTTTCGTCGTTCATCAGGTTACGGTAGCGGCGAAGCAGGGTTGGAAAGACGAATATGCCCCCGAGAAACCACAGCGTAAGAAAGAAGAACAACTTGGCAATGGACTGCAGGAGCTCATAACCTGCAAACTGCTGGCTGATGGACAAGGTGGAAAGTAACACCATCAGCAACACGGCGGTAAGGTCCTCGATCACCAGTATCCCCAGTACTACTCTTGTGAATTGCTGCGTTTTCAGGCCCAATTCGTCAAATGCCCGGAAGATAATGGTCGTGGACGAGATCGCGATAATTCCGCCCAGAAAGAGGCTGTTGGTTTTGTCCCAGCCCAGCAGCTGGCCCGTCACAAAGCCCGTCACTAGCATCAGTGTAACTTCAAATAAACCTGTAATTGCAGCAGTACTTCCTACTTTCACCAGCTTCTTGAAGCTGAATTCCAAACCCAGGTTAAAGAGAAGGAAAATTACCCCGATCTCAGCCCAGATCTCGATCGTCTTGATATCCGTGATGGTGGGAAAAAGATGAAAGTTAGGACCAACAAGTAATCCCGCCAGTATGTAGCCTAGCACAATGGGCTGTTTCAATTTCTTGAAAATAAGGGTAATGATACCCGCCATTGTGAGTATTAAGGAAAGGTCTACGATCAGCTGGGGAACGTGCGTCATGAAGGTTTAGCGTTAGTGAATCATTCGGTAAGATCAATAAAATACAAAAAGCCTCTGACGAATCAAAGGCTTTCAGGATTTAATCGGGTAAAAAGAGGATCGTTCTGCTAGCCTACGCTGCCTTCCAGACTGATCTCAAGTAATTTCTGGGCTTCTACCGCAAACTCCATCGGAAGCTGGTTTAACACCTCTTTTGCATAACCATTTACGATCAATGCTACTGCCTGCTCCGTAGGAATACCCCGCTGGTTGCAGTAAAAAAGAATGTCTTCACCAATTTTTGAAGTAGTTGCCTCGTGCTCGACAGTTGCAGAAGGATTGCTCACCTCGATGTACGGGAATGTATGGGCTCCGCATTTATCACCCAGCAACAACGAGTCGCATTGTGAAAAGTTACGGGCCTTTTCTGCTCTTTTAAAAACCTGCACAAGTCCGCGGTAGGAGTTCTGGCTTTTACCGGCAGAGATACCTTTGGAAACAATCCTGCTTTTGGTATTTTTACCAACGTGGATCATTTTGGTACCTGTATCAGCCTGCTGCATGTTATTGGTCACTGCTACCGAGTAGAATTCACCGATTGAGTTATCGCCTTTCAGGATCACAGACGGATATTTCCAGGTGATCGCTGAGCCGGTTTCCACCTGCGTCCAGGAGATCTTGGAACCTGCACCATCGCAAAGTCCGCGTTTGGTTACAAAGTTGTAAATACCCCCTTTACCATCCTTGTCGCCAGGATACCAGTTCTGAACGGTCGAGTATTTAACATTTGCATTCTCATGCGCAAAAATCTCAACTACGGCCGCATGCAACTGGTTTTCGTCCCGCATAGGTGCAGTACAACCTTCGAGATAGCTGACATGGCTGTCTTCATCTCCCACGATCAGTGTACGCTCAAACTGCCCGGTACCTGCCGCATTGATGCGGAAGTAAGTCGAGAGCTCCATCGGGCAGCGAACACCTTTTGGAATGTATACGAAAGATCCGTCGGAAAATACAGCCGAGTTAAGCGCTGCATAATAATTGTCTTTGGGCGGTACCACCGATCCCAGGTATTTCCTGATCAGGTCAGGATGCTCGCGGATTGCCTCGCTGATTGAGCAGAAAATAATTCCTTTTTCTTTGAGCGTACCCTTGAATGTCGTAAAAACCGACTCCGAGTCCATCACGGCATCAACCGCAATTCCGGAAATCCTCTTTTGTTCATTCAATGAAATGCCCAGCCTTTCGAAAGTATCGCGCAGCTCGGGGTCAATGTCGTCAATGCTTTCAACCGCTTTTTTCTTTTTCGGAGCGGAGTAATATTTAATGGCCTGAAAATCAATTTTCGGGTAATGCACATTAGGCCATTGAGGCTCTTCCATGTTCAGCCACATATGATAGGCTTTCAGCCTCCACTGCAGCATCCATTCGGGTTCGTTTTTCTTGGCAGAGATAAAGCGGACGATATCATCATTCAACCCCGCCGGAGCTTCATCCGCCTCGATATCCGTTACAAAACCATATTTGTATTCCGAACTGGTGATTTCTTCCAACAATTCTTCTTCTTTGCTCATAGTCTTTCAATTATCACCCTGTGTTATGCTAAAGGGTAACATATACAACCGGGATAGAGTTTGTTTTGAGCGTCAAAAATACGCAAAATTGCTGAGAAACCGCTTGTGGAACCCGGCCCGGACCTTTATAGGTAGGTGTGCGTCGCCAGGTATTGCTGCACATAGTCGCGGATGCCATCTTCCAGGGAGGTAAATGGGTTTTCGTAGCCGATACTGCGCAGTTTTGCCATGTTTGCTTCTGTGAAATACTGGTATTTGTCCCTGATATCCGCCGGTGTATCAATATACGAGATGTCGGGTTGCTTGCCCATAGCTTCAAAGGTGCTGGTGACCAGGTCTTTGAAAGTCCGTGCCTGCCCGCTTCCCAGGTTGTAAATACCCGGATTTTTCCGATGGTGCATCAGGAATATACAAACATCGATCAGGTCTTTGACGTAAATAAAATCACGCATTTGTTCTCCGTCCCTGTAATCAGGATGGTGGGATCTGAAAAGCTTCATTTTACCCGTTGCATTGATCTGGTTATAGGCATGGAAAATGACCGATGCCATTCTGCCTTTGTGGTACTCGTTGGGGCCATATACATTGAAAAACTTCAACCCTGCCCAGAAAAACGGTTTTTTCTCCTGCTGCAGGGCCCACTTATCAAATTCGTTCTTGGAATCTCCGTAAGGGTTGAGCGGTTTCAATCCGCCGATGGCCGACTCATCGTCGTCGTAGCCATGCTCTCCCAAACCATAGGTAGCTGCTGAGGATGCGTACACCAGCGGAAGCTGGTAGGCCACGCATTTTTCCCAGATCATTTTGGAATAATTGACATTGAGTTCGTCAAAAATATGCTTGTCAAACTCGGTCGTATCCGTGCGTGCGCCGATGTGAAAGATAAATTCAACATCGCGGTAGTGCTCGTCGAGCCACGTCGCTAGGTCGGTTCGTTCTACTTTCTGAAGGATTGTTTTGCCTTCCAGGTTTCCGGTCTTTTCCGTTTTGGAAAAATCATCCACGGCGATGATACTTTTAAAACCATCCTGATTAAGGCGGCTGATAAGCCCGCTGCCGATGAATCCGGCTGCACCTGTAACAATTATCATAGTGGAGATCAATGGTTTAAATGGTAAAACAAATGCCGGGTAAGTGCCTTGATTTTACGAGATCTGCTTGCAGGAAAATGCCTGAAATTGGATTTTTTCCAGTTCTCAGGCTGTTAAAATGTAAAACTAAGCATACAAGCTGTAATTTTGCATTCAGTTTACCAAGGTTGAAGGAGAATTATGATTTATGTAACCAGAAAGGAGCATTTCAATGCGGCACACCGACTTTTTAACCCGGCGTGGTCAGACGAGCGGAATCAGGAGGTATTTGGCCCTTGCGCCAATAACAACTGGCATGGACATAATTTTGAGCTGATTGTTACGGTAAAGGGAAAACCTGATCCTGATACCGGCTTTGTGATTGACCTGAAAGTGCTTGGAGATTTGATCAAGGAGAAAATTGTTGATAAGGTTGACCACAAGAACCTGAACCTTGACGTGGACTTCATGCAGGGAAAAATGGCTTCCTGTGAAATATTCGTGACCGAAATCTGGAAAATCCTTGCTCCCGCAATCTCAGCAGTATCCGCTGACGCCAAGCTGCACTACATCAAACTCATCGAAACCCCCAAAAACTTCGTCGAGTACTACGGTTAATAACTCAAAAACTCAATCACGAACTCACTAACTCACTCCCTCAAAACTGAATGAAGTACTACCTCATAGCCGGTGAGCGTTCCGGCGACCTGCACGGCTCCAACCTGATCAAGGGCATTCGTGCCAGCGATCCGGAGGCCGAGTTCCGGGGGTGGGGAGGTGATATGATGCAAGTTGAGCACATGAAGCTCGTTACACACTATAAGGATACGGCTTTTATGGGATTTTGGGAGGTCGCCAAAAACCTGGGCACGATCCGGGGGTTTCTGAAAAAGTGTAAGTCCGATATCCTTTCCTGGCAGCCCGATGCGCTGATCCTCATTGATTATCCGGGATTTAATCTTCGTATCGCAGCTTTTGCCAAATCGCGGGGCTTAAAGGTCTTTTATTACATATCCCCCAAGGTATGGGCCTGGAACCAGCGGCGTGCCTGGAAAATTAAAGAGACTGTCGACCGCATGTTCGTAATCTTCCCGTTTGAGGTAGATTTTTATAAAAAGTACGACTTTAAGGTCGACTATGTGGGTAATCCCTTGATGGACGCGATTAAGGCATTTACGCCTGATCCGGCGTTCCGGGCAAAAAATAACCTGGATAGCAGCAAGCCGATCATTGCATTGCTCCCGGGCAGCAGGCGGCAGGAAATCGAGGGAATGCTGAACGTGATGCTGGCAGTGCGGCCGCATTTTCCCGCATATCAGTTTGTTATCGCAGGTGTAAATAGCCTGCCTGCATCTCTATATGAGCAATATCTCGCAAATGCGGGTGTATCCATCGTTTATGAAGCTACCTATGATCTGCTGGTCAATGCAGAGGCTGCATTGGTAACTTCGGGTACTGCTACGCTGGAAACGGCACTGCTCGGTGTGCCTGAAATTGTTTGTTACAAAACCAGTACAATCTCCTACGCCGTAGCCAAAAGGCTTATCCGTGTTCCCTACATTTCGCTGGTCAACCTGATCATGGAAAAAGAGACGGTACGCGAGCTGATCCAGCACGATCTGAATGAAGAGATGCTTGTCAGTGAATTGAAAAAGATCCTGCCCGGTGGCCAGGATCAGGCCCGCATGAAATCAGATTATGCTGCGCTTCGGCAGAAAGTAGGAGATTCCGGCGCATCGCAACGTACCGGCAGTATGATCGTCAGGTATTTGAAAAGCTGATTACGCAAAAACCTTTTCGAGGTCGATTTCCATGTCCGGGAAGATGTAGGAGCGCAGCGTGGAAACTGCGGGTTTCAGCCCGACATATACGCCCATATCATTCAGGACGTAGACAAATACGGCATTTTCAACCGGCTCTACCAGCCAGTACTCCCGCACGCCGCATTCTTCATACAGCTGAAATTTCAGGTCCATTTCCTTGCGCGAATTACCAGGCGAAAGGATTTCCACAATCAGGTCAGGCGCACCCAGGCAGCCACGTTCATCGAGTTTTGATGCATCACAAACGACACACAAATCAGGCTGCACAACCGTATATATTTCCGGATTGGAGTTCGACAACTTTTTGGAACTGGAGAGTCTCACATCAAAAGGTGCGCTGAACAGGTCACAGGATTGTCCTTTCAGATAATTGAAAAGCCTGCCTTGAAGCTGGGTAGAAATCCGCTGGTGCCGTACATTGGGCGCAGGCGACATTTTGAAAATGCGGCCTTTGATCAGTTCCAGGCGCTCTTCAAAGCGCCATAGCAGGTAGTCGGCGTAAGTGTATGTACCGTTCAGGTCGAGCTGATTGATGTTCGTTATAGGGGTCATAGCATGTCGGTTTAGGGTAAAACTAGCCAAAATCCTGTGAATCCCCAATGCTGCGGCTCAGGTCTTGCGCTTCTTCTTGCGAGCCGAAGGAAAGAGTACATTGTTCAGGATGAGCCTATAACCCGGGGAGTTGGGATATAAATTAAGATCTGTCGGCATCCGGCGACCCCCTCCTCCGCGCCCCTCCGGATCGTGTCCGCCGTAAAATGTCCATTGCCCGCGTCCGAGTTCCCCATAGATGTACCGGTCAGACGAGCTACTGGTACCCATTACCAGCACACTGGGTTTGATCGTGTATTTGGAAAACGCCGTAGTCTGGCCAAAGAACTCCCGGACAAGATGTTCATGGTTCTGGACGAGCATAGCGGGTATGACGTCCCATTTTGCAGAAAAATCAAACAAACTGAAATATTCATTGCTTTCGCCCCAGCCGCGGAACCGGCCCGCCGATGAGTTGATATCCGAAAAGTTCATCCCGTCGTACTCGTCGAGCTGCAATTTGAAGTTTTGAAATGCAAAGGTTTTATCAAAATCCAGCTTCGACTGCGCATCCGGATCAATCCCATCACCATCCATGTTGTCAACAATGTCCACGCCCTCGGCTGCCAGTGCAATATCGAAAGTCTCGGCCCCGGAGCACATGGCAAACAAAAATCCTCCGCCGGCACAGAACTCCTTGATGGATTTGGCCACTGCCAGCTTCATCTGCGAAACCTTGGCATATCCAAACCGGCTTGCAATTGCTTCCTGCGCCTGAATGTCGGCCTGGGTAGTACGGCGCAGGTTTTTTCCAAACTGCCCGGTGAAATCTTCATGGTGCAAATGCAGCCAATCGTATTTCGGCAGATCGCCGCGCAGGATTTCTTCATCATAAACCACATCAAAAGGGATCTCTGCATATTTCAGCACCAGCAGCACGGCATCTGTATTTTCAAACTCTGCCGGACTGATCTTGATAGGTGAGTACACAGCGATTTTTGCCGCTTTATGCAGCTTTACGACGTCCATATTGACATTTGGATTGCTGATCTCAGCAACGATCTGCTGGCTTGCAGCATTGGAAAGGACCTCATAGGAAATTGCCCGCAGCTTGCATTCATTTTCAATGGTTTTGCTGTACTGCACCATAAAGCTGCCGCCCCGATAGTTGAGCAGCCAGTCAACGTCAATTTCCCCTTTCAGCAGAACATACGCCAGGCCGTATGCTTTCAAATGGTTGGTCTGCAGCTGGTCCATTGGGATCAGGATGCTATTGGCCTGGCAAATTCCGGAAAATGCAAGAAGAATGAAGAACAAAGCCCTTTTCAGCATGGCCGTCGCAGTTTAAATCCAGAGCTGTATCGAAGGGGAGGTTTATCAAATTTATGAAAAATAAGTCTAAATCATCCGGGCTTAATGCCGTGATTTTTAGCATTTTTCATGAACACTGCCCAGATTGTTCCGGAAGCTGGAAGCTGCCTGCCGGCTGGCTTTTATAATGCTGATCGCCGCCTAAGTGAGCCGGATGGTATGGCTGAATGGCGTAAAGCCGGTAATGAAGACCGTGGGTGCGTCCATGGGTGGCAGGGCACCCCGCAACGCTACATTCTTATGCAGTGCTTTTCCCGGCCCGAAAGAAATCTGATCACCATTCAGGGTATAGGTGCCCATTGTATCGCCCAGCAACCAGGTATCTTTTGTCTGGTCAAGCTTACTGACGGAATGTAAAGTGCCGCCCGGCCTGAATATCAGCTCCAATGCAGCAGGTACCCGCTCCGTACCCCTGGTTTTGATGGTAATCTCCATCCCATGTTCTATTTCTTTGATAGAGATGATCGTTTCCAGCTTCTGGACTTCGCTTTGCGGCCTGAAATACCTGGGCATTTTCTCCCAGTCGCCATCGGTCGGGATGTAGTCCTTGGGATAGGGTTGGTAATAAGGACCTTCGAGCTTTTGCGTGAGTTTCCAGCCTGGGCCGTCAGCATCCAGTTTCTCACTTACAAACTGGCCTTTTCCAAAGAAAGAAGAAGCAAAGCGTATGCCCTGCAGTACCGCACTTCCCTTCATAAAAGTAAGCCATACCGGGTTGTTGGCGATCAGCGTAGCATCCCATTGATCGCGGCGGATACGTACCAGCCCGGAGTTAGGGAATGCTTTCACGAAATTAACAGGTACAGGTTTCGCGACGGGTAGCTCAGCCCAAAGCGCCGGATCGTCCAGCAGGTAGTCCAGATAGCCCGCGATTTTGAGGCCCGCTGTTTTCTCGATCATCGTGCACATGGCTGCATACTGACCGTTTTTATCGTAGACAGCCAGGTACCGGTAAGGGTAATAGTAGTTTTCCAGTGTTCCGACTACCGCCTTATCCTGCCTGCCCGATGCATCCGTCACGATCTCCCCATTGGGATGAACATAGTACATGGTCATATCCAAATTCTTACGCACATATTGGAGTAGCCCGGTTTTCTTGAAGCTATTGGAAATGGTTATCAGCAACCTGTCGCTGAGTGAGGAATAAATGAAGGTACTTTTCTCATTATACTGTCCGTCGGCATCCAGGTCGATGTGCTCGGAAAGCCACTGTTCAGCCCTTGCGGCGTATTTAGGATCAGGCCAGAGCTGGTTAAGCCGGGCAAGCACGGCGGATACCACCCAGCGGTGATTGGGAGTATGAATGCCTCCGACAATAAGCGCCTCACCGCAACGCAGCAGAAAGGTTTTCAGATTGTCCATTACCTTGCCAGCTCCGGGTGCTGCCGATTTTTTGAGCAACGAATAAGCAATGGCCAGCCTTTTTACCAGGAAACCCGTATCAGGTGTAGAGTGAAAATTGGTAGAAAGCAGGTCAATGGTGCCGTCAGAATGCTGTGTTTTAAGCAGGTACATAACGGCGAGGTTCATGGCTGAAAGCAATTCTTCCGACTGGTAGAACCTGGATTTTGGAGAAAAAACGGCACAGGTACCCCACTGTACCAGAGCTGCGGTACTATGCGGATTCAGGATGTCGAAGCTGTCTCTCAGCCCGCCCAGGTTTTCACTGTTTTCGTCCTTTACCTGATAATTCAGGAGCGATGCAACACCCAGGTCATTTTGCTTGACCAAGGTCACCAGCCACTCCGGCATATGGGGCTGAAGGTCGAGCCTGAGCACCGGCAGGGCGGCGCATAATGTCAGGCTCCGGCTTAAAAATATTCTTCGCTGCATTTCGCTGTATGTTCCAGTTTGTTACAGAAAAGTGCAATGCAATAACCGGTTACTTTATCTGATTGATTTTATTTAAAATAGAAAAACGCCTGCTATTGGATGCTGGGCAGAAACCGGGGCGGTTTGCGGTTTCTGGAAATCTGCTCGTAGGCATACCCGATGTTTACCACCTGCCTGTCGTGGTACTGCCGGCCCAGGAACGATAGCCCGACCGGAAGTTCCTGTACAAAACCCATCGGCACTGTGATGGATGGATATCCTGCGATTGCAGCCGGCCCGTAAGCACCATACCCTGTCCACGAATCGCCATTAACGGGATCAATACACCAGGATGGGCCTGTGGCAGGTCCGCAGAGCGCATCCAGCTGGTGATCGGTAAATTGGCTGTCGAGCAACATCCGGACATGCAGGATCTTTGCAAGTGCCGCTTTGTATTCCTGATCATCAAGGTTTCCCTTTGCCTGGGATATTTCCAGGAGGTCCTGCTTGAAGGTGGGCATAGCCGTAGCTTCATGGGCCTTGTTGAAATCAATAACTTCCTGTAAGGATTTTACTTTTGCATTTGAATTTGCAAGGTATTTGTTCAGGCCGTCCTTGAATTCATATTGCAGCAAAGTGGATTCTGCCTCACCCAGGTCTTCGCTTTTCATGTACTCCACTTCCACGATTGTAGCGCCGGCCGAGCGCATTTGTTCCAATGCTTTTTGTAAAAGTGCGTCAATGCCTGCCTGCTTTTTAAGAAAGGATTTTTCCACACCAATGCGTTTGCCTTTAAGGCCGCCGGGCAGCAGGTACGAGGGCAGGTCCAGGATTTCTTCCTCTTTGACCTTAGCAAAATGATCATGGACATCATGACCAATCATGGCAATCAACAAGGCAGCCGCGTCGGCTACGTTCCGGCCAAATGGGCCTGCGGTATCCTGGGTAGCAGAAATAGGGATAATGCCCGTGCGGCTTATCAGCCCGACGGTTGGCTTGATGCCCACGATGTTGTTCATGGAAGCAGGGCAGGCGATGGAGCCATTTGTTTCAGTACCTACCGCTGCGGCACAAAGGTTGGCGGCTACTGCCACCGCCGACCCTGAGCTCGATCCGCAGGGAGAACGGTCAAGAACGTACGGGTTCCGCGTCTGCCCGCCGCGGCTGCTCCACCCGCTGGATGATTGATTGGACCGGAAGTTGGCAAATTCACTCAGGTTGGTTTTGCCCAGGATTACCGCTCCGGCCTCGCGAAGGTTTTTTGTCAACAATGCATCCGCTGAGGCACGATTTCCTTCCAGGGCAAGTGAGCCGGCGGTAGTCTGCATTTTGTCAGCCGTATCGATATTGTCCTTCAGCAATATGGGAATGCCATGCAGCGGGCCGCGTAGTTTGCCTTTCCTGCGCTCAGTGTCCAGTGCCTCGGCCATGGAAAGTGCATCGGGATTGATCTCGATTACCGAACGCAGCTTTGGGCCGGCTTTATCAATACGCGCAATTTCGTCCAGGTACAGCTGCGTAATGGAGCGGGAAGTAAATTTTCCGCTGCTCATGGCAGCCTGCAGGTCAGCGATGGACAATTCTGAAAGCTCGAAGGCGGTGTTTTTGTCTTCTGTTTTGCCGGACGAGCATCGCACAAGCGCCAGCGAGCCCAGCCATGCAGAGGACGACAGCCGGACGAAAGATCTTCTATTCATAGGTTCAGAAAAAGGATGCTGTACCTATGCAATATAAGCGTATGACAATTGATTTTTTACAGCAAAGGCGGTTTCTCGTCAAGTCTTTTCCCTATCCAGAAAACAAGCCAGAATGGCAGGATGATGATGCCGGTAATGATCGTGGCTGCAAGCAAAATGGCTCCGAGCAGCAGCTTGATCAGCATAACAATCACTGACTCAATAGTTAAAGTATGTGTAGGCTTGCCAAAAAGTTCTACATCTGCAAAACTCCTTGTGTAATTAACTTTATGCAGCAGGATCGAAAGTATGCGCATGTTTGACGAGTGATAGGTATGTGATAGAGAGGTTTCTTAAAATCATATAAATATATAAGATATTCTTCATACGAATTTGTTTGGCATACTTATTTATTTACTTTTGACAATGAAAAATATCACATAACGTATAAGATCATGAATTTCATAAGCAACATTATATTCTACACGGGGAAGCTGCTTTTTGCGACGATACTTTTTGTCGCTATGGTGATCTCCACAATCATCTCACTCCCATTCATTGGCGCAGGATTAATCAAAGACGCAGTAGCAGCCGAGCATGACCAGCCAGACAGGACCAACCTGATCCAGTTTTGCAGCTGACGTGCATATAGATGTATTGGGAAGGGCAGAAATCAACCGGTTTCTGCCCTTTTTTTGTGCGCTGAAAAAATATTGAAAGGGGATTTTACGTCTGTAAACCGGAGGTATTCGGCAAAATGAACTAATTTTCGTCCGCTTCCTACGACAGAAACTTGCGTAACAGCTCACTTACATGAACTTCACCTATTTTCAGACAATACAAAGACGCCCGCTGCATCATTGGTTTTTTATCTGCATTGTACTTTTCCCGGGTCTGGCTGCGGCCGCCCATGCACCGGCAGACAGCGGGGAAAAGCGCTATACCTACGAAAAAGGAATGATGGGCTCACCCTTCAAGCTGGTATTCTATGCGAAGGATGATTCCCTTGCATTCCGTGCTGCAAAAGCAGCTTTCGCAAGGGTTGAAAAGCTCAACGAAATCATGAGCGACTATCTGGATGGAAGTGAAATCAACAGATTGTCAGCAACTTCCGGCAGCGGGCAGTGGGTACCTGTAAGTAAGGAATTATATGAAATACTCGCCATATCGCAGGATATCAGTGCCAAAACAGACGGTGCATTCGATGCGACACTTGGGCCGGTGGTGCAATTGTGGCGTCACGCAACCAGAAAGGGAATATTTCCTCCCGAAGATGAAATCCGGGACGCATTGAACCGCACCGGGTTTTCAAAACTGAAAATGAATCCAGACGGTTACAAGGTTATGCTTACCCAGAAAGGCATGCGGCTGGACATTGGCGGATTGGGAAAAGGATTTGCGGCAGAAGAGGCGATCCGCGTACTGAAAAGCTTCGGGATCAGATCGGCTATGATGGATGCAGGCGGCAAAATCGTGCTGACGGATGCACCTCCCGCATCCAAAGGCTGGAAAATTACAGTTTCGAATGGGAGCGATTCGCTCAAAACCATGGAGCTTGCCAATGTTGCCCTGGCTACTTCGGGTCCTACCTATCGTTTTATGGAATACAAAGGGGTACGTTATTCGCACATCGTTGATCCTAAAACAGGCATTGGTCTGTTATTTCATGTGCGGACAACGGTGATCTCACCCGATGGTACCGTGGCAGATGCGCTGGCAACCGCTTTCAGTGTCGCAGGAATCGAGAAAAGCAAAGTTTACCTCAAACGTTTTCCCGGCAGCAAAGTCTGGCTGGTAGAAAAACAGGATGAACGTGTTGCCAACTGGAATATGCTCGAATAAACCTGTGCAGCATTGCTTTTTTTATGACAAAAAATATCTTCATCGCATCCGCCGAACCTTATTCCGGCAAATCTGTGGTGGCACTCGGATTGATCCACATGCTGCTGGGCAAGACAAAAAAGGTGGGCTTTTTCAAGCCTATCATCTCCCAGCAGGTGCCAGATACAAAGGATAAGCACATTGAAACCATCCTGAGCTACTTTTCCCTGCCCATCGCTTATGAAGACACTTTTGCCTTCACGCGCCAGGAGGTTTTGCAGCAGAGTGAATCCCAGAACTGGGGCGGTATCATCGAAACCGTGATCAGGAAGTTCAAAGAGCTGGAAGAAGCTTATGATTTCACAGTTATTGAAGGCAGCGACTTTCTCGGCGAAGGGATTGCATTTGAATTTGAAACCAATGCTGCGATTGCCAAAAACCTCGGCGCGCCCGTACTGATGATTGTAAATGGGGAAGGTAAAACCACGGCCCAGATCATCAACGCTGCATTGAGCGTATACAGGAACTTCGAAATGCGTGAGGTGCAGGTATTAGGGATTATTGCAAACCGTGTAAAACCGGAGCAGGTAGAGGATGTGCGGCAATTGCTGCAAATGCAGGTGAGTGACGACATTATGGTGAGCGTTTTTCCCTGGGAGCGAAGCCTGCACAGCCCGACTCTGCGCGAGATCACCGATGCACTCGGCGCCAGGGTTTTGTTTGGCGAGCAGCTGCTTTCCAATCAGGCCGACCATTTTATTACGGGCGCCATGATGCTGCCTAACTTTCTCAACCATATCAAGGAAAACGTACTCGTCGTAACACCGGGCGACCGGGGCGATATTCTCATTGGTACCTTGCAGGCCAACCTGTCGGCCAATTATCCGAAGGTTGCGGGCATTGTACTCACGGCCGGCACCGAGCCGGAGGAGCCGGTACTCCGACTGATCGAGGGTTTGCAAACGGTAATACCGATCCTGGCCGTGCAGAAAGGTACTTTTGAAACCACAACAACCATCGGCGCCATTCATTCGAGGATCAGTGCGGATAATATTAAAAAGATTGAGCTGGCGGTGCGGACTTTTGAAAAGTACACGGACATGCAGGTGCTGGATGACAAGATTATTAAGTTTGAGTCGGAAGGCATTACCCCGCATATGTTTCAGTACCAGCTTGTAAAAAGGGCTAAAAGCCGGAAAAAGCATATCGTACTGCCCGAAGGCAATGACGACCGCGTCCTGAAAGCCGCAACCCAGCTTGTTGCCCAGGGTATTGTTGACCTTACAATCCTTGGCAAGCCGGCAGAGGTAGGGGCTTCTTTCAGGAGGCTAGGGTTAAATCCGGATATGCAGTTCATCAGCATTGTAAATCCTGCTGCCTCGGATTACTATGAGGAGTACGTACAAACCCTGTATGCGCTTCGGAAAAATAAGAATGCCAACGAGGAAATTGCCCGCGACCTTATGACGGACGTATCCTATTTCGGAACTATGATGGTGTATAAAGGACATGCGGACGGTATGGTATCGGGTGCAGTACATACTACCCAGCAGACCATCCGGCCTGCATTGCAGTTTATCAAGACAAAGCCTGGTGTTTCGCTGGTATCGTCCGTGTTCTTTATGTGCCTGCCGGAGCGTGTTGCTGTTTTCGGGGACTGTGCCGTCAATCCGAACCCTACTGCTGAGCAGCTGGCCGAAATTGCGATCTGCTCGGCAGAGAGCAGCGCGGCTTTCGGGATTGAGCCGCGCATTGCAATGCTTTCGTACTCGTCCGGAACGTCGGGAGAGGGAGAGGACGTAGAGCGCGTGCGCGAAGCTACTGCGATCGTCCGCGCGCGCCGGCCTGATCTGAAAATAGAAGGCCCGATCCAGTACGACGCCGCAGTGGACCCGATCGTAGGAAGTCAGAAGATTTCAAACTCGGAAGTAGCCGGAAAGGCAAGTGTCCTTATTTTTCCTGATCTGAATACAGGCAACAATACTTACAAAGCCGTACAGCGTGAAACCGGTGCGCTGGCAATCGGGCCCATGCTGCAGGGGCTCAGCAAGCCGATCAATGACCTCAGCCGCGGCTGCTCGGTGGAGGACATCTTCAATACGGTTATCATTACTGCCATACAGGCACAGGAAGCCGACGCCTGAACAGAATTGCCTTCTTAATGCCCCTTTCCCGGAAACGTACTATTTCGGGTGTTATCGTCCTATCCATAAGGTTTCCTGCCGGCAGCACGTATCCGCGTGATTGCCTGTCCTCCTTTTAGCCATAACCTTCTTAGCCTTGCAGTTTTATTCAGGTAGTGGCACACATGCGCCTGCATACATCTTTTTTGTACTTAACCGATAAAAATATATTTGAAACGAATATTTTAAACAGCTGTTTAAATTTATCATTTAAAACGCTTGTACAAGTCGGAAATGGACTGCACATTTGTGCTACAATTCAGGATTAACTGTTTTTGACCAGAACCTAACGGAGTAGAAACGTGAAGTGTGTGAATGAAAAAAGTGAAGACAAAATCAGGGAGGCTGCCAAGCGGGTCTTTCTGAAAAAGGGCTTCGACGGCACTACATCGAGAGATATTGCACGTGAAGCTGACATGAACATTGCCCTGACCAATTATTACTTCAGGAGCAAGGAGAAGCTGTTTATGGAGATTTTCCGCGATTTGATGGAATTGTATTCTGAAAATGTGCTGGAAATCCTGAACAAGCCTATTGATATAAAATCGAAAATATCCGAAATCATCGAGCGCAACTTCCAGATGATGAGTAAGGAACCGGATCTTGTGATGTTCATCATGAACGAAATTCACAAGGAGCCCGAGCGCCTGCTTACCAACCTGACGCTCTACAAGCAGGTAAAATCGACCATGTTCAGCAAGCAGCTTGATGAAGGGATTGAGGCCGGCAAGCTCCGGGCGATCGGTGTGGAAAGCCTGCTGCCGCTGATGACAAGCTGCATTGAGTTTATATTCATGGGCAAGGGCATGTACAAAAAGATTTACAAGTTTTCAGATGAAGAATTTCAGCAGTATGCCGAGCGGCACAAGGATCACGTGAAGGAGATGATCTGCAATTACCTCATTCTGGAGAACTAAAATTTTTTCCCGGACTTTTAAACAGACATTTAAATTAAACATTTGTTTGAGGGATTCAGGAATTAAAATGTCGTTAAAATAGCTCCTTCCAAAACGGGCTGCAATGCGGAAGGCACTGATTTTGGAATGGGCATTTAAAATAAAACAAAAGCAAACTGGTACGTATCTGGCATGTTTGGCCGAAAATGAGGCATCCTACCTGAATTTTCTTTTGTGAAAGGCAAAACAGGGGACTGGTGACGGCCTTAGGGAATGTAGAGAGAGAAAATTTCAATTAACGGTAAAATACAAAATGTGTTGCCCTATTTTTGAACTAGTGAACAGGGTATCGGGTTTAAACATTTAAGTAAAATTGCCGGTACCGGTACCGGGTCGCAATTCAGGTTCGAAATGAAGAACAGTATGAAGGATAAACTTTACAACACCAATTGATCATTTCGGTCTCAATAGGCAAGGTTTCACTACCTGCACACTCCAAAAAACAAGCTGTTGATTCTGACATTAATTAATCCATGGGTAAAAAATTAACGAAGCGCATAGCCGAATTCAAAGATGCGGCAATAATCAGAGAACAAGGCCTATATCCGTATTTCCGGCCTATTGAATCGGGTCAGGATACAGAAGTGATCATTAAAGGAAAACCCGTACTGATGTTCGGGTCTAATTCCTACCTGGGCCTTACCTCACATCCTTATATTATTGAATGCTCTCAGAAAGCAGTTCAGAAGTATGGCAGCGGCTGCGCAGGTTCACGCTTTCTGAATGGAACGCTGGACATTCATGAAGAGCTGGAAAGACGCCTGGCCATTTACACCGGCAAGGAAGCCTCGGTACTTTTCAGCACGGGTTACCAGGCCAATCTGGGCGCATTGTCGAGTCTTACCGGCCGCAATGATTACCTGATCCTGGACGAAAGCGACCATGCTTCCATCATCGACGGAAGCAGGCTTTCCTTCTCCAAGGTGATCAAGTATGCACACAACGATATGAATGACCTGCGCAAAAAGCTCAGCCTTTTGCCGGAAGAATCTGTAAAGCTGATCGCGACGGACGGTATATTCAGCATGGAAGGTGATATCGTGAAATTGCCTGAACTGAATGAGATCGCAGCTGAGTTTGACGCCTCCGTACTGGTGGATGATGCGCACAGCCTGGGTGTGATCGGCCGCAATGGTGCCGGAACAGCTTCCTACTTCGGTCTTACCGAATCTACAGACCTGATCATGGGAACATTCAGCAAATCGCTGGCTTCTCTTGGTGGTTTTATTGCAGGGAGCGCCGAAGTAGTAGACTATCTTAAACATCGCGCACGCTCGCTCATGTTCAGTGCCAGTATGACGCCCGCTGCTGTAGGCAGCACGCTGGCAGCCCTGGATATCATCGAGTCCGAGCCGCATCATATTGAAAGATTGTGGGCTAATACCCGCTATGCCAAAGAGTTGCTGCTGGTCAATGGATTTGATCTCGGTAAAACAGAGAGCCCGATCCTGCCGGTTTATATCCGGGACAACAGCAAGACATTCATGATGACCAAGTTATTGCAGGAAGATGGCGTGTTTGTCAATCCTGTGGTTTCGCCGGCCGTAAAGCCTGAGCATTCGCTGATCCGTTTTTCCCTGATGGCTACGCATACTTTCAGCCAGATTGAGGAAGCTGTGGACAAAATGGCCCGCATATACCGTCAAATTTGTCCGGAAGCAATAACAGAGAAGTTATGAAGCAAATTAAGCCAGTAAACAACTCAGGGGATCTCAAACAGTTCATCGATTTTCCGCATGATCTGTATGCCAGCGACCCCAACTATGTACCTGAGCTGTTTATCGCTCAGCAGGACATGCTCACGCCGGGCAAGCACCCGTTCCACGAGCATTCCGAAGTGAAGTGTTTTCTGGCTTATGATGCCAACCGGATTGTAGGAAGGATTGCAGCCATTTACAACCGGAACCATAATCAATTTGTCGAAGCGAATGACGGCTTTTTCGGTTTTTTCGATACCATTAATGATCAGGAAACGGTAAACCTGCTGCTGGCAGAGGCCACAAAATGGCTGAAAGAAAAAGGTGCCGAAAACATGATCGGTCCTGTTAATCTCTCTACCAACGATACCTGCGGGTTGCTGGTCGATGGGTTTGACAGTCCGCCGATGGCGATGATGCCCTACAATGCCGAGTACTACCAGCACCTGCTCGAAAACAATGGCCTTACCAAGAAAACAGACCTGCTGGCGTATCTTCTTGCAGAGGGGAATGTGAGCGACAGATCCGTGAAGCTGCTGGACGTGATTGATAAAAGATTGGCCAGGACGGGCATTGTGGTCAGAAAGATCAACCTCAAGGATTTTAAAAACGAGGTAATCAAGATCAGGAATGTGTACAACAGCGCCTGGGACAAGAACCTCGGCTTTGTGCCCATGACAGAAAAAGAATTTGATTATCTGGCCAAAGACCTGAAAATGATCATGGATCCCGACTACTGTCTGGTGGCCGAAAAGGACAATCAGCTTGTCGGATTTATCCTGGGTATCCCGAATATCAACGAAATCCTGATTAAGATCAAAAGAGGACGTTTGCTGCCATTCGGGATTTTCAAGCTCCTTTTTGGCAAGAAAAACATCCGTACTGTGCGTGTGCTGACCCTGGGTGTGGTGGAAGGATACCGGAAAATGGGGATAGAAGCCAGCTTGTACGGGCATATCATTAAAAATGGCACGGCTAAAAATGTAAAAGCGGCCGAGTGCTCATGGATGCTGGAAGACAACTATCTCATGAACCACGCCATAGAACAGATCAACGGCAAGCTGTACAAGCGGTACAGGTTGTACGAAAAGCATATATGAAAGAAAGAGTGTTCATAACAGGCGCCAGCGGCTTTATCGGGTACCATCTGGTACAAGCTGCCCTGGAAGCCGGTCTTGAAGTACACGCCGCCGTGAGGCCCAGCAGTAACCTGGCACTCCTCACCAGGCTGAAATCAGCTTACAGCGACCTGGCTTTTGTGAACACCGATTTTAGTTCAAAAAATAACCTGCTGGCACTGCTGAAAAGCGGTAACTATAACTATATCATTCATGGAGCAGGGTTGACCAGGGCCAAAACACCCTCCGCCTACAACCTTGTGAATGCAGATTACACACTATCTCTGGCAGAGGCCGCCATGGCCTCCGGCATTCCGCTGAAGCGATTTGTTTTTCTGAGCAGCCTGGCCGCGATCGGGCCCAGGGCTTACGACGAAAAACAACCGATCACCGAAAGTTCTTCACCTGCTCCGGTTACGGATTATGGAAGGAGCAAGCTGCTTGCCGAGCAATATCTTGAAAAATTAACTGGGTTACCACTGACGATTATCCGTCCCACAGCCGTGTACGGTCCGGGGGAGAAGGACCTCTTTGTTCTTTTTAAAACCCTGAACAGCGGACTGGATGCCTATATCGGAAGCAAGCCCCAGCGACTAAGCTTTGTGTACGTGCAAGACCTGGTGGATGCGACCCTGGCAGCTCTGAAGGAGCCGGGTTCCCAAACAAAGGTTTACAACATTTCAGATGGAAAAGCTTACGACCGGTATGCACTGGCCGACTGCTTTAAAGCATGGAGTGGAAAGAAAGCTTTCCGTATGCATTTGCCCGTTGCATTGATCCGGATGATAGCAGGAGTGCTTGATCTTGCCTATTCCTCCTCATCGGCAACACCCGTCCTGAACAAGGAAAAACTGAATGAACTTACAGCTCCTAACTGGATCTGTAGTATCGATGCGGCCCGCAGCAACCTGAACTACCAGCCCCGGTACGACCTGGCGGCTGGCATGGCAGAAACCCTGGCGTGGTACAAGGAGAACAGGTGGCTTTAACATTTTCAGTGGGCATTGATCACGAGCCGGGTTTCCGGGGTACATGACAGCCAGGCCCCACTGAACAAGACAACGTTATGATGATGTATTAAAATGAAAGCAATAAACAGGCGCTTATGGCTGCAATTTCTTCTGCTGATCTGCTTTGCACAGATATTTACAGGAGCTGCCATGGCCCAGACTACAACGATCAAGGGAACTATTACTGATGCAAAAACAGGGGAGACCCTGCCATATGTATCCATTGTTATACCGGGTACAACAATGGGTACTGCTACCGATGTCGATGGGCGCTATGCCATGACGCTCAACGAAAAACACGCTACCATCAAGTTCAGCTACGTAGGCTACATTACCGTCGAAAAAGCCATCAACTTTGGCACTTCGCAGGTGATTGACATAAAAATGTCCGTCGATGCGGCCATGCTGAAAGAGGTTACCGTAAAAGGCAGGGGACGGTACCGCAACCGCGACAATCCCGCAGTGCAGCTGATCCGTGAAGTCATTGTGCACAAGGATCAGAACAAAATGGGTGCGAATGAATACGTGGAATATGAGCAGTACGAGAAGATATCATTTGCATTGAGCAACCTTTCCGAAGGCTTTAAAGACAAACGCATTTTCAAGAATTATCAGTTTCTGTTCAAAAGCCAGGATTCCTCAGCAATGGGTGGCAAAACCATGCTCCCCGCATTTATGGAAGAAAAGCTCTCGCAGATTTATTTCCGCAAAAGTCCTTCGACCAAAAAACAGCTGATCCTGGCCAATCGCCGGGCTGAGTTCGACTCGAAGTTTGTGGATAACAATGGTCTGAGCAACTACTTCAACAGGCTGTATGAAGATGTTAATATTTACGAAAACAATATTTCCGTCGCAACCAACCTGCTGCTGAGCCCTATCGCGGGTACCGCACCGACTTTCTACAAGTTTTTTATCCGGGATACCGTCAAAACGAGTACGCCCTGGCTGATTGAGCTTGGATTTGTGCCCCGCAACAAAACAGATCTCCTTTTTGAAGGTACGCTCTTCGTAACCCTCGATGGCAACTACGCTGTGCAGAATGCCTATCTCACCGTGAACAAGGACATTAACCTGAACTTCATGCGTGATCTGGAAGCCAAGCTTGAATTTGAAAAAAGCAGTGACGGCCGGTACCATCCCACGCGAACAAGCCTGGCCATGGAGTTTGCACTGGGTGAAAAGAACGCCGGTCTTTACGGCCAGCGCGTAGTAAATTTTAAAAACTACAGGATCAATGAAGCCAGGCCCGACAGTGTTTACCGGGGACCCGACGAGCAGATCGCCTACAACCCGAATGTGAAAACAGGGGAGTCGTTCTGGAGTACGGCCCGGCACATGCCGCTGGAGAGAATGGAGCTGGATATTTACAGGAATATAGATACCCTGCAGACCATCCCGTCATTCAGGCGTACGATGGACATTGCCACACTGCTTCTGGCAGGTTACAAGTCATTTGGTAAGGTTGAAATTGGTCCGGTGAATACGTTTTACAGCTTTAACCCGGTGGAAGGTTTCCGGCTCCGGTTTGGTGGGCGTACCACTACGGAGTTCAGCAAAAAAGTGTATTTCGAGACTTATGCGGCCTATGGTTTTAAAGATCAGCGCTGGAAGTATTTCCTGAGCGGCACGTATTCCTTCAACAACAAGTCGGTATATGGTTTCCCGCGCAACTACATCCGCGCGAGCTTCCAGCGGGATACCAAAATCCCCGGTCAGGAACTGCAGTTCGTACAGGAAGACAATTTCCTCCTCTCGTTCAAACGGGGTGAAAACAACCGCTGGCTTTACAATGATATTTATAAAGTAGAATACCTGCGGGAGCTGGAAAACCATTTTTCCTATAAGATCGGCTTCACACAATGGAGCCAAACACCGGCGGGTATTTTACGATACGAAAACCTGGACAGCGAAGGTCAGCTCAACAATATCATGCACCTAAATAATACAGAGGCAAATGTGGAGCTCCGGTATGCACCCAATGAACAGTTCTACCAGGGAAAATTGTACCGTACACCGATCATCAACAAGTATCCTATTTTTACGGTACGCTACAATGCGGGGCTGAAAGGGGTTTTTGAGGGTGAAAACAGGTACCATAACCTGTCGGCCAATATTACCAAGCGTTTTTACCTGTCGCAGTTCGGCTATGCGGATGTGACAACGGAAGGCGGGTACATCTTTGGCAGTAAGGTATTGTTTCCGCTGCTGACCATCCACCGCGCCAACCAGACATACGCCTATCAGCTGAACTCGTACAACCTGATGAACTTCCTCGAATTTGTCAGCGATCATTACGCCAGCCTGGATGTGCAGTATTATATGAACGGGTTTTTGTTCAATAAAATACCATTGCTGAAACGGTTGAAACTGCGTGAGGTATTCAGCTTTAAAGGATTGATGGGCGGCTTGCGCGACGAGAATAATCCCGCATCGAACCCGTCGCTGTACCGTTTCCCGGTGGATGAGCAGGGCCGGCTGATCAGCTATACGCTATCGCGGGAGCCTTACATTGAAGGAAGCGTCGGGGTAGCCAATATTTTCAAGCTGCTGCGGGTGGATTTGGTAAAGCGTTTCACTTACCTCAACAACCCCAATGTTTCTGAGTGGGGTGTTCGGGCGCGCTTTAAGCTGGATTTTTAAACTTACAATATGAATTACGCAATCATTGCTGCCGGTGAAGGTTCACGATTGGCCAGGGAGGGTTTTCAGCTTCCCAAGCCCATGGTGAGCCTGCATGGTGAAATGCTCATCGACCGGCTGATCCGGATTTTCATGAATAACAATGCCACGACCATCAGGATCATCATCAATGAGCAGTCACCGGCACTGGAGCAGCATATGATGCAGCAAAGCCTGGCTTACCCAATTGAAATTGTTCGTAAAACCACACCCAGTTCGCTGCACAGCATGCACGAACTGCTGGCATCGGGCAGACAAATGGAAGCTGTATGCGTCACCACGACCGATACCGTTTTCAGGGAAGAGGAATTTGCTGCATTCATCCGTGATTTCGAAAATGACCGTGATCACGACGGGCATATGGCAGTTACCAGCTTCATTGATGATGAAAGCCCGCTTTTTGTAGCAACAGACGAAAGCCAGATAATCCGCGCTTTTGAGGATAAAAACAGCTCGGCTACACCCTATGTGTCGGGGGGTATTTACTGCCTCCGGCAACGCGGGATAGCCCTTGCCGGCAGGTGTGTACAGGCAGGCGTAAGCAGGATGCGCAACTTTCAGCGTGAAATGCTGCAGGAAGGCCTTCTTCTTAAAGCATATCCTTTTTCAAAGATTGTGGACGTCGACCATGTGGAAGACATTCGCACCGCAGAACTTTTTTTACAGCCGGACAGCATTGCTCCGGCATTTTGATCAGACATCAATTATAAAGGCCGGATGAGTTGGCCACGCGTGAATGAATGCAATTGAAATTCTGGGTGTACACCGTAACAGGAAGTACTCGCCCAACCATATCGGAAACGATGATGCCATTTTTTCGCTGACAGCCCGCGAGCTGGAAAAAATGGGCTGCAAGGTCAGCATATGCTGTGAAAATGAGTTCCTGGACATGCAGGAAGTGCCTTTTGAAAGGATCTTCACCATGGCCCGCCAGAAAGAGGTAGTGTCGAGAATGCAGCAGCTTGAAAGCAACGGAATGAATGTGGTCAATTCTGCATTCGGCATTGAAAACTGTTTCCGTACCAATCTGACAAATGCATTGAACCAGCATCAGATCCCGGTAGCCGACAGCTACATTGTGCCTACCAGCTACCAGGAAAGTGATGTTTTTGAAAAAATAACGGGTAAAGGTTACTGGATTAAACGCGGGGATTTTCACGCGATCCATAAGGAGGATGTATCTTTTGCAGCCACTATTGGGGAAGCAAAGGAGATTTTACGGGAATATGCCTTGCGCGAGATCCCGGATGCGGTGATTTCGGAGCACCTGGTGGGTGACCTGGTGAAGTTCTATGGCGTGCGCGGGACAGACTTTTTCTTCTGGTTTTATCCCTACGACCGCAATCACCACAAGTACTCGGACTACCAGGCTATCAACGGAGGCTCGAAGTACTATCAGTTCAGCGAAGCAGACCTGCACGAAGTAGCGGGACGGGCTGCCGGTGTTGTTGGAATAGATATTTACGGAGGTGATGCCATCGTCAGCAAAGACGGTACTTTCCGCATCATTGACCTTAACGATTGGCCTAGTTTTGCACCATGCCGCGACGAGGCCGCAGGATTTATAGCTGACAGGCTTTATCAGAAATTTACAAACCAACATTGATGAAAAATATTCCGCCGCAAAACCCGGCACCTCACAATGCCGGCAACAAACCTGTTTCATTTGAAAGCACGCTGAAATCGAGCGACACCGAAGAGCAGATCGATATCTGGTTCTACCGGCCCATCGGTTTTCAGATCGCCCGTTTTTGTGCAAGTGTCGGCATTCGTCCCAACCCGGTAACCATCGTCAGCATTTTCTTTGGGGTCGGTGCGGGGATCCTGTTTTATTATCAGGAACTGTGGATCAATGTGATCGGTATGCTGTCGCTCATCTTTGCCAATTCGCTGGATAGTGCCGACGGCCAGCTGGCCAGGATGACCAATGATAAAAGCCGCCTCGGCCGGATACTGGATGGTGCGGCAGGGGATTTCTGGTTTATCAGCATTCACATTGCCATTTGCCTGCGCAGCATGAATGAGGGCTGGACGGAGTGGATCTGGGTATGGGGTGTACTGGCGGGTGCCTCCCATGTGATACAGTCGGCCATGGCTGATTATTACCGCAATGTGCATTTATTTTTCATCAAGGGAACCTCGGGAAGCGAGCTGGATAATACCCGTGACCTCCGGGCCGAGTACAACAAGCTTAGCTGGGAATCCAATTTCGGAGCCAAGTTTATTGCGCGTACTTATCTCAATTATACCAGTTTGCAGGAAAAATTCTCGCCCAGGTTACAGCAGCTGCTGGCATTGGTACAGAGCCGCTATGCAAACCGTCTGCCTCAGCGCCTGGTGGACAGCTTCCGTGAAAAGAACAAACCTTTGATGAAGTACACCAATATCGTACAGTTCAATACCCGGGTGATCTTCCTGTTTCTATGGTTGTTTATTGATCAGACCTGGATTTATTTCTTCTTCGATATGTTCATACTGAACCCGATTCTGATTTACATGATTGTAAGCCAGGAAAAGGTGAGCGGGTTCTTTTACAAAAAAATCAGTTCAGAAAACATTAATGAATTCCAAACTGTATAAGGCACTGTTCCTGATCATCGGGATCGTTTCGCTGGGCTATATGATCTATGGCACGGGCGTGGCGGTGATCTGGGAAGATATCAGCCGTACCGGGTACTGGTTTATTCCCGTGATCGGAAGCTGGCTGCTTATTTATATACTGAATGCCCTGGCTTTCCGCCTGATCATCCGTGAGCCGCAGCTGCCTGAGACCAATCTTTCATTCCGGTCGGTACTACGCCTGACGATCACGGGGTATGCCATCAATTATATCACGCCATTTGTGGCACTGGGTGGCGAGCCTTACCGCATTATGCAGCTCAAACCGGCATTGGGTATTCAGAAAGCCACTTCATCGGTACTGTTGTACAGTCTGATGCACATGTTTTCGCATGTACTTTTCTGGCTGGTATCCATTATCCTGATTGTAGCGGCTGTTCCGCTGAACAATATGATGCTCGGCGGGTGTTTTGCATTGCTTGTCGCCGGGCTGGGTTTGGGCTACTGGTTTATCAATGTGTATAAAAAAGGTTTTACGGTCAGCACCTTCCGGCTGCTGGAAAAAATCCCTTTTATTAAAACCAGGGCACGTGAATTTGCATTGAAAAATGCCGAAAACCTGTACGAGGTCGATGATCAGATCCGGATTTTATATGCGGAAAGACAACGTGTTTTCTATGCTTCGCTGGCTTATGAGTTTCTGGCACGGGCAATCGGTTGCCTCGAAATATATTTTACCGCACAGGCCATCGGACTTGAAATGACTTTGGTGCAATCCCTGATCGTCAGCTCGGGATCGTCCCTGTTTGCCAACCTGATCTTCTTTTTTCCAATGCAGCTGGGTACCCGTGAAGGTGGCCTCGCGCTGGCACTTACAAGTGTGGGCATGCCCGCAGCATCAGGCATATTCATCGGTGTGGTCATGCGCATCCGGGAGATTGTCTGGATCGTGATCGGTCTTGCATTGATTAATAAAAAAGTAAAAAACAAGGAGCTCAATGACCAGGACAACGCAGGCGAAAGTGAAATGAAGCCCGTACCTGTGGCATTGCCCGGTTCTTATTCAAAGAATTAACATCCATGCCGGCAGAAGGCATATTGCATACATAATGATTAAAGGAGTATTACTCGATTACGGCGGAACGATCGACACAAACGGGTTGCATTGGGCCAACGTATTGTGGGACAGTTACCGGAACAATCAGGTCCATGTACCTGAGGAGGCATTTGCGGCTGCGTACAAGTTTGGTGAGCGGGCGCTGGCCATTAACCCGATTATCCGTCCACACCATGTATTCGGCGATGTGCTGAAACTGAAAGTGGAGCAGCAGTTTGTTTCCCTCAGAGATCAGGGATTTGATCCGGATCCGGACCTGATCGGCCTCGTGGCCGCAGAATGTGAACAGTTTGCACGCACTACGGTGGAAAAAGCCGCGGGAACCCTGGCAAAACTAGCGGAGCAGTATCCGCTTGTCATGGTGTCCAACTTTTACGGCAATATCCAGGCGGTGCTGGAAGACTTTGGCATTGCAGGCTATTTTCAAAGTATTGTCGAGTCTGCGGTGGTAGGCTTTCGTAAGCCCGAGCCGCAGATTTACCAGCTGGGGGTTGACCGGCTTGGTTTTAGTCCGGCAGAGTGCGTGGTAGTAGGCGATTCATATTCAAAGGACGTTGTGCCGGCGCGTACCGTTGGCTGCCGGACCATTTGGCTGAATGTAAAAGGATGGGAAGAACAGCACGCTGCCGGAACGGACGCCGATGCTGAGATCACCGATTTTGCTCAGACACCCGATGTGGTGAGCAGGCTGGGCTAGTTGCAACCTTTGCCGCGGCACGATATGTGCTGCGACAAACTTAAAATTTTCTATATGTACGACATTTGTATCATTGGGCACATCACGCTGGATAAGGTTGTTACCACCAGTTCGGTCAAATACATGCCGGGAGGTACTTCCTTTTACTTTTCGAAAGCATTGCGCGCTTCGGGACTCAAATATATCCTGGTCACAGCGGTAGCCGGTTCCGAGCACCACATTGTGGAGGGTCTGCGGGCTGAAAGCATTGAGGTGTTTTCCCAGAAGAGCGAGCATACGGTTCATTTCGAAAATATTTACAGTGCCAACCAGGATCACCGCGAGCAGAACGTGCTGCACAAAGCCGCCCCGTTCACGGTCGCCCAGATGCCTGCCATCGAGGCGCGGATCTTCCACCTGGGGCCGCTGCTGTCTGATGATATCTCTGTTGATCTGATCAAAATGCTGGCTGAAAAAGGGGAAGTATCCCTCGACATCCAGGGTTACCTGCGCTATGTCAGCGACCGGAAGGTACTGTACACGGACTGGGCAGAAAAAGAGGAAGCATTGAAATACGTTTCCATTCTGAAAGCCAATGAATTTGAAATGGAGGTAGTGACGGGTACCAGCGATGTGGAGCAGGGAGCACGTTACCTTGCCGAAAAGGGAGTGAAGGAGGTTATCATTACGCTGGGAAGCAAAGGTTCCCTTGTTTTCAAAGAGGGACAATTTTACCAGATACCAGCATTTGCACCCTCCGCGGTGGTGGATGCTACCGGTTGCGGGGATACCTACATGGCAGGTTACCTGAGTAAAAAAGTACAAGGAGCAGGCGTGCAGGAAGCCGGGGAATACGGTGCCGCCATGGCTACCCTCAAAATCCAGTCGTCCGGGCCTTTTTCAGGCACAGCTGCGACAATCGAGGAGGTGCTCCGGGTGGTGAATATCTCCGACAAATAGTTGCTGCGGCAATTGATTGATAGTTTAAAATGAAAAAAAATGTTGTCAGCATGCCACTGGCATTTTGCCTGCTGCTGCTTTCGTTTACAGAAGTATTCTCTGTAACAACCCACTCCGGGAATAACAGTCCGGCTGATTTTCCTGTGCCGGCCAATGTTCCGCACCTTTTGTTTTACATCCAGCGCGACCCCAATACAAACACCATTTGCTATCAGCTCAATACCGATACCGAAGGACATTTGAGCGAGCGCAGTCCGGTGAATACGTTCTGGATCAAGTATGAGGAGGGCGGTGTGCGCAAGGAGCTGAATTACTTACAGAGAAAATTTGCTTACGGGATCAATGTGAAGTCTACCGGGAAGTCGACCTATGAACTCAGGTCTGTGGCCTACTCCAAATTGCCACTTTCCCTCAGAAAGGACCGGAACAACGAATACCACGTTTACGCCAGCATTGACAAGCGCGAATGCATACTGAGCCGGGTGTTTATCCGCATTGACGGAGGAACGTTCTGGTCGCCCAATGTACTTTACATAGAGCTGACGGGAACTGATGCCTTGACCGGGAAAACGGTTGTGCAAAGAATAAAACCTTCCTGACATACGCTCCGGCAGCACAGACCTGGCAGCTATGCCTGCAAAGACAATATGATCTGCTGTTTTTCTCCGATTGCTTTTTACCATTTCTTTCTCATTTTTATGGTATAATTCGGGAAAATTAAAGCTGAACCACATGAGCACTAAGCCGGAGCCGGGCAAAGACGACGTCTTCAAAGAAGAAATTACCAAGGTTTCGGATTTCAAATTCGGGACTACTGTTGTAAAAGTGTTCGACGATATGGTCAGCAGGTCCGTGCCGTTTTACAACGAAATGCAGCGGATGCTTGGTGAAATCGCGGCCGACCATGTTACTGAGGGCTCGTTCCTGTACGATCTGGGGTGCTCCACCGGAACTACCATGATCGAGGTTGATCAGCTCATTCCCTCGGATGTAAAGTTCATCGGCATTGACGAGTCGCAGGAAATGCTGGACAAATGCGGCCTCAAACTCAGAGAAGCCGGGTTTGTGCGTCCGTTTGAGCTTGTCGCGGGTGACCTGCACGAGCCGCTCCCGATCAAGAATGCCTCCGTGGTAATCCTTTGCCTGACCCTGCAGTTTGTGCGGCCTTTGTACCGTGAGCGCCTTTTGCGAAATATTTACGAGGGGCTTAATCCGGGCGGCGTGCTCCTGCTGGTAGAAAAAGTACTTGCCGAGAGTACCGTGTTCAACAGGGATTTTATCAAATATTACTATAACTACAAGCGCCGCAACCATTACAGCGAACTGGAAATTTCCCAGAAGCGGGAGGCACTGGAAAATGTTTTGATACCATATAAACTGTCAGAAAACCTGCTTTTGTTAAAAGAAACGGGTTTCGCAGAGTGTGAGACTTTTTTCAAATGGTACAACTTTTCCGGAATGATAGCCCACAAAAAACCATGATCGCAATCGGTAATTTCTTTTTCAGGTTCAGGAATTTCCTGTTCATTTTTCTGTACCTGCTTCTTTTTATCCCTTCCCCCGACATTTTTACGGCCTACCAGTTTGGCGAGCGTTATTATCTGTTTCCAATCGTGCTGGGTTTGCTGGTCACCATCACAGGCGAGCTGATCCGGGGCCTTACCATTGGGCTGGCATACATTGTAAGAGGAGGGCAAAACAGGCAGATTTATGCCGAAAAGCTTGTAACCGAGGGTATTTTCAACCATTGCCGCAACCCGCTTTACGTAGGTAACATACTGATGCTGCTCGGGGTGGGAATTTTGTCAAACTCTCTGGTCTATGTAGGAATTGTCATCCCGTTCTTTTTGTTCATATACCAGGCAATTGTACTGGCCGAGGAGAATTTTCTCCGGGGTAAGTTCGGAGCACAGTTCGACCAGTACTGCCGTCGCGTGAGCAGGTGGGGAATCAGGCTGTCAGGCTTGTCGGAGACCTTTGCCGGGATGCGGTTTAATTACAAAAGGTGGATTCTCAAAGAGTATAATACCTTGTTTGTATGGCTGGTAGGCATTGTTGCCATCATCCTGTACCGTTATCCCCAGCTGTTTGAAAGCGACGACGAGCGCCGGCAGATATTTGTAGCATGGGTGGTGTTTGTGGGAGTAGTATATGGCATCATCAAATACCTGAAAAAAACGGGCAAAATGACTGATGCAGTTGCCTGATGCAAGTTTGGCCCCGGTTTTCTGGTATGTTTTTTTACAAATGAATTTCCGTAAAAGCTGAGGGCGGCTTTGTCAGGCCGTATGCGGCTGAGATTTTTTATAATATCCAATGTCCGGCCTGCGTGAGCGCAGGCATCGATACTCCCTCCGGCATTACCAACAAACCATGACTGTTATGAGAATCGTTATCATTGGGGGAGGATTTGCAGGTGTTAACCTGGCCATGCATCTATCTGGCAGCAAGTACGAGGTGATCCTCGTTGATAAAAACAATTATAATTTTTTTCCGCCACTGATATACCAGGTTGCCACGGCTTTTCTGGAACCTTCAAGCATCAGCTATCCCTTCCGGAAGCTTTTCCGCGGTAAAAAGAACCTGCATTTCCGGCTGGGCGAACTGCAGCGGGTTGTTCCCGGTGAAAATAAGATTGTACTGAACAATGGAGAGCTGAGTTACGACTTCCTGGTTTTTGCGACAGGAGCCGAAACCAACTTCTTCGGCATGGAGAATGTCAAGAAGAACTCCACACCAATGAAAACGGTGGACGATGCCATTGAAATGCGGAACCGGCTGCTGCTGCAAATGGAGCATGCCACCATTTCCAATGATCCGGCCGAAATCAAAAAGCTTCTGACCGTAGTAATCGCCGGTGGCGGACCTACGGGCGTTGAAATATCTGGGATGTTTGCAGAAATGCGTAATGGCATTCTGCGTAAGGAATATCCCGAGCTGGCGGGCAAGGGTAGTGAAATTTACCTGGTAGACGGCGGTGATGCATTGCTGGCACCCATGAGCGTGAAATCGCAGCAGGATACCTATGAAGCCCTGTCGAAGCTTGGTGTGAAAATCAAGCTCAACAGCCATGTGACCGACTTCGTGGACGACCGTGTGTACTTTACGGATGGTGAAAGCATTGAGGCCAAAACGCTGATCTGGGCGGCCGGCGTAACCGGGAAGGTATTTGAAGGAATGCCTCCGGAGGCTTACGGTCGTGGCCGCAGGCTGCTGGTGGATGCCCATAACAAGGTAAATGGTTCGTACAATATTTACGCGATCGGCGATGCATGTTTGCAGCAAACGGATCCTAACTGGCCCAACGGCCATCCGCAGGTAGCACAGGTGGCAATCCAGCAGGGCAAAACACTGGCGCATAATTTCGAGCATATCGCCGAGCAGCAGCCATTGAAAGCATTCTCTTACTATGATAAAGGTTCTATGGCGATCATCGGCCGTGCAAAGGCCGTAGTCGACATGCCGCGGCCCAAGCTGCACTTCAAGGGTGTGATTGCCTGGCTGGCGTGGCTGTTTGTGCACCTTATTTCACTGATCAACCATCGCAACAGGGTGAAAACGCTGTACAACTGGATGGTTGCCTATTTTACAAAAGACCAGTCTTTGCGGATGGTCATTAAACCTTCGGTCGCGTCTAAAAGCGTGGAGTCCGTAGATCATTGACCAACGTTTATCACTGGCGTTATACACGACAAGGTAATAAACGGGAATATATTGCTGAATCTGAAAAACACTTGCTTATAACAGACTTCTACAATCATCACAGCTGAACAGGCTGCAAGCCCGGATTTCCATGTTTAAAAATTAATAATAATGGAACCGATTACGATTGATGTTACACAAAACACTCCTTACGGGCAACAAAAAACCGACTCTTCCATATCATTCCGCAGCTTCATAAAGCTTCTTGAAAGCAGGGTTGGTACTGAGCAGACATTCAAAAGGAACTTCTTCCAGCTTGTGCTGGACAAACTGCGGGCAGATCCGCGCTTTACGCAAAATATACCGTTGTCCGAAATCGGCAACTACCGCGAACAGCTCAGCTTGGTATATGGCATGCTGATGCCGCCTGTTACCAATGAAGAGGAAATATTCTGGGCGTTGGGTGCGCCGGTGAGCCCCATCGTTTTTTACGGAACTTCGGGTTTTTACCACCTGATCACCGAAAAAGGCGGTCATGAACTGCGTTGTGACCTGATTGATGATAAAGGTTTCAGTTTCAAACAAAAAGCTGAAATGCTTTACTCGTTTATCCTGGAAAGGTTATACCAGTTTCCTGCTTTTCATAACAATAATCTCATCATTACATTAAAGGACGACAGGACGCGCCTGCAGAAATACTATCGCCTTAATATTGATACCCGGTTCTGTGAAGTTTATCCCAAAGATGAACTGCCCCGCATTGATATAGACCAGATCAGGAATGAGCTGATGGAGCACGGCGACGTGACGCGCCTGGCCGAACTCCTGCCGCACACTTTATTCCGGTTTGAAGGTTTTTCTATCCTGACCCTCACGGATGTGACCGCGGAGCATGCGGTGGAAAATATCAAGAGCGCTATGCTTGAACGCGGCTCGTATGATAACGGGCAGAGCTACTTCGGGCATGTAGCCGAGTCGCTGCGGATGCTGGTGGGTAATCCGGAAGTGAACTTCGGCCTGATACCCCTGCTGAAAGTCAATAACAAAGTTGCATTCGACAAGAGCTTCATCCCGTTCAGCCGCATGATGAAGGCAGCCGAGCGCGACGATATTGCCGAGCAAATGTACAAAGGCATGGCAGAGGCATACTTTCATACGCCGAAGACATTCTTCCTGCGTACGGCCGATCGCCAGGGCGCGGAAGTAAGCCAGGCGGTGGAAATGCTGCGCCGCGATGGGCTGCAGTCTTATGCCCTCCTGCCGCTTTTCTTCGAAAAAAAGATTGTTGGTGTACTGGAAGCATTTTCTGAAACATCGGATGTGGTAGACGAGAAAGTAGCTGCACGGCTGGATATAGCCCTGCCGCTTGTGGCCCAGATGATGAACAGCTACATTGAGGAGTTCAATACCGAGATCGAGAATGTGGTACGTGACCGGTTTACATCGCTGCAACCCGCAGTGCAATGGAAATTCAGGGAAACTGCATGGCACTACCTCGCCGCCCGTAAAAAAGGCAAAAGCCAGGCTGCCGTGATCGAGCCGGTGTTTTTCAGGGACGTGTACCCGTTGTACGGCGCGATTGACATCCGCAACTCCACCATCGAGCGCAATCAGGCATTGCGCAGCGACCTGGAATGCCAGTTTATCATGCTGATCGATACGTTAACCGTATTGAAGCAGAAGCTGGGGTTCAATCTGACCGACGAGCTGATTTTTAAATGCAGAAGGTGGCTGGCCGGGATCATGGATCCGAATGCAGGTCTGGACGAACTCAGGATTGTCGAATTTCTCGAAAACGAAGCACACCCTTTTCTCCACCATTTCAGGGAAAATGCCATGGTGGAGGTTGAAAGCAGTTATGCCATCGAGGAGCCGGGTGCAGCTGAGCTCATCGACCGCTACTTCGCGGCGATTGACGAAGAGACCGGCGCCGCCAATACCCACCGGCGCGACCTTGAATCGTCCATGCAGAAGATCAACGCATCGGTGAGTACCTACCTCGACCTTTTCAAAACTGAGATCCAGCAGAGCTATCCCTGCTATTTTGAAAAATTCAGGACTGACGGGATCGAATATGATATCTATATCGGGCAATCCATTGAGCCTGGCCGTAAGTTCAGCGAACTTTATCTGAAAAACATCCGGCTGTGGCAGCTTACATCCATGGCAGCGATCACCCGCATCACGCATGCATTGATTTCCCAGATGGAAAAGCCGCTGCAAACAACCCAGCTCATCTTTATACATTCCAATAGCATTGACATCAGTTTCCGGGACGACGAGCGGCGGTTTGATGTGGAGGGATCGTATAACATCCGTTACCAGGTTATCAAAAAACGGATTGACAAGGTACATATCAAAGATACCGGAGAACGGCTTGTACAGCCGGGCAAGATTGCCATGGTATATTCCAACAATAAATCGGCCGACGAATATGCAGGTTACATCCGCTTTTTGCAGGAAAAGAATACCTTGCTGAATGATCTCGAATACCTCGATCTGGAAGAGTTGCAGGGCGTAAGCGGACTGAAAGCCCTCCGTGTGGGCGTGAACCTCGAAGCGGATTGGGACTGAACCTTGAAAATCCTTTTCAAATAAGACTGTAAATGAACTACCAACACCGGCTGGAAAAAGTAAAGCAATTTGTTCGCAAACATTTTGACCAGCAGGAGCAGGTCAGTTTAAGCTATCATAACCTGGAACATACCCGGGCCGTGGCGATCAATGCGGCAACCATTTCTGAGTATTACAACCTGGGCGAGCGTGAGAATTTCATTGTTCAGGCTGCGGCCTGGTTTCATGATACCGGCTATGTCAGCGGTGAGCCTGCCGGCCATGAGCAGCGCGGTGCCGAGCTCGCCGGCTCGTTTCTGCGCTCCGAGTCGATGGACGACAGCCTGGTAGAGGAGGTAAAAGGCTGCATTCTGGCTACTGTCTGGCCGCAGAGTCCACGTAATCTCCTGCAGGAAATTATCTGTGATGCCGACGTATTTCATTTTGGTACCAAAGACTTTTCTGACTGGAATAAGCTGGTCCGGAAAGAGGCCGAGGAGCGCAAAGGCTATAAGATCGACAAAAATGACTGGCGCAAAGGTACCATCCGGCTGCTCGAATCGCACCAGTATCATACGGCGTACTGTCGCGAAAATCTGGGAGCACAAAAGGCCAGGAACATCGCGAAGCTGAAAGAAAAGGTAGAAGATTCAGGAGATATCCCTGCCACACCGGTGCCCTCCGTGGTGCCACCCCAGGAGCCCGACAGAAGGAAAGAGAAGGGCGAGCGGCCTGAAAAAGGCATTGAAACCATGTTCCGCATCAGCTCCAACAACCACCAGCGACTGAGTGATATGGCCGACAACAAAGCCCATATTATGATCACGACCACGTCGATCATCATCTCTGTACTGCTGAGTGTGCTCATCCGCAAGCTTGAAGACAATACCTACCTGATCATTCCCACGGTGCTGCTGCTCACAATTTGCATGATTACCATGGTATTTTCGATTTTATCCACCCGGCCGTCAATCCCGGCGGGCACGTTTACCAGGGAGGACATTGAGGGCAAACGCGTGAACCTGCTGTTTTTCGGCAACTTTTACAAGATGACCTATGACGAATACTCGGAAGGCATGCAGCGTATGATGAACGATCGCGAATTTTTATACGGAAGCCTGACCAAGGATGTGTACTCGCAGGGTGTTGTTTTAGGGAGAAAATACCGGCTCCTGCGTGTTGCCTACAATGTTTTTATGTTCGGCATCGTAGCATCGGTCATTGCATTTATCATCGCTTCCACCTTCATTGAGCATTGATGAGGCTATTTTCCATTACCATTCTGATGCTCGGCCTGCTTGCCGCCAACTGTACTACCGAGAACAAAAAACAGGTTGTGTATACCGACTATGACCTGGGCAAGTCGGAGAAGTTTATCATGCCCGAAAGTCTGTCAGAAGTATCAGGTATTGCATTCAGCGGGGGGCGGAGTGATACCGTGTATGCTATTCAGGATGAAGATGGCAGCGTGTTCAGGCTTAAATGGGGCGAAAGCAATCAGAAACATACAAAGTTTGCAGGCAAGGGCGACTATGAAGATCTTGCGATTGTAGATGATACCATATATGTGCTCAATAGTAATGGGACGATCTACGCTTTTCCAGAAAGTGAAAATGCAAACGGAAAAGCTGCCGCAGTAACCGAATGGAAAAAAGTGCTGCCGAAAGGGGAGTATGAAGGTCTTGCTGCGGGCAGTACATCCGGCGAGCTGATCGTGCTCTGCAAGGATTGCCGGGATCATGATCCTGCGCATGAGGCCGCTGCTTACCGCCTGCGCCGGAGCGGAGGAGAGCTCCGGGTATCAGGGCGGATTACCGTGAATGTGGATAAAATAAGGAAGCTTTCGGGAAAGTCGCCCAAAGAATTTCATCCCTCGGGGCTGGCTTACCAGCCGCAACTCAGAAAATGGTACATCATTTCTGCTGCCAACAAACTGCTTGTTGTCACTAATACAGACTGGGTGGTAAGCGAGGTTTTTCATTTAAACAGCAACAAGTTCAACCAGCCCGAAGGCATTGCATTTGACCTCGGCGGCGCACTGTACATTTCCAATGAAGGCGATGATCTGACGAGCGGCAACATTCTCCGGTTTAATCTGAAACATTGAAAATTCCTGCTATGCAATCATTTTTGCGGACAGGCTGGATCTTATTCCTCCTTTCAGCCCTGGTATCATGTGCCGGGTACAAAACCTACCTGTCCGACGAAGGAAAAGGCTGGGAAAGCAATGCACCCGCACCTGGCTTGGTACTCAAACATACGATGTACCTCATTGGTGATGCAGGCAATGACTCCCCCGAAAGCCGCGCACCTGTACTCGAATATCTCCGCGCCAGGCTGGGTGATGAGCCGGCAAGCAGCTCCATTCTTTTTATGGGCGATAATATTTACGAGTATGGTTTGCCGCCTGCCGACGACTCTGCCGCCCGCAAAGTTGCCGAGTTTCGCATCAACTCGCAGCTTGAAACGCTCGATAACTTCAAAGGCCGCCCCATTTTCATACCCGGGAACCACGACTGGCGGGGATGGGGTGTGAAGGGTCTGAAGCGCCAGGAAAAATACATTCAGAAGTACCTTAACGAACGCCGCGGCAAAAAAGACAAGGACGATTGGGAGGATTACTTTTTGCCGCTCGACGGCTGCTCCGGCCCGGAAGTAGTGGAGCTGAACGACAATGTGGTCGTGATTGTGGTGGACTCGCAGTGGTGGCTCACGGACTGGGATCGTGACAGCAGAATCAATGAAGGTTGTGAGATCCGGAACCGTGAACACTTTCGATTTATTTTTGAAAATGTCGTACGCAAATACCGCAGCAAGCAGGTGGTAATCGCCATGCACCATCCTCCGTATACTTACGGCCCGCACGGCGGACGCTTTACAATCAAGCAGCATATCTTTCCGCTCACGGAGCTTAACCCGAAACTTTATATTCCATTGCCGGGCCTGGGCTCATTGAGCGCATTGTTCAGGGCCGGTATTGGTTCGCGCCAGGATGTAGCCAACAAGCTGTACAGAGAACTGCGCGCCGCCGTGCTTGCAGGAGCCAGAAAAAACGGGAATTTTATCTTTGCCAGCGGCCATGAACATACACTCCAGTACATCGAAAATGACGGGCAATCCTTCATCGTGAGCGGCAGCGGGTCAAAAAACAGTCCGGTAAGTCTGGGCAAAGGATCGCAGTTCGCAACATCGTCCCTCGGCTACTCCACCCTGCTATTTTACGAAGGTGGCGAAACCTGGGTCAACTACTGGCAGGTGCAGCCCGACGGCAGGGAGGCCAAACTTGTTTATCGAAAAAAAATCAATGGGCGACAGGTAGCAGCAGTTCCCGACTCCACAAATTACGCCAGCTACCATGCTCATGCAGATTCGGTGCAAAGCAGGGTGAGTAGCACGCCGGTGAAACCTGTGGGAGGGTTTCACCGGTTTTTGTTTGGTGAACACAACAGAGCCCTGTACCTGCAATCCTACCCGTTTGCCACGCTGGATCTGAATAAAGAAAAAGGCGGCCTGGTACCCGTAAAGCAGGGCGGCGGCAACCAGACCAACTCGCTGAGGTTGCGGGCAGCGGACGGACGCGAGTATGTGCTTCGCGGGCTGACCAAAGATGTTACCCGCTTTCTGCCTTTTCCATTCAATCAGATGGTAGCGGCCCGGTACCTGGTCGAAGACAATTTTCTTTCTACCAATCCATTTGCACCATTATCCATGCCCGTGCTTGCGGATGCGGCGCAGGTGTATCATACCAATCCCAGGCTCGTGTATGTGCCGGCCCAACCCGCACTCAATATGTATAATCCGGTTTTTGGAGGTACAATGAACCTGCTGGAAGAGCGGCCCGACGGTAAAAAGTGGAAGAATGCTTCCTATTTTGGGAGACCGGACAAGATCATCGGAACCCCTGAGCTGGTTGAAAAACTGCTGGAAAGCAGTGCAGACAGGGTCGACGAGCACTGGGCCTTGCGCACACGGCTTTTTGATTTTATCGTGGGCGACTGGGACCGTCATGATGATCAGTGGGCCTGGGCGGCTATCCGCCAGAAGGATGACCAGACCTTGTACCGGCCCATTCCCCGGGACCGCGACCAGGCTTTTTCCATGTACGACGGTGTCGTGACCGGCATTGCCAGACTTACCCTGCCTTTTTTGCGCCAGCTGCAAAGCTTCAGTCCTGAGATGGCCAGCATGAAATGGACTACCTGGAGTGCCCGCCTCTTCGACCGTACTTTCCTGAATGGTCTCAGTTGGGAGGAATGGGAAAAACAGGTTCACTTCATCCAGACCAACCTGACCGACGATGTTATTGACCGGGCATTTGACAACTGGCCTGCCGAGGCACGTGCGATCGCCTCACCTGCACTCATCCGCAGCATGCGCACACGCAGGGACAACCTGATGCACATTGCCCGCACCCACTATGAATTTGTAAGCAAAACAGTTGCTGTCATTGGTACTGACGAAAATGAGCGTTTTATCATTGAGCGGCTCGACGATGATCATACGCGGGTAAGTGTGTTTGAGCTGGGCAGGGAAGGCCGGGTAAAGCGCCAGCATTTCTTGCGGACGTTTGACCACGCGGTAACGCACGAGCTGGTACTCTATGGCAATGGCGATAAGGATGAGTTTGTTGTAAAAGGTAAGGTAAACAAAGGCATTAGGCTCAGGCTCGTGGGCGGGACGGGCAGGGATACGTTCACCGACAGCTCGCGGGTCAGCGGAGCGGGCAGGAAGACCTGGGTTTATGACGATCTGGGAAATAATGTGGTGAACTCTGGCAGCGAAACCAGGGACAAGCGCAGCAGCCTGTACCGCTACAATGTTTACGACCGCAGAAATGCCGACAGCAACTACGACATTACCATTCCGATCCCAATCTTAGGCGCTAACCCCGACGATGGATTTCTGCTGGGAGCCAACCTGAACATGACCCGGTACGGTTTCAAAAAAGAGCCCTATGCCTCTGTCCAGCACTTTGGCGGGAGCTATGCGTTCGCTACCAAAGGATTTAAAATCAATTACACAGGTGATTTTATTGATGCCCTCCGGCCTTTTGATTTTTACCTGGATACCTACTACCGTGGCCCTACCTACGCATTCAACTTTTCCGGGCTGGGAAATGCGTCGCAGCGCCCGGTTGACGATGCAGATTATTACCGTGTGCGGCAAACCGCATTGCGGCTTTATCCCGCATTGAAAAAACGCTTTGGCGGTCACACGGGCTTTGTGTCGCTGGGGCCTGTTTTTGCCTTATCCAAAATCCAGGACACGCCGGGCAGGTACATCACCAGCCATGAAAATGGTCTTCCGGCGAATGTATTTAACACGCGTTATTTCGGAGGAGGCAGGTTGCAGCTTGACCTCAGCAGTGTTGACAATATTTTCGCCCCTCACTCAGGCATCCGCTTCCACAGCGGATTGGACTGGACGCATAATTTTCAGAACGGACGCCAGTTTGCAGCACTGCAGGCACAGCTGGCTGTTTATTTCAGTCTGGATCAAAAAGAAAATGTGACCGTGGCAACGCAGGTAGGAACAGGGGTGAACTTTGGCACCGGATATGAGTTTTTTCAAATGCCTGCGCTGGGAGGGAACCAGGGTTTGAGAGGGTACCGTACCGAGCGTTTTTATGGCAAAAGCAGCCTTTGGCACAGTACCGACGTGCGGTTCAGGCTGGGCAGCAGCTACAATCCGGCACTGCCGCTCAGCTATGGCCTGTTTGCAAGCTTCGACTATGGCCGCGTGTGGTTGCCCGGCGAGCATTCCGGCAACTGGCATGACAGCTATGGTGGTGGACTCTGGCTAGCACCGGTGGATATCCTTACGCTGGCGGCGGGCGTATTTATTCCCAAAGAAAAATCCGAAGAGAAGCCCCGGATTGCATTCAGGATAGGATATTGGTTTTGAGGCAAAATGCTTTATTGCTCTGGTACCGGAAAACTGTTGATGCTGCCGGCGCCACATTCTTTGATTATGCCTGTTACTTTTTTTTCGTCAATATCGTCATTCACCAGCACGCTGAGCATGATCTCTGCTCCGGTTGGATTGTGGGCGGGTGCTGCCTGCTGAACCTGGGTTGAAGTCATCTGTCCATCGGTAAGGCGGTCACCGGGCGGCTCCACGCGGCTGGTAATTTCTATAAGCTCGTCGTCGATCCCGTTTTGTACCAGTGTTTCTCTTGCCTGGCGGGCTTCATTTTCCTGTTTGAAAATACCGATTATCGTTTGTTTCATAAATATCAGGTTTAATACGTGTTGTTGATGTCCCGGCCAGCATCTGGCATCGTGGATTTCCGTGCTCATCTGCTGCTGACCAGCGTATCGTGCATTGCTTTCGCTTTATCAAGCCGGTTTACAATGGCCGGCAGCTGGCTTGCAGCCCATTCTTTCAATGCATTATCCGAAGCATTTGTTGCCGCCTGATTGTACAACCGCTGCTGAGACAGGTGATGTCTTGCCATCATGTCCATGTAAGTCGAGTCAAAAAGGTTTTCAGGGGTTGTTGCCAGCGAGTCGAGCCGGCCTTGTTCTTCCCGCGAAAGTGTAGCAGAAAGTGAGATTTTACGTTCAACTGCGAGCGCTTTCAGCGAGGTTTGGATAGGCGTGTAAGCCTCCGTCATTTGCTGGCCGTATGCCGCCACAGCCGGGAACATCGCCTGGCTCGCAGCAATTTGTCCCGCATTGACCTGGAATAACCCGGCATCAGCACTCTGACTAATAAATTGCCTGTCGGCCTCACTCACCAGTCCGTCGCTCCGGTCACCATCCTTGCAGCCCGTGAAGAGGGTTATGAACATCAAACAAATCAAACCGGCGCGGAACATAGCGTGTAAGTAAAGTGACGAGGCTGACCCGATAATTACCATGCCAGTACGTTTCGAGTTTATTCTATACCAACATAAATGCATGGTTTGATCCCCCAAATTTTAATGTATGCCTTACGCTGATAGGAAGGTAAGTAAGTAAACCCCTGGTTACGGTTACAATTGGTTGTAGATTAGGTTATTACACTAACGTACACAGTTTGAATCAGTTAAATTTGATTTATCAGCAGTTGTTTAAAAAATCTATCGGTAAGTAATAATAATTCTACTAAGTTTTATGAAATTTGATTTAAATTACGAAAGGTGCATGTAAAGGATTTCGCCCATATTTGTGGTAAAATGCACGGTTTTTTGATAGTTGGCAGTGATTTGCGGTATTCATCATTAAAGTGCAGGATCAGCTGCCGTCAGGATTTAGTTTCATGATTAAGACGAGAGAGAAAGGATCTGCGGAAAAAGAAACATTGGTATCGGAAATCATCTATCATGATTTATTTGCGCTAAACCCGCATCCGATGTGGGTTTACGATACCACAACCCTCAGGATTCTGGAAGTGAACCATGCTGCCCTGGCGCATTATGGTTATTCCAGAGAAGAGTTCTTCACACTTTCAGTAGACGATCTGGTTGTGTGTACTGAACAAGCCCCTTCCTATGATACCTTGCAGGAGCTGCTTGCCATGCCATTTTCCAAACCTGCATGCAGGCACAGGAAAAAGAACGGGCAAGTGATAGACGTGGAGGTAAAGCGTAGGAGCATTACCCTGCAGGGGCGTGAGGCTGAACTGGTGGTAGCAGCGGATATTACTGACCTCAGTGAAGCAGAACATCGCCGGATGCTGGAATTTCAGCGTTTACGGGATGCCCAGAAAATTGCAAAGGTCGGATATTGGCGCCGTGAGATAGACCAGGATATCTCGGAATGGTCGGCGGAAATGTACGAGCTTTATGGCCAGGACCCTGTCACATTTATACCCACCTATGAAAATCTGATCGCCTGCTTTCACCCTGACGACCGGCACCTGCTCAACGATGAGACATTTGCACGGCTGCATACCCACGGGTTTTCAGATTTTGAACACCGGATCATTACCCATTCAGGAGAAATCAAATGGGTATTTCAGCGCCTGCAGTTTGAGCATGACCATCGCAACAACGTGGTTGCGATCAAGGGTATTATCCAGGATATTACCGAAAAGCACGAGGCTGACGAAAAGCTGCAGGAAAAGGAACACCGTTTTAAGGTGCTCGTTCAGGAGGGGGCTGACCTGATTGCTATTCAGGACTACCAGGGGTCCTATGAGTTTGTTAGTGAAAGCAGTAAACCAATTCTGGGAATACCGTGTGAAAAGCTGACCGGAACGAACTTTTTTGACTACATTCATCCCGACGACCGTCCTTCCCTGCAAAATCTTTTTGGCCGCCTGTGCCATGAGCGGCAGGTACGCAGTGAGCCGTTCCGGTTTCGAGCGGCTTCCGGAAATTATCGCTGGATGAGGACGATTGCCACGGATCTGACGCTTGATCCGGCCATTAAAGGTATTGTAACCAATACCCGGGACATTACAGAAACAGTATTGAAGAACCATGCCCTGCTTTTAAGCAATGAGCGGTACAAAATGATCCTCCGCGCAGCAAATGAAGCGGTTTATGCATGGGACATCAAACTTAATGTGATCGAATGGGGAAGCGGTTTTCAGGAAATTTTCGGCTACGATCTTTTAACTGCCGATAACAGGCTCTGGACCGACCACATTTATCCTGATGACAGGGATCGCGTACTTTGTCAGATGGGTCATGCGCGCAATGATGCCAGCATGGAAGTACTGGTGTTTGAATGCAGGTTTGTGAAGGCCAACGGAGAGACGGCGCAGGTGGAGCATCGTGTTGTTTTTACCCGCGACAAGTTTGGAAGGGCAATCAGGGCAGTAGGTTCGGTAAAAGATATTACTGCTTACAAGCAAAGCTTATTGAAAATTAAGCTTCAGAATGAGAAATTAAAGGAAATTGCCTGGGCCCAGTCTCACATTGTCAGGGCGCCGCTTGCCAGGATGATGGGACTGATCGAGCTTTTGAATACAGGTGGATGCGACAGCATGAGTGAGGCGGAAATTATGAACCATATCAGGACCTCGGCTGAGGAACTGGACAAAATCATTAAAGATATCGTAAGCAAAGCCAAGCCGTCATGGGTAGCAAATTGAAGATTATACTGGTGGATGATGATAAGATCATGTTGTTTTTACATGAAATGTTTCTGAAAAAAAGCGGGGTAAATAACGAAACAATACTATGCGGTAACGGTCAGGAAGCACTGGACCTGCTCGACAAATACAACAATCCGGAGGAGGTCTTTCTTGTGCTGCTTGATATTAACATGCCGGTGATGAATGGCTGGGAATTCCTCAGCGCAATCCGGAACAAGATCTATCCCCATCAGATCTGGGTCGTGATGGTCAGTTCGGCAACCGAAGACGCTGAGCGCGACAGGGCATTTACTTACCCGCACGTCATCGATTATCTTCAGAAACCATTAACAATCGAGAGCTGTAACCAGCTCAGGGAGTCTGCCGAGTTGAGGGCATATTTCTGATCTCCTGCACATTCACAGCGGGACATATTGCCATTCTTGAAGGTCAAGTGAGTAAATTGCGGGCGTATCAGGCATCACGGAGGTCTGTGCTCACCAAATATTTACTTTATTGAATTCCATCCAAAATAACCTTTACGGCCGGGCATGGTGGTTTCTGGCCATCGGCATCCTGCTGAACATACCAGGTTTGTGGCTCGACATCATGGAGCCCGACGGTGCATTGTACGCTACTATAGCCAAGCACATTGTACTGCACCGTGACTGGCTTAACCTTTTCGGCGACGGCCACGACTGGCTCGACAAGCCTCATTTTCCCTTCTGGATGGCCGCTCTGAGTTACAAGCTCTTCGGGATTACAGGCTTTGGGTACAAGCTGCCTGCTTTTTTATTCTGGCTCGCGGGCATTTATTACACCTACCTCACTGCCCGGGACCTCTTCAACCGGCCCACGGCAATTTTGTCGATCACTATCTACGCAGTAGCACTCCATAGTACGCTTTTCAACTTTGATGTACGGGCCGAGCCTTATCTTACCACCTGCATTGTAGGGGCTGTGTGGCACATGCTGCGGGCGAGCCGGGGTGCGTGGCTGCATCTTTTACCGGCTGCACTTTTTGCTGCATGCGGTGTGATGACCAAAGGTATTTTTGTGCTGGCTACGATCGGCGGGGGTTGGGTGATCTACTGGATAATTGCCGGTCAGTGGCAGGAGTTCCTCAATTACAGATGGTGGATCTTTGCGGCTTTGTGCCTGCTGTTTATCATGCCGGAGCTTTATTCGCTGTATACCCAGTTTGACCTGCATCCGGAAAAGATCGTTTTCGGGCGGACCCATGTCTCAGGTATCCGGTTCTTTTTTTGGGATAGCCAGTTTGGGCGCTTCTTTAATACCGGGCCGATTAAGGGAAGCGGGAGTCCTGCTTTCTTTTTGCATACAACCTTATGGGCATTTTTGCCCTGGTCTGCCGCACTTACGGGGGCTGTAATTTACCTCGTCCGTTTTGATCGTGAGCGTGAGCCTGCCAGGTGGATCGTGTACGGAAGTACACTGATTACCTTTGCCCTGTTTTCGTTTTCGGGCTTTCAGCTTCCGCATTATATTGTGATCCTGTTTCCCTACTTTGCGATCATCAGCGCATTTTTCCTGCAATCCGGTGCAAGTGCGAAGGTGCTTAAAGCACTGACCATTATTCAGGTTATTACGCTGCTGGCGACCGGTGTGGCTATTGGGTGGCTTCTTTTTAGAACCGGTATTGACAGCAAAATTCAGGCAGGCATTATTACCCTGGTGCTGATCGTCGCGGGTTTGTTCCTGCGCGGCCGCAGTATGCTCGAATCTTTCCTCATCAAAGGATATGCAGTGGCGGCAGTGATGTACGTATTTCTCTTCTTCTTCTTTTATCCGTTTCTGCTGCAGTACCAGGCTGGCCGGCAGGCTGCGGTAGATATTCCGCAGTCGCATCAGGCTGTGCCTGCCGCGATTTATGGCGTATTATCCTATTCTTTTGAGTTTTACGCACCACAGGATGTACAGGTTGTCCGCAACCAGCAGGCTTTGGGCGAATTTCTTGCCAATAAACCCTGCTACCTCTTTACCAGCAAAACAATAGCAGACAGCCTGCTGCATTCAGGCCTGAAAGCCAGTACGGTAGCAGAAAAACCCTACTATCGCATTACCAGACTGAAACCGGCATTTATTAATCAGAAAACGCGCTCGGATGTGACCGAGGCACGCAGCTTGTTATACGTAAATTGATTTGGAGCAGGTATTCAGCTGCTTGGCCCTTTTGGAATGATAATTGTTGTGGTGGCAATGTTTATTCATCATCAACACTTTAAATCAATCCCGTCATGAAAAAGATGATTCTTCAGGCAGCCGCACTCACCTTGCTTTCAGCAGGTATTGCCTGTGCACAAACCAATTCCAATTCAAATTCCAGTTCCAACACTAATTCACAGAAAACTGTGCGCGACTCCACTCAAACCCAGGGCAACAGTGCGGGAGGTACATCTGCCTGGCCACAAGCTACCGGAACAGCCGGAAGTACCCGGATGAGTCCGGCTGAAAGTGGCACGACTACATCTGAAAGTAACAAATCCAGTGATTCACAGTCACAGGGAAATAGCGCCCAGGGAACTTCGGCCTGGCCTCAGGCTACTGGTACCGTAGGAACCGCAGTTCCGGAAACAGATTCCAGCGCAGCGAAAGTAAATGGTGAACGCAGTTCGCAAACTGCCGGCGAGTCGCAGCAGACACAATCAACTGAAAAGTCAAAAAAGAAGAAATCGAAGCCTAATAACTAGGAACAGGCGGACTATTTGCCGTCAGGCACGTAAAGTCCGTGCTTCATGGCCTGCACAATTAGGTCGGTGGTACGCTTGACTTTCAGCTTGTGCATCACACTCCGGTGATAGTACTGCACCGTGTGTGCACTCAGCTTCAGCTCATACGCAATCTCTTTAATGGTCCTGCCGCTGCATACCTTCTGCAGGACCTCCTTTTCTCTTGGCGACAGATGCAGGATAATCTGCTCGTCCGTAAAAACACTGTTCGCAAGGTTATCGCGAATGCTTTTCCCAATGTATTGCCTCCCGGCAAAAACCTGCCTTATGGCATCCTGCAACTCATCCAGCGGGGTAGATTTCGAAAGAAAACTGTTTGCTCCTTTTCTGATCGTATAACGTACCGTTTGTGCATCACTGATAGTAGAAAGGATGATGATCTTCATCTCTTTCGGAAGGGTGGTTCTGCATACATCAAGCATTTCGAGCCCGGTCATTCCATTCAGCATTAGGTCCATGATGAGCACGTCAGGCGGGTTGCTGATGGTATTGGCAAGCAGGTCCTTGCCATCATTGTAAATCCTGACTTCGGCAACCTCGGGCATGCGTAATAGTAAAATCTGCAGCGCCTCAGTCAATAACAGGTGTTCGTCCAGAAGAACTATATTCATATAAATACCTTTGGGCTATCCTCAGTATAGATTTAATCAAACTCTAATTGGCGGCTATTTAGCCTTCAAAGTCGGAAACTTGAACATTCTGCCATTTACAGGAAAAACAGCAAAACAATTATTCCCCGCTACTTACTAATTACAGAAAAAGACCGCTTAACGCCGTGATAACATCGGCTGACTTATTAAACGGTCGGTTTTGTCGTAGACAAAAAAGTAAAAATATCCAGAAAAGATACCACCACCCCTAAAATTGGTGGGTACCGTTCTAGTACTAATTGGCGGGTTTCATTTTATTTATTTATAAATAGATTTGCAATTAGTTGACAATATGAGTACCACTTGTTCAATGTGGTGCCTGGACGTCATATAAATTGACTTTGAAATTCATCAAACCAAACCATGAACCGCATTTAAACATTTACACCCTTTGCCAATTACTATCAAATGGGCTGTTGCAAATCGCACTTCATAACACCCATCTTTATCTACCCCACAATACAAAGAAACTGAGCAACGAGGACTACGACGTATATATTGGTTCGTAGCACTGTTCGGAATTTCTATGGCCGGCAAAAAAGGCCTTGATAGGCCGTACCGGCATCTAAACCATTTTGATTAATGACGCAGGTTATGCATGAAAATTGTGCCTGAGCAGGATTGCTTTGCCTTTTTCATGGAAAATGCGCGTCCGGAACCGTCAAGTAAACAGTATTCCCTATTTAATTATTCATTTATGAAAAGAGCCGCTCTATTTCAGAATGCGCTGCGTGCTATCCGCTATTTTAGGAAAAATCCGCAGACGTACCCAATCAGTTATGTTCCTGCTGCGTACGGACCGTCTTACCGCAGGTTCCGGTCCGTACTCCTCGTAATCGGAATTTTAGTCAGTCTGCGCCTTTCGGCCCAGCAAACTTCACTCGCCTGTAATGATGATATGGAGTGGACAAGTGCGACATTCCCGGGATTAACTGCCACAAGCAGCATTTCTCCCAGCGGTGCCGCCACTACCAACAGTTCCATTAATGGCACGACAAACCTCACCGATGCCGATCTCAGCAACAGTGCTGTAATTACCCTGACAGCCAACAAAACAGGTCTTTGTACCATAGCCAATACAGCGCAGGCCACGCTTACTGTTAATCAGGGAAATAATGCATATAATCTTGGAAATTATGTGGGGTTTATCACTTCCACGGACCTGAGTGCCTTCACATCTGTCAGGATCGTTGCATTGACTGCGGATGGAACAGAGGTGTCCGCGACATCTTCTCCTATTATTTCCAACGTGGGAGGCGGCCGGTATCAGGTAGGCTTCGTTACTTCCGGTACAGGCACTTTTACACAAATAAGGCTTGTACTTTCGCTGAATACCCCGCTTCTTGATTGCAGCATGAGCCAGACTGTGGCGGTCTACAATGCATTTCAGGTCAAGTACTGCCCGGTAAGCACCTACAATTGTAACACAGCCACGAGACTTGATCTCTTCAACAGCAGCCTTACTACCACCAGCAGCGGCGGTAACCTGGTACAATTGCTGGTAACCGGAGGGGTTGTGGACGAAGTGTCCACGCTTACTCCCGGTACAACGGACTACACGCGGGTGGTGCAGCTCCTGACTTCCCTGGGTGAAAAGTGGTTTCAGGTCAGGGATAACGTAAAAACCTATCCCGCCGGAACCTATGCAGGCTTTGAGATCAGCAGGGAAAGTTTGCTGGGCCTCGACCTGCTGGGCAGCATTACCATCCAGGCACGCCTGAATGGTGTCGTGGTCGACTCGGAATCAGGAGCGGGCTTGCTGCTGGGCGGGGATCTGCTGGCTGCATCCAGCAGGAATACCGTTGGGTTTACCTCGGATGCGCAATTCAATGAAATCCGTATCGTATTTGCCGGCACCAATGTAGGCGTGGGAGAGACCCGGATCTATAATGCTGTCTTTCAAAACTTCTGTGAAGGAAGTACTCTGGCTTGCAACACACCCACGCGCATCACTTCTACAGCCTATCCGCTGGCATTGAGCGTGATCAACAGTGGGCTGTCCGGTGCTGCCTGTGTAGGTTGCAGTATCCAGAATCAGAGCAACGCCATAGATGCCGACCTGACCAATGCAGCTACCCTTAATGTTACGGGTACGGTGGGAGCAATCGGTTCCTTGTCGGTCAGGAAAGAGCTTGCAAGCTATCCGGCCGGTACATTTGCAGGTTTTGATATTTCAAATACCGGCTTGCTGGGGCTTGATCTGCTGTCCAGCATCTCGATCCGCACCTATGAAAATGGAATCCTGCGCGAGGCGAAGCTGGGTGGATCGGGGCTTGTGAACGTAGGCCTTGTACAGGGTGACCGGCAGACGGTTGGCTTCCTGGCAACCCAGCCTTTTGATGAAGTACAGATCAGTGTGCAGCAGCTCGTAGGGGTAGCATTAGGACCAACACTGGTTTACGGACCTGTCATCCAGAGTTTCTGTAACGATGCCGTGCTGGAATGTAACGTACCGGCCAATCTTACGGTACCCGCCAATTCGGTGTTTGTCAATGCGGAACATACCGGCGTGGATGCGCTCGTATGCGGTGCCTGTACCATCAGCAATACCCAGGCCGTGGTTGACGGGACTTTGTCCAGCGACTTTGCCACTTTGGTACTGGGCGCGTCGGTAGGAAGCAACGGAGAATTTGCCGTGAAAAATGCCATTACCAACTATCCTGCGGGATACTATGCCGGATTTGACATTCAAACCGCGAGCCTGCTAAATGTAAATGCCCTGGGTGGGCTGCGGATCAGGCTGTACCTGGATGGCGTTGAAACGCCTGCATCCGTCAGTCCGGGCTATACGGGCACGGGCCTGCTGGTTGGAGCAAGCCTGTTGTCAGGTTCCAACAGGCAGATTGTGGGTGTAGTTTCCGAAAATCCTTTTGACGAAGTCCACATTGAATTCGCTAATACCATTGCTGCAAACCTGGGTACGATCCAGATATACAATACAGTTATTCAGCCGCTCTGTAACCTCAATCCGATCACATGCGGCACGATCCGCACGCTTGTATCTCCCAATCAGCCCGTCGTGGTTGAAAGTTCGAGAACAGGTTTGCAGGGAGCTGTATGTGCATTGTGCGCAGTACAAAATGCAGGTAATGTGGTTACGGCTGACCCTACGGATTTTGCGCGCATTGCAGTGGCGGCGGGTGTACTTAATACCGGGTCTGTATCGGTTAAAAACGGGATTGTCGATTACCTGGGCGGCTCAACTGTGGGCTTCGCCATCCGGGATCTACAGAATCTGATTCAGGCCGATCTTTTTGGATCCATCACATTGTCCACTTATCTGAACGGAGCTTTACAGCAGCAGGCTTCAGGCTCTTCGCTGCTGAACCTGCAGGTCGTTATCCCGATCATCAATGCGGGTGCAGGAGTATACTATGTAAGTTTTACGCCTACGCTTCCCTTTGATGAAGTACGCCTTACCCTGGGCTCGCTGGCCTCCGTGCTCAATCAAATTCAGGTATACAGTGCATTTGTAAAACCATTTGCTCCCGGCTGCAGCACACCTGTACTCGCATTTAATCCAATACCAAACAGGGCCTACATTGCATCCGTTTACAATGGTCAGTCACCCATATCGGTGGCCTCTTATTCGGGAACAGGAGCTGTTTACAGCGCAGTAGCAGGTACCGATTACAACCGCCTGCCACCAGGACTTACCATGAACCCGGCAACCGGAGTGATCACAGGCGTGCCTACGGGGCCGGCCGGTACTTACACCTTTATGGTGGAGGTACGCGACGCCGATAACCAGTTAATTGGTCAGCGCCTGTATAATATTGGCATTGAGAGTGCGCTGCCGGTGCGTCTTGTAAGCTTTACGGCCACCCAGGAGGGCCCGGCAACACTGGCAAGCTGGTCAACTTCCGAGGAAATACGCAGCGACTATTTTGATCTTGAAAGAAGCGAAAACGGTAAGGTATGGACCAGAGTCGGCAGTAAAAGTGCGGGCGGTACCAGCAAGACGGTCAGGAACTATTCTCTTTCCGACCTCAGACCACTTAGCGGCAACAATTACTACCGCCTCAAAATGGTGGATACCGACGGAAGTTATGCTTACAGCCACATCGAGCATGTTTACTTCGATGCCAGCGAGCAGGCTCCATTATACCCGAACCCAATTACCCGGTCTGAAAACCTGAGGCTGAACATCAGCGACTGGAGTAATGTAAGCATGGTTCGTATTGTGAGTACCACGGGTAAGGAAGTATTCTCAGCCCGGCAAGTTCCTGCTGATGGAATTCGGACGCAGGACCTGACGGCCGGCATATACTTGGTGCAGGTGATCCGCAAAGAAGGAGCAATAAGTACTTACAAGTTTGTAAAACAGTAAGTTGCCCATATTCCTGTACAAGCGCTAAATACACGAAGCCGCCGGCAATGATGCCGGCGGCTTTTTTCTGTCGCAGTAATGTTACAAAGGCAAAAGTTTGTAGCCAGTTGTATGACAAATTGTTGCTTCCCATATTATATTCGGTTCCATTAAACTTGCGATGCTGTTCTGTATATTTGCAGGAAGCGGCTCTGCGGCTTACCCTGACAAGGTCGCAACAAATGAATAACTCAACCACGGGTAACCCGGCGAAAAAACGTTAATTCTACTTCTATGGCAGGAAAACGAGGTAAAAGATTCAACTTCAAAAAATTCCTTATCCCACTACTTAAATGGATCAGTGCACTTGTCCCGGTTGCCGGCTTCATTTATGTCCTATATTATTACAAGCAATTTGATTTCTTGCTGAAAGAGAAACCCGTGGTGGTCACGCGTACCGAGGAGATCGGCTCTTCGGACTCTCTGCTGCTGGTTACATCCGGCAAGGAGCGCCTGCTTCGTGAAATCAGGATCATGGAGAATGAGTGGCATACCGTGGGTGGAATCGCTATCCACAGCCTTACTCTGGAGAATTCAACAAACCTGACGATCAAGGAAACCGAAATCGAGTTCAAATACCTGTCCAATACACAGTCGGTAGTTACTTCCAAAATCGTCACGATCAGGACGCCGCTTCCTCCCAAAAAGTCAACCAAAATTTCAGGTATCAGCGTGGGGTATGTCAACAATGTAGTGGTAGGCTGCGATGTGAAAGTGGTAAATGCCACGTTGTAAGGTACTTAGGTAAAGTATTGCCCATAATCCACAGTTCAGGAACACATACTTCCACAATTTCCCGGGTATGCTCATGCTTTTTAAGGGCTTAAAGTGACTTTTCCGCACGGTTGCATGATCCGGTAGGGTCGGGTGGAATGATTATTTATCGGTCAGGGTATATTGATAAACCTGACTGTTTAAATCATGACACAACTAGTTCAGAACTTCTATGTGATCGCGCCATACATCTTTATGCTGGTGCTGGTAAGTGCGGCTGTCTGGGGTCTCTGGCTGGTTGCCCAGCTCCGGCGGGATCCGGACAAGAGCCGGATGTCGGTTTCTGATCGCCTCTTTTTGAAACGAAATGCAGCCCGCATGCGGAACATGCAGTTGCACTGATGTTTGAATAGTATAATTCCAGTCTGACAAGGACTGGGGAACCGGATTGCGATGAGCAACTCCGGTTTTTCTTTTTCAGGGGTATAAATAAAAAACATCCCGGATACAAAGCATCTGGGATGTCCGATTTTACTCAACGTTATTGAGAACCATTTCACTGATTCTCAACACAAATTTAATCATTTCTTGATTTAAAACATTGCGTTTTATCTAAGAAATAATATTTTTTAGGGGCTTTTTAATTCATTTTTAAACATGCCAATAGTCTTTTAAACAAATCAAAGAGTACTACAATATTGCGATAGGTAATGCTCTGGCATCTGTGGTACTCTTACCCGAACACAGCTACTATTTTCTACCTGCACATCACCTTCTCGCTGGTGGCTCTTTGCTTTTTCCAGTCCCGAGGAATTTTACCATACCCCTTTCCTGGTGCACTGGTGATTGTTTTCTCCTTCTTTTTCAGAAAAGTTTCAGCATGTCCGGCACACTGAACCATTGTCAAAAAGCGGGTACTTTGATTACTCCAAAGGTGCGGTTTTCAAAAATGCAGTTCCTTAAAACGTAAAATGTAATCGTTAAGTATATTCAAAAAAATGCATGTTAAATTAACATGCATTTCGGTTAATATCATTGCTTTTTATTTCAGGAAATAAATGGAATAAAAGCCGGATTAATAATTTGTGATCTGCATATTTACAGAAGTTTTAAGGCTTTAATTCTTTTTATTATCAACACTATACTCAACAATTTGTAACCTATGGATAACAAAGACGACGCTCGCAAAAATCCCGGTATTCCCGAAGGTAAAGCGGATCCCCGACCATTGGAAGAGCGGTTACAAGATTATGTAAATGAAAAAGAAACCGATGAAAATTTAGAAAAGCTCGGGAAGGCGCTGGCAGCTGAGTGGACGGAGCAGTCTACGGAAGATGCACCAACTGACTTGTCTTTTTCTAAGTTGGACCCAAAGTCCAGAAAGTCCCGGCGTCAGTAATTATACCAGTCGCCCCACCAGTGTTGCAGCTTCTTTTTCAACTCTTCCTCCCGGGCATTGTGGCCCGGTTCAAAAAACTTTGTTCCCTTGATTTCGTCCGGCAAAAAGTTTTGCTTCGCAAAATTTCCGTCAAAGTCGTGCGCGTACTTGTAATCCTTTCCGTACCCGATTTCCTTCATGAGCTTGCTGGGAGCATTGCGTAAATGCAGCGGTACCGGCAGATGAGCCGTACGCTGGGCAGCTTCCATCGCCTCACCGATAGCCAGGTAACTCGCATTGCTCTTGGGGGACGTTGCCAGGTAAATAGCCACCTGTGAAAGAATGATCCGGCACTCGGGATAGCCGATCACATTGACAGCCTGCATGCATGCATTGGCCATAATCACGGCAGTCGGGTTTGCATTCCCGATGTCTTCGGACGCCATAATGAGCATACGCCGGGCAATAAACGCAGGATCTTCCCCGGCCACAATCATACGCGCCATCCAGTATACGGCTCCATTGGGGTCACTGCCCCGCAGCGACTTGATAAATGCAGAGATGATATCGTAATGCTGCTCACCCGACTTATCGTACCGCGCTATATTTTGCTGCGCAACCTGTGTCACCCACTCGTCTGTAATTTCAATCTCGGAAGCTTCACCCTTTCCGAGCACGATCAGTTCGAGCAGGTTGAGGAGCTTGCGGCCATCCCCACCCGACAGCCGGAACAATGCATCATAGGATTTGAAGTCAATTTTTTTCTCCTTCAACCAATTGTCTTTTTTCAAGGCGCGGTCCACAAGCTCCCGCAGGTCTTTTTCTCCGAAAGCTTCCAGGATATACACCTGGCATCGTGAGAGCAAGGCGGAGTTTACTTCAAAGGAGGGATTCTCGGTGGTGGCGCCGATCAGGGTTACCTGGCCTTTTTCTACTGCGCCCAGCAGGGCATCCTGCTGGCTTTTATTGTACCGGTGAATTTCATCAATAAACAGGATCGCCGGAAAGAGCCCGGTAGGCCGCGAAAGCACTTCCCGTAAGTCCTTCACACCCGAACTGATGGCACTCAGATTATAGAACTGCCTTTTGGTGGTTTCGGCGATGAGCAGGGCGAGGGTGGTTTTACCCACTCCCGGCGGTCCCCAGAAAATCATGGAAGGGATCGTATTCTGCATAATAGCCCGGCGCAGCGGACCATTGGGGCCCAGCAGTTTCTCCTGCCCTACAAAGTCGTCCAGTGTACGGGGTCTCAGGCGTTCGGCCAGTGGAGCAGTTGCAATGTTCATGCGGGTAAATTTAATTTCGGGTGCATTACATAACAAAAAAAGCGTGGCATAGTTCGCCACGCTTTTGAATGTATTCTTGTAAAATACCTAGAATGTAAGTCTTTCCAGGGTCATTTGTTTTTTCAGATTCCCCAATGCTCCGAACACAAGGTTATACACAGACTGGATGTTGATCTTCATCAGGTCGGCGATCTCATGATTGTTCAGGTTCATGTAAAACTTTAGGAAAATCGCTTCCCGCTGGCGGCGTGGCAGACCGTTGATTGCTACGTTCAGGTGCTGGTTGGTCGATTCAAATTCTTCATCGGCGATCAGCTGATTTTCATGCGACGGCGTGTTGATATGCCAGTACTCTACCGGGATATCTTCATTGCTCGTATGCTTTTGCTGAGCGTTCAGGTGGCGGACCAGTTTTCTTTTGATCGACGCCATAAGATAAAACCGAACGGAAGTGGTGTCACCCAGCGTCATTCGGTTTCTCCAGAGTTCCACGAAAAGGTCGTGAATGCAGTCTTTAATTAAAGGTTTGTCAATGGTAAACTGAGAGCAATACTGGTAAAGAATGTGAACGTAAGAGCGGTACAGGCATGCATAAGCATTTTCATCGCCTTTTCTGAACTGGTCCCAGAAGCAGAGTTCTTCTTCTTGCTTGTAGCGTAGGTGAGCCATTGTTTGTTTAGGAATTGATTAAGGTTAGGAATTTGAATAAGGGTCATTGTTACACTTGTAAATATATTTATAAAAAAACGTATTAAAAAAATATTTTCAGGATAAAATGATATTAGAAAAGTTCAGTGTCCAATTCTCCTGAAAATTTGTAACCTATTCGACACTTACGGGTATATGCCGGAAAGTTTTTACATCAAAAAGCCCTTTATCACTCAATTTCAAAGCCGGAATCACCAGTAATGCCATGAACGATAGCGTCATATACGGCGATTGCAGTGTGGCCCCGAGTACCTCTTTTGCAAACAAATCAATAGCAGTATAACATTGTGCAACCTCATAGCCGTCCACATCGCTCATCAGCCCTGCAATGGGCAGGGGCAGCAGCTGGGTCTCTCCGTTGCCTGCTGCCGAAACGCCTCCCTTCGCTTCAATGATCAGGTTAATGGCTGCGGTCATACTTTCATCATCACAGCCCACACAGATGATATTGTGTGAATCATGGGCGACGGAGGAAGCAATTGCTCCTTTTTTAAGTCCGAAATTCTTGATAAATCCAACCGCTGGTTCTGCTGAAAAGTAGCGGTTTACGACTGCCACTTTCAGTACGTCCGCGTCTGGATCTGCTACAATCAGCCCGTCTTTGGTTTTAGACATGTACGTCAGTTCGTTAGTCACCAGCTGACCTTCCAGCGCTTCGATAACTCGTATTTTCACATTTTCAGCGTCTTCCGGAAGCTTGCAGGCAAGCTGCTCCGCAGTTACCGGCTCACAATCAAACCGGTTGACATGATCACTCCGCAAGTCGGGCAGGAGTGTGGCGCCCTGGTCGGCTACCAGTTCGCCGCTCAGGTAGGTTTGCAGGATATTGAAGTCCTGAGGATTGTCAATCACAATAAAATCGGCCGGGTCATTGACACAAAGCAGTCCTACCGGCAGGCTGTAATGCAGCACCGGGTTCACGCACGCAGCCCTGAGCACATCCCACAGGGAGCACCCATGTGCCAGTGCCCGCTTCACGAGCAGGTTGATATGTCCTTCCACCAGGTTGTCGGGATGCTTGTCGTCCGAGCAAAACATAATTTCGTCCGGAAACTGGGACAGCAGCGGAATTAGGGCATCGAAGTTGCGGGCAGCACTTCCCTCGCGGATCAGGATTTTAACGCCCAGTTCTACTTTTTCAAAACCCTCTTCATAGGTAAAGCATTCGTGATCGGTACTGATGCCGTGAGAGGCATATTGCCGCGCAGCATCCCCCATCAATCCCGGCGCGTGACCGTCAATGACCTTATTATTTTGTTTGGCAAACTCAATTTTAGCCATCAGGTCAGGTTCACCCTGCAGTACGCCCGGAAAGTTCATGACCTCGGCCAGGTAGCCGATATCATCGCTTGCGAGCAGCTCGCCCACTTCTTCCGGTCCGATTACCGCTCCGGCAGTTTCGAAAGTAGTGGCAGGTACGCAGGAGGGTGCCCCGAAGCAGAATTTGAACGGTACCCTCTTACCATCTTCCACCATATACTTCACGCCTTCCACACCCAGTACATTGGCAATTTCGTGCGGATCGGATACGGTAGCCACCGTGCCGTGTACAACCGCCAGCCGGGCAAACTGTGCAGGCGTGAGCATGGCACTTTCAATGTGCACATGCGCATCGACAAATCCGGGAAGAATGTACTGAAGCTCGGTGTTTTCAGGGCCGTGAACTTCAACATGGTCGATCTTTCCGTTTGTCCAGGTGAGGGTGGCTTCGTGGATTTGTCTGGCAAAAAGGTCGATGATATTGGCTCTCATACGCTTGAAAACGGTTTTCTGTACTACTTAAAGCGGCATATTACGAAATTGTTTTTGATATTGCAGGGGGCTCTGTCCTGTATGCTGCTTAAAATATTTGTTGAAATTCGCGAAATTGTTAAATCCGCTTTCGTAGCAAATCTGCCCCACCGGCATCCTCGATTCGGCCAGCAGCCTGCATGCATGACCTACCCGGAGTTCCAGTAAAAATTGTGAGTAGGTCTTTCGGCTGCGGCTTTTGAAGTACCTGCAAAAGGAATGCGGGCTGATGTTCGCCACTTCCGAAATTTCTTCAATGGAAATTTTCTTTTGAAAATTATGAATGGAGTACTGGTAAATCTGATTGATGCGGTCGGTGTCAAACTGGTCGTACTCCTGCTGGTAATCAGTATTTGAAAGTTGCTGTACTTCCATGCACTGAGCAAGCGCTTCCAGTGTGGTCAGCAATGAGATCATTGCATTACCACTTTGCTGGTCGAGGAGGCTTTGCAGGAGGGCCTTCACATTGTCCGTATCTTTTCCTGCTATTTTCAATCCCCAGCGGGCCTTGTACAGCAGGTCACTGATCGCCTTGTTTTCAGGCAGGTTCAGGAATGTTTTACCAAAAATATCCTCCGAAAAATGCACCACGGTCGCCTGTGCATACAGGTTGCTGCCACTCTGGAAGTACTTTTCATCGCAGCGCCAGTAATGCGGCAGGTTGGGTCCGATGAGCAGCAGGTCGCCGCTCTGAAAACCCCGGATATCGTCCCCGACGAACTGCGTGCCCGATCCCTGCTCAATATGGATTAGTTCGAGCTCAGGGTGATAGTGCCAGCGGTTATAGAAGTACAGCGCCACATCCCGGCGGATGCTGAAAGATTTTTGCAAACCTTTGGGTACCCTGAGCAGCTGCGGTTTCATAAATTATGGTTCAATTTACCTCTGATATAGAGGATGTATGCCAAAATAGTTGAAAAACTTGCCATTATTCAAAAGTATTGCGTTTAAATATTTATGTTCATTTGTTGATCAATTCCAATCCCGCATTTATGCGGTACATTCATACTATGGCGTCTCAAATCTTAAAAATCCATCCTTCCGACAATGTGATCGTTGCGCTCCGTGACCTTGCTCCCGGTTCCGCCGTGCAATGGGAAGGGCAGCCGTATACGCTGCAATACGGCGTTTCGGCCAAGCACAAGTTTGTTACTGAGGACATTGCGCCCGGCGGCGCAGTGATCATGTACGGCGTACTCGTAGGCCGCGCCACGCAGCTGATCAAAAAGGGTGAGCCAATAACAACTTTCAATCTCAAACACGACGCGCACGATTACAGTACTTCGAGGCGCCAGCCCTATTCGTATGTGCAGCCTAACGTAAGTAAATGGCAGCACCGTACATTCAAAGGTTACCACCGCGAAGACGGCCGCGTAGGGACCTATAATTACTGGCTGGTCGTTCCGCTTGTTTTCTGTGAAAACCGGAATGTACTGATCATGAAAGATGCCTTTGAGCGGGAGCTCGGCTATGCCCAGACAGACATTTACCGGGAGCACGTGCGTGACTTTCTGCATTTATATAAGTCCGGTGACCTGCGTACCCTGAAAAGTATGGAGGCATTTACCGAAAGACCACCCGTACGCAAGACAGTTGAGCGTCCTTTTGCGCATGTGGATGGTGTTAAATTCCTGACTCATGAAGGCGGCTGCGGAGGTACCCGGCTGGATGCCAATACACTGTGCTCACTTTTTGCTTCCTATGCGGTACATCCCAATGTGGCAGGCATCACCGTATTGAGTCTCGGCTGCCAGAACTCCGAGCTGAAAACACTGGAAGATGAAATCCGTAAACGTGATGCGCATTTTAATAAGCCTTTTTATGCATTTGAACACCAGAAAGGCACCGAGTACTCGCTGATGTCAGGTGCCATCAAGGAAACTTTCCTGGGCCTGACCAAGATCAATGAGTTCGAAAGGTCGGATGCGCCTTTGTCCAAATTGTCCGTAGGATTAAAATGCGGCGGCTCGGATGGTTTTTCGGGTATTTCGGCCAACCCTGTGCTCGGGCATTTGTCCGATATCGTCGTAGGACTGGGTGGACAGACCCTTCTGGCTGAGTTTCCTGAACTGAACGGGGTAGAGCAGGAGTTGCTCAACCGCTGTGTGACGGAAGAAAAAGCTGCAAAGTTTGAAAAGCTGATGCGTGATTATGCTGGCAAAGCCGAGGCCGTGGGTTCTGCATTTGCATTCAACCCGTCGCCGGGAAATATCAAGGATGGTTTGATCACGGATGCGATCAAATCTGCGGGTGCTGCCAAAAAAGGCGGGAACGCGTACATCTCCGATGTGCTGAACTATACCGAAAGAGCTTCCGAGTCGGGCCTGCACCTGGTTTGTACGCCGGGTAATGATGTAGAAGCTACCACCGGGCAAACCGCCGCAGGTGCCAATATCATCCTTTTTACTACCGGCCTGGGAACGCCTACCGGCAACCCGATCTGCCCGGTAGCCAAAGTAGCAACGAATTCAACCCTTGCTGCCCGCATGCCCGACGTGATCGATTTTGATTGCGGACCTGTGGTGGATGGTACGCAGACCCTGGAACAAAACGCTGATAATCTGCTGGAATACGTTATTAAAGTGGCCAGTGGAGAGCTGACCAAAGCGCAGCAGCTCGGGCAGGATGATTTTATCCCGTGGAAACGCGGTGTGTCTTTGTAAGAGTAAAGAGCAAAGACCAGCAACTTTTCTCGTCAATATAACTGGTAAAGCATGTTTGATTTAAGTGGTAAAACGGCGCTCGTAACGGGCGGAGCAAGTGGGATTGGCCTGGCTATTTCCCAAACTTTCGCCAAACAGGGCGCATTCGTACATATTCTGGAACTCAATATTGATCTGGCTCGGCAGGTAGCCGATGGTATTGTGGCCGATGGCGGCCAGGCCGAAGCCCACGCTGTGGATATTTCCAAGCAGGCCGACGTGATCAACGTGGTCAATGCGATTGCGACTGCGGGGCCCATCCATATCCTGGTCAACAATGCAGGGATTGCGCATGTGGGTAAAGCAGACACTACCAGCGAGATCGATTTTGACCGCATTATGAGTGTGAATGTAAAAGGGGTTTATAACTGTCTGCTCGCAACGATCCCGCATCTGAAAAGCAATGGGGGAGGGGTGATCCTGAACATGGCCTCTATTGCAGCTACAGTAGGTATCCCGGACCGGTTCGCCTATTCTACGGCCAAGGGGGCTGTTTATTCCATGACCTTATCAGTAGCCAGGGATTACCTGGCAGACAATATCCGCTGCAACAGCATTTCCCCGGCGCGGGTACATACGCCGTTTGTAGATGGGTTTATTGCAAAGAATTACCCGGGTAAGGAAGCCGAAATGTTTGAAAAATTATCAAAAACCCAGCCCATTGGCAGAATGGCAAAGCCCGAAGAGATCGGTGCTATGGCCCTCTACCTTTGTTCGGACGAAGCAGGCTTTATTACCGGCTGCGACTATCTGATTGACGGCGGGTTTGAGAAGTTGAATAATTGATGGGCTGTCGGCTATCGGCGATCGGCTATCAGCCTTAGTTTGATATTTACAAATAGCCGAAAGCTGACTGCCGACCGCCGAAATAAACCCAGCTTACAGCAGTACTTTCCCTTTTATTATAAAATCTTATATCCCAAAAAGGCCGGAAGCTACGTGCTGAAAGCCGAGACCAGCTTATGAAACTCTTTCGATTTGGTGCTTTTGAGCAGGAAAAACCGGGCGTAGTGCTCGAAGATGGCAGAAAAATAGATGTATCTGCTTTTGGAGAAGATTTCAACGAAAAGTTCTTTGCTACTGACGGTATTGCAAGACTTGGTGCCTGGCTGGAAACCCATGCTGCAGAGGCGCCGGAAGTAGCCGATGGATTTCGGTTTGGATCCTGCATTGCACGTCCTTCCAAGATCGTGTGCATCGGAATGAACTATGCCAAACATGCCTACGAGTCAGGTGCAACCGAACTTCCCAAAGAGCCCATCGTATTTTTTAAATCTACTTCCGCACTTTGCGGCCCCAATGATCAGGTAATTATCCCGCGCAACTCCGAAAAAACCGACTGGGAAGTGGAGCTTGCCGTGATCATCGGCAAACGGGCCAGCTACGTGGACGAAGCGGATGCGTTGGATTATGTAGCCGGGTACGCCGTGCATAATGATTACTCCGAGCGTGCATTCCAGATGGAGCGTGGCGGACAGTGGGTAAAAGGCAAAAGCAATGATACGTTTGCGCCGCTGGGACCTTACCTGGTTACCTCCGACGAGGTTGGAAACGCCAATAGTCTTGACCTCTGGCTGTCACTGAATGGAAAAAAGATCCAGGACAGTAATACATCCGACATGATTTTTCAGGTACCCTTTCTGATCAGCTATCTGAGCCAGTTTATGTCCCTGCTGCCAGGCGATGTAATTACCACGGGTACCCCCGCAGGCGTAGGCCTCGGCATGAAGCCCAATGTTTACCTCAAACCCGGTGACATCGTAGAGCTGGGCATTGAAAAGCTGGGCGAGCAGCGGCAGGAGGCAGTGGCGTGGAGGAGCTTGGGGTAGTCAGGGTTGGTCAGGGATGGTCAGATGTGGTCAAGTATGGTCAGGTATGGTCAGGTATGGTCACTTATTTTAGTAAAGTGTATCAGCTTTACAATCTCGGTGTAGCGTTCGGGAACTTTGATAAGCCAAAGTTCTTTTGAGCACTGCAAAGCCGCCTATTTAAAGCGCTTTAACACCAAAATCATGAGCTAAAAAACCAATGATCAAAGACAACACCTGACAACCCCTGACAATACTTGACAACCCCTGACAGCCCCTGACCACACCTGACCACACCTAACAACCCCAATCCACCCCATACCCCCAATTTCCCCATGACCATTGACAGCCACCAACATTTCTGGGTTTACGACGAAGAGCGGGATGCATGGATTACACCTGATATGCAGGTTATCCGGCGCAACTTTTTGCCTGCGGATTTAAAGCCTGTACTCGATGCCAATCATGTGAGTGGCTGCGTGGCAGTGCAGGCAGGACAGTCCGATTCGGAAACTGAATTTTTGTTGCAATGTGCCGAGGCCAATGATTTCATCAAGGGCGTCGTAGGCTGGATTGATCTTCGGTCAGAGGGTTTGTACGAGAGGCTTGAAAGATACTCGCAGTTTGAAAAGCTGAAAGGTTTCCGGCATGTGGTACAGGCTGAGCCGGCCGGATTTCTTTTACAGTCCGAGTTCATGCGGGGTGTGGGACAGTTGGTTGCATTTGATTTTACTTATGATATCCTGATATACCAGCACCAGCTTGCCGAAGCTGCGCAGTTTGCTGCCAGGCTGCCGAATGTGCGGTTTGTCCTGGACCATCTTGCCAAACCCGATATCAAAAATGGGGATATTACGCAATGGGCTGGCGGGATCAGGGAGCTGGCCGAACTGCCCAATGTATATTGTAAACTGTCCGGCATGGTGACCGAAGCACATTGGAATGAATGGGAAAAGGCCGATTTCAGACCGTACCTGGATGTGGCTGTAGAGGCTTTCGGGACGGACAGGCTGATGTTTGGCTCCGACTGGCCGGTATGTCTTGTGGCTGCTGAATATGAAGGAGCAAAAGGCATTTTAACGGATTATCTGAGCATGTTTTCCGATGCAGAGATGAAGCAGGTAATGGGTGGAAATGCGGTGGAGTTTTACAATCTGGATATGTACTGATGAAAAGATATTGCATGGCCGTAGATCTGGTGGATGATCCTGTGATGATCGCTGAGTACGAGTCTTACCACAAGCAGATCCGGCCCGAAATCGAGAAGAGCATCCTGGATGCCGGTGTAACCCAGATGGAGATTTTCAGGGTAGGCAACAGGTTGTTTATGATCATGGAAACGGTGGACGATTTCAGTTTTGAAAGCAAGGCTCAAATGGATGCTTCCAACCCGAAAGTGCAGGAGTGGGAGCAGCTCATGTGGAAATACCAGCGGGCACTGCCTGTATCCAGGCCAGGAGAAAAATGGGTGCTGATGGACCAGATTTTTGCCCTCAGGTAGTCCCGGAAAAGTATTGTGAAACCAGTATGAAAGAAGTTTGAGCAGAGTTGTCCTTTTATTCCTGACGATTATTTTATCCCTCACACTATACGCCTCCCGACCGAGGCGACCAGTGGAGATTAAGGTGATGAGCTTTAACATCCGGCATGGAACCAACCGGAATGAGGAGCCCAATCTCAGGGAAATTCTGGAAGTAATCAGGGAAAACAAGCCGGAGCTGGTTGCATTACAGGCAGTTGACAGCCTGGTAGACAGTAAAAAGGTGCAGTTTCAGCTGAGGCAGCTGGCGGTTCAAACCGGGATGCATTACATGTACGCTGTCGCGGATACCAGTGAAAACGGGACGCAGGGGATTGGGATACTGTCGGAGTGGCCTTTTGAAAATACACAGGTAATACGGCTTCCGGGCACACCTGGTGCTGATCCAAAAGTACTTTCCTGCGGGCTGATCACTGCTGCCAGGGGGCTCACGTTCCGGTTTTGCAATGCACGGCTCGAATATGCATCGGTTATAGACCGGGCATTGCAGGCCGCTTACATTAATCAGATGCTTGTCAACAGCATCCAGCCCGTGGTAATCGGGATGGATATGGGGGCAAGGCCCAATGAGCAGCCCTACTTTTCATTCAGGAAGAAGTGGCAGGATGCGGCGGAAGGCTCCTGGTTTCAGACCTGGAACGAAGGTCTTCCCGGCGACAGGCTTGATTATATTTTTGTGCTGATGAACAGCAGAGTGCGCGTCAAGAATTACAAGGTGATCAGGAATCATCCGTTTGTATCCGATCATTATCCCATTATAGCTACCGTTGAATTTTGGTAAAATGAGTTATGCAAATTTAAAAATCGGCCTGTTCATTCCCTGCTATGTAGACCAGTTTTATCCGCAGGTAGGCGTTGCCACGCTCGAACTGCTTGAAAAGCTTGGCTGCACGGTACTATTTCCACTGGACCAGACCTGCTGCGGCCAGCCTATGGCAAATTCGGGCTTTGAGCACCTGGCTGGTGGCTGCGACCGGCATTTTTATGACCTCTTTTCCGCATGTGATTACGTGGTGTCGCCTTCGGGAAGCTGTGTACTGCATGTGAAGGAGCATCTTAAAGTGGAGGGTAAGCCCGAGGAGTCAAAGGTATTCCGTAAAAAGGTATATGAGCTGGTGGAGTTTATCACGGATATCCTCAAAATCGACTTTATTGAAGCCAGCTTCCCGTACCGGGTAGGCTTGCACCAGGGTTGTCACGGACAGCGCGGGCTGCATTTGTCACAGATGTCGGAGCTCAATGCCGAGCCTTTTTCAAAACCGGTTTTGCTTTTGAGTAAGGTAAAGGGATTGGAGCTGATCGAGCTCGACCGGCCTGATGAGTGCTGCGGATTTGGCGGTACTTTTTGCGTGAGTGAAGAGGCGGTTTCCGTGAAAATGGGGAAGGACCGGGTGGAAGACCATATCCGCCATCATGCCGAGGTGATCACCGGCTCGGACATGAGCTGTCTGATGCATTTACAGGGAATATTAAGACGTAAAAACGCCGGCATCCAGGTAAAGCACATTGCCGAAATTCTCAATAGTGCGGTAAAGAAAATACCGGAACCCATCGTGTGAGTCCCGGTAGCTATGAAGGTCAACAGTATGCCTTAACGGTGCAATTCCGGAGAAGACAGATGTTAGTTGATCGATGAAACAACCCGGCTTGTAGTCGTCAGGATGTCAAATGATTGCGCAGCTCTTTCTTTTCCATCCGTGATCTCGAAGGTATAAGTACCGTCTGTCAGTGTGGAGAGATCGAAATATTTGAGATAATTGTTCTCAACACGCTTGTTTTCAGCAAACAGTACATTCTTGTCGGTATCAAGGATACGTACCAGCACGGTTTTGGATGCAGGATTGCTGTATGATACGCGGAATTGCATGGGCTTGATCTGCAGAATGCTCAGTTTTTCTGCAACTGTTTTTTTCTCTGTCGCAGTGGTGTTGTCCTGCACATTTGCAGCAAATGCCGAACCTGAATACAGCATGCCCGCAAGAGCAGCGATCATAATTGATTTGATATTTTTCATAGGAGTAAAAATTTTGTGTCTAAAAAAAGTTAAAACATAAACTAGTTTCAGACTCCGGTCCTGTGACCGAAAATCTTTGTAACTCAAAGGTATAATGGTTTGCAGTACAATGAAATAGCAGAAAAGGGCTTTGCAAAAAGTTGTTTGTTAAACAAATGCGAAACTCCGAATAATACCACGAATGTGAAAAGTACAATTTAGATTCTTTATAAAGTCCAACTGGTAAATTGTTAGGATAATCATGTCTAAGACAACTATGGACCACGCGGAGGCTTCAGTAGCCTTCAACAAGGATGAAAGTTATGTAGACTGGCACGACGAAACCCTCTGGTTTGTGCGCCAGAAGCGCGACCGGTCGTCCAAGCTGCTGCCCGAGTGGGAGCAGCTCCGTAATACAGCTTCGCAGATCAAGGATTATGTGCTGTCGCATATGGACGAGCTTCTGTTGTCTTTTGAGCAGAAAGCCAAGGAAAATGGCGTGCATGTGCATTGGGCCTATAATGCTGCCGAGCATAACGAAATTGTACTCGGACTGCTGAACAGAAATAGGATTACGAAAATGGTCAAAAGCAAGTCCATGCTGACCGAAGAGTGCCACATGAACGAATTTTTGTCTCAAAATGGCATTGAGGTAATTGACACCGACCTTGGGGAGCGGATCGTGCAGCTGCGCCAGGAGCCACCGAGCCACATCGTGCTGCCAGCCATCCACTTGAAAAAGAAGGATATAGGCGATCTGTTCCACGAGCACCTTGGTACCGATGCCGGTGCCACCGACCCGCAGTACCTGGCCGAAGCTGCCCGCCAGCACCTTCGCGACAAGTTCCTGACGCGCCGCGCTGCGCTCACCGGGGTGAACTTCGCGATTGCCGATACCGGCGGTTTTGTAGTAGCGACCAATGAAGGAAATGCAGATATGGGCGCACACCTGGCCGATATCCATATTGCGAGCATGGGTTTTGAGAAAATCATCCCGCGCCAGGAGCACCTGGGTGTTTTCCTGCGCCTGCTTGCGCGCAGCGCTACGGGCCAGCCGGTCACGACGTATAACAGCCACTTCAAAAAGCCGCGTGATGGACAGGAAATGCACATTATCATTGTAGATAATGGGCGTACGGCCCAGCTTGGCCGCGAAGATTTCAGAAATTCACTGAAATGCATTCGCTGCGGAGCCTGCATGAATACCTGCCCGGTGTACCGGCGCAGCGGAGGACACAGCTACCACAATGCCGTAGCCGGACCGATCGGGTCCATTCTGGCACCCAACCTGGACATGACGAAGAATGCCGACCTGCCTTTTGCCAGTACGTTGTGCGGCAGTTGCTCCAATGTGTGCCCGGTGAAAATTGATATCCATGATCAGCTTTATAAATGGAGACAGGTGCTTGCCAAAGGCGGCTATGTACCCAAAGCCAAGGAAGCCGGTATCAAGGCTATGTCAGCCGTATTGTCACAGCCGCGTTTTTACCAGTGGTCGGGTAAGCTGGGCCGGTCGGTGATGAGGATTATGCCATTTATGGTAAACAATCAGCTGAACCCCTGGTACAAAAACCGCGAAATGCCCGAGCCGCCAAAGGAAAGTTTCAGGGATTGGTACGTCAATAACCGCAGGAAATAATGGGAACACGGGAAATGATGCTCGAAAAGATCCGTCAAAACAAGCCTGCTGCCACACAGCTGCCGGAAAGCTGGTATTTTGACAGCGAGTATGCCGACACTGAGGCAAAGTTTACAGAAACACTGCAGGCCATTTTTACGCAGGTAGTTGTTGTAAAAAACGGTGAAGAATTGCTTGAAAAAGCAACCGAAATGTTTGGCGACGTGGTGAACCGGGCGAGTACTGTACCTGCGCTTGCCGGCTGGGCCGATTTCAGCCTGCAGGTAGCCGATCCGCACGAGCTGGAATTAATTGAAATGGCGATTCTGGAAGCTGATTTTGGCGTAGCAGAAAATGGAGCAGTCTGGATTTCGGATCAATACCTTACGCACAGAGTACTGCCGTTTATTACACAGAATCTGGCATTTGTGATCCGCCGCAATGCGATTGTAAATAACATGCACGATGCCTATCTCCGGCTGACGGATACGACAGGGTGGGGGTGTTTTATTGCAGGACCTTCCAAGACCGCAGACATCGAGCAATCACTCGTGATCGGGGCGCATGGGGCCAGAAGCATGGTGATATTTTTACTGGATTCATAAATTAAAGCTACCTGGCCGGACACTTGAATGCCGGCCAGGTAGCCAAATGGTAAGCGCCTCTCGGTTTATCCGACGACATCTTGTAAATACCGCGTTTTCTAAAAACTTCTTCCCGCAGGCATACTGCCGTCATCTTTCTTCTATTTTTGCACGGATCAGATTGTCCTATCAAATTACTTCTTGTCCGATGCCCAGGATTATTGTTGCGATTGACGGCTATTCGAGTTGTGGCAAAAGTTCAACCGCAAAACTGGTTGCGAAGCAGCTTAACTACCCTTACATAGACACCGGTGCCATGTACCGGGCTGTCACCCTGTATTTTATACAAAACCATATTTCGCTTACAAACCCGAAAGAGGTGGAACAGACACTTGCGGGCCTGCAGATCAGTTTTCGTAGGCATGCAGAGCTGGGCCGGAATGATACGTACCTCAATGGGATGAATGTGGAGGATGAAATACGAAAAATGTACGTCTCCGAAAGAGTCAGTGAGGTAAGCGCCATCCCCGAAGTAAGACATGCCCTGGTTGCCCAGCAGCAGCGTATGGGCCGGTCGAGGGGCATTGTGATGGACGGACGTGATATTGGTACCGTCGTATTTCCCGAAGCTGAGCTCAAAATTTTTATGACCGCCAATCCGCTCATCCGTGCGCAGCGCCGGCAGCAGGAACTGATGGAAAAAGGCGAGCTCGTAGGTCTGGAACAGATCATGGAAAACCTGCAGATGCGCGATCATATCGATACGCACCGGTCCGAAAGTCCGCTGCGCCAGGCCGAAGATGCCGTATTCATCGATAATTCGATGATGACGCTGGACGAGCAGGTGGAGCTGGTGGTGAGACTGGCCGATGAGCAGATCGCGCTGAAAGTGCGCAGGGATGCAAACAAAGCCTGATATGAGTTCCGATGCTGCTGAATTTGACTACTTAATCATTGGCCAGGGAATTGGCGGAACCTGCCTGGCCTGGCACCTGCACCGTGCCGGCAAGTCCTTCCGGATCGTGCATGATAGTACTGCGCCTTCTTCGTCCCGCGTGGCAGCGGGAATCTTCAACCCGCTTACCGGTAAAAAGCTTGTCAAGACCTGGCTTGCCGATGAATTGTTTCCGTATGCATCCCGATTTTACCAGGACATTGAGCGACAGCTTGGTGTAAAGTTTTACTATGAAATGCCGGTTTTCCGGCCTTTCAGATCTGTTGAAGAACAAAACAGCTACATTGCCCAGACTGCCGAGCCGGGTATTGCGCCATACGTGGACGCCGCCAAGCCGCCGCTGGCCATGCGGGAGTATGTGCAGTCTGAACTCGGGGGGCTTACTGTAACCAGATCGGGCTGGGTAGACCTGCCTGTATTTCTTGATCATTCGAAAGCTTTTTTTGAGCAGTCGGGCTGCTATACCGAAGGTTCGTTCGAGCTGACCGACCTGGAAGTACAACCTCAGAAGGTGCTCTGGAAGGGGAATGTGTTCCAAAAAGTAATTTTCAGCCGGGGCTTTTTTGAGGTAGGAAACGGTTTTTTCGACTGGCTGCCATTTGCACCGGTAAAGGGGCAAATACTCGAAATCGAGACAGATATGCCCTCCGAACCATACATTATCAATCAGGGAATCTTCATGCTTCCTTTGGACAAACACCGCAGTAAGGCAGGTGCAACGTACTCCTGGGATCCGCTGGACTGGGCTACAACGCCCGAGGCACGGGAAGAGCTGGAAGGCAAGCTCCGCCTCCTTCTGAGAGGCCGGTACCGCGTTACAGCGCAGCTTGCCGGCGTAAGACCGTCTGTGAAGGACCGAAGGCCGCTCATCGGGGTACACCCGGAGCAGGATAATATATGCATTTTCAACGGCTTAGGTACCAAAGGCGTGACGCTGGCACCTTATTTTGCTGACCAGTTTGTTGCGCACCTCGAACACGGGAAAGAATTGAACCCGCTAGTTAATATTAAGAGGTATTTTTCGTTATATTTCCGTTGATGTCAGACCTAGTACTATGAGCATAAGATCTATAATAAAGTTATCCTTTGCGGCCGGTTTGTTGGGAATAATGGGGATTTGTACGGAATCTGCTGCGCAGCGTTATCCTTCGCAGGAGACTTTTGGTAAAAACCGGATCCAGTACAAAACATTTAACTGGAAAATATTCAGGACCACCAATTTTGAGATATATCACCACCAGGGAGGTACGGCACTCGCCAAGCTTACTGCGCAATATGCTGAGAGTGAGTTTGATAAAATCACGGACGTACTTGGGTGGACACCTTACAACCGGGTAAAAATCTTTCTCTATAATTCCCCTGCCGAGCTGGAACAAAGCAATATGGGTCTTTCCAAGCTCGATGATCTCCATGAACAAAAGCTGGATCTCTCACAATCGAGGGTTGAGGTAGCATATACCGGTGATCAGCTGGGTTTTCGTAAGAAGCTCGTACGCGATATCAGTCTTCTTTTCGTATATGATATGCTGTACGGCGGCAACATGAAGGAAGCATTGCAAAGCTCCCTGCTGCTGACCCTGCCGGAGTGGTTTATGAGCGGCACCGCTGCCTATATAGCCGAAGGCTGGTCTCCTGAGCTCAATGATTACATGCGCGATTTCTTTAAAAACCGCAATGTGCGCAAGCCTACCCTGATGACGGGTAATGACGCCACGCTCATCGGGCATTCCATCTGGAACTACATTGCAGAGCGTTACGGCAAAGACAAGATTTCGGATATCCTGAATCTTACCCGGATTATCCGCACCGAGCAGACCAGTATTACCAGCACGCTGGGCGTACCTTCCTATAACCGCTTCCTGCGCGACTGGCGGGCTTATTATCTGAATCAAAATAAAAATGCAGAACAGTTTTACACCAATCCTACACCTACCTGGAAGTACAAGCTGAACGAATTCAGCATTTCTGATGCAAATGCGGTAATCAAAGTATCGCCGGATAAAAAATTCACTGCCGTGAGCGAAGTGAAAGGCGGACGCTACCGGGTGTACCTGTTTGACAATGAAAGTGGCTCTAAAAAAGTCGTCCGTCAGGGCAAGCTGGATTTTATTGGAGGAAAAATGAGGTTGCAGCCACCGTTGCTGGGCTGGGCCAGGAACAATACACTGGCAGTACTGGCTAATGAAAGTGACCGCAAGAACTTCTACCTGTACGAAAATCTGGGTACCAAAAAGATGAAGATCAAGCTTCGGCGGAATTTCCGTGGTCTGGACCAGATCAGCGATATGGATATATCCAATGATTGTACTATGCTGGCCGTCAGTGCAGATAAAGCCGGACAGAATGACGTTTTCCTGATCAGTGTTGCAAGAGGCTCCGTGTTGCCGCTCACCAGTGACCTGTACGATGACCTGTCACCGCGTTTCTTAAAGGGTTCTTCGCGGCGGGTAGTATTTGCTTCCAATCGCCCGCAGGAACGTTTGCAGGATAGTGTCGCTACGGATAAGGGAAATTACAAAACCATTGCGTCCTCGTTCTCATTGTATGAACATGATGGCACGCCTAAGTCTGATAACCTTGTCAAGCTGGTAGGAACAAGCGGGAACACCCGGGTGTCGCCCGTGTACATGGATGAAAGTGCGCTCGTGTACCTGTCGAATGAGAAGGGTGTCGCTAATCTTTTCAAGTATGACCGTACTACCAAAACAAGTACGCAGCTGACCAATTACATTCAGAATATTCGCAATGCGGATGTTACGCTTAAATCGGGCGGCGCTTTGGGGTATACGTATCTGAATGATGGTTACTATGTTGCCGCATACAAAAACAGTTTTGATATTAATGCAGCGGTCAGTACACCAGCTCTGAACTCCGTCGCGGCTGATCCGAAAGCCGGGGGACAAGCTGCGGCTGCAAAAGCAGACACGGCAACCCGGATCACCGGAGCCTCGAAACTCGCGCTGAAAGAGGGTGAAGTGGATACTGATAATTATGAATTTGACGAAGATGTACTGAAAGCATTCGATTCACGCCAGCGCAGGGGAGCATTTCCGAGTACGCCCGGCAATGCACTTTCCCGTCCGAAAGCAGTACGTGAAAACATCGCGATCAAAGGTCCATATACGTACAAAGGGTTGTTTATTACCAATGATGCGAATTCCGACTGGCGCGTTGACCCGATTCGCGGCTTCGGTTACGGACAATCCATTACCATGAACGACCTGCTCGAAAATCACGTCATCAAGGGCGGGTTGTTTATTTCGTCGAATTTCCGCAATACTGACCTTTTTGCTGAGTACAACAACAATACTTACCGCATTGACTTTGGGGTGCGTGTAGACCGTCGTAACCTGTATGTAGATCTGGAAAGTGCGCCGCAGAAGTATCGCTTCAACCAGGTAATGGTGACGGCTTCCTATCCTTTCTCAACGACCAGCCGCCTCTCATTGTCGCCTATCTTTGCGTCAACCCGCCTGATCGACTTTCTCCTTCCCAATCCTGACCTGACTTCCAATTACGGTGCTTTGCGTACTGAATATGTGTATGACAATACCCGGGTGAATGGTATGAATATGATGGAAGGAACCAGGTTCAAGATACGTTATGACCTTTTCCAGGGTTTGAGCAATGGAAATGAAAGTTTCAACCGCATCAGTCTTGATTTTCGTCATTACCAGAAAATTCACAGGGACCTGATCTTTGCGATCCGCGCTTCGGCAAGTCACTCGGGAGGAAAGGCTCCCAAGGAGAATGTTATGGGTGGTATGGAAAACTGGCTCGGCAACAAAAAAGAAGTGCGTACAACTGATAGTCCTTTAAACTTCCAGAAAGACAACCGCGATATTTTCTTTACGGACTTTGCGACCAACCTGCGGGGCTTCAATTTGAACAGACTTTCCGGAACAAGCTATATGCTCCTGAATGCCGAGCTGCGTATTCCGCTGGTCAAATACCTGTATCGCGGCGCAATTACGTCGAGCTTCCTGCGTAACTTCCAGATCGTGGGCTTTGGGGACATTGGTACTGCATGGACCGGAAAAGGCCCTTTCAGCGAAAACAACAGCTTGAATACCCAGATCATCGGAACCGAGGATGATCCGTTCAGGGCAACGGTCACCAACTTTAAAAATCCTTACCTGATGGGCTATGGTGCCGGGGTACGTACCACCTTGTTCGGTTTTTATGCCAAGTTTGATTATGCATGGGGCGTGGACAACGGATATACCAATAAACCAATACCTTACGTGACCCTCGGATATGATTTTTAAGAAATGTTCAGTATAAAATCAGATACCAAAGATTATTTAGATGGCAAGAGATTCGTCTCCTGCCATTTTTGTTTTAATCATCCACCGTTTAACAAATTTTTCATGAGCACACTTAGTACGTTAGTCCGGGCTGCTGGGCTGTTGGTTCTTGTTTTATTTGCAGGTCAGGCTGCATTTGCACAGCGTGAAGTCATGCTGGAACAATATGTCCAAAATCCGATGGCGATTAATCCGGGCTTTACCGGCGTGCGGGGCGACTTCAACATGACGGCGATTTTCAGGCGTAAATGGTTCAATATCCGGAATTCGCCGGCCAGTCAGACCTTCGCAGCGGATGGTACCATTGCCGACGGAAAGATCGGGCTTGGCTTTCAGGCGCTCAATGATCAGACGAGCTACTTCACCACGACGGCTTTTTCAGGTTCGTTCGCGTACCATCTTGGATTGTCGGATAAATGGAAACTGGGCCTGGGTGCGCAGGGAGGTATTAATGTACTTCCGATTTCCGATTTTAACTATGGAGGCACCAACCGTGCCCTTGGAAGTTTCGGGCTGGGCGCCTGGCTGCATTCAGACCAGCTTTACTTTGGTGTTTCCAAACCCGAGCTGCTTTCACAGCAATTCGGCAATCAGAGTATCGCCAATTATTACCGCCGTCCGCTGTACCTGACGGCAGGCGGCAGCTACGATCTTAGCCCGGATGTGATGATGCTCCCTCATGTGCTGGTTATTCAGGAGAAAGATCATGATCTCAGAGTCGATTTCGGCTCGCGTTTCTGGTTTTACGAAAAAGTAGGGCTTGGTGCCTCATACCGGATCGGGGGCGGGTACAATTCTTTTTCTGCAAAGGTGGATTATGTTCAGCTGACGGCCGAAGTACAGCTCGGGCAAAATGTGCGGCTCGGGTACTTTTACAGCACCCGCCAGGCAGAGCAGATTTATGCCAACTACAACGGGCCGAAGGGAGTACATGAGCTGATGCTCAAATTCATACCAAATCCCGCAGGTTTTCAAAAATACTAAGCTTTGAGCCTTCACCGGAGGCCTGAATGAACCAGTTTAAAAGGAGAAATTTTTCGTAATCTTTAACTAAGTCTCGTACCTTTGTGCGGTAAATGAAATACTCACTTTTGTGATGGATAAATACACATATATAGCAAATTCAGACGCGGCTTATATAGAGGAATTGTACAATTCGTATAAGCAGGACCCCTCCTCGGTAGATCAGGGATGGCAGAAGTTTTTTGAAGGGTTCGAGTTCTTCCAGAAATATCCTGTTAATGGTAACGGACATGCAAACGGGGCTGCCAACGGTAAAGAAACCGCGGCACCGTCCAAGTCGGATCCGGCACGCACACGTAAGGAAATGGAAGTGGTGCACCTTATCCGCGGGTACCGTTCGCGCGGGCACCTGATGGCGACCACCAACCCCATTCAAAAAAGGAAAGATCGTCGTCCGCAGCTTGATCTTGCCGATTTCAACCTGGGTCCCGAAGACCTGGATACCGTTTTTGAAGCAGGGGTAGAAGTGTTTGACAGGCCGGCCACACTTCGCGAAATTGTGGATTCGCTAAAAACCATTTATACCAGTAACATTGGTTTTGAATATCTGTACATCCGTGACCGTGAGCAGAAAAGCTGGCTTCGCAAGAAAATTGAGAAGGAAGCCCTGAACATGAACTTCTCGACGGATGAGAAAAAACATATTTTGTCCAAGCTGAACGAGGCGGTTGTTTTTGAAAACTTCCTGCATACCAAATACCTCGGACAGAAACGGTTTTCACTTGAAGGAGGCGAAACCACGATCCCGGCATTGGATGCCATGATCAACAAAGCCGCCGAGCTGGGTGTGGTTGAAGTAATGATCGGGATGGCACACCGCGGCCGGCTCAATGTGCTAGCCAACGTAATGCAGAAAACCTACGGGCAAATCTTCAACGAATTTGAAGGTAACCTGCCGGATCAGGTATGGGGTGACGGTGACGTAAAATACCACATGGGTTTTGCCAGCCAGATCACGACCGAAAACGGCGAAAAGGTGCATTTGAAACTTGCACCAAACCCGTCGCACCTGGAAGCCGTGAATCCCGTGGTGGAAGGCTACATCCGTGCCCGGGCTGACGGCATGTACGACAGCGATTACGACCGGGTACTGCCTGTGCTCATCCATGGTGATGCAGCTGTGGCCGGACAGGGAATTGTGTACGAAGTGACGCAGATGTCTGCCCTGAACGGTTACTACACCGGAGGTACTATCCATTTTGTGATCAATAATCAGGTAGGTTTCACCACAGACTTTACAGATGCCCGCTCGGGGATCTATTGCACGGATATTGCCAAGATCGTGGACGCCCCCGTGCTGCACGTGAATGGGGACGATCCTGAATCTGTTGTCTTTTGTATGCGCCTGGCCGTGGAATATCGCCAGAAGTTCAACAAGGACATTTTCATCGACATGGTTTGCTACCGTCGTCATGGTCATAATGAGGCCGACGAACCCAAGTTTACGCAGCCAGTCCTATACAAATCCATAGAAAACCATCAGAACCCGCGGGAAATCTATTCCAAAACGCTCGTTGACAGGGGGGATGTGGATGCCCAGCTGGCGGTGAACATGGATAAAGAGTTCAAGCAGCTCCTGCAGGAGCGGCTGGATATGGTGAAGCAAAAGGCACTGCCCTATACTTTGCCCAAACTTGAACAAGAGTGGCATACATTACGCAAGTCCCGCCCCGAGGATTTTGAAAAATCTCCCGAAACCGGCGTTCCGCTTGAAACACTTGAAAAAATCGGTAAGGCGCTCATTTCAACGCCTGAAAACTTTACGAGGCTCAAACAGATCGATAAGCTGCTGAAAGACCGTGAGCAGATGATCTTTGATAAAAAAGAAGTGAACTGGGCTACTGCCGAGTTGCTGGCCTATGGTTCCATTCTTACGGATGGAAACATTGTGCGGCTGAGCGGGCAGGATGTACAGCGCGGGACTTTCTCTCACCGTCATGCAGTATTGCGTGATGTGGAAACAAATGCCCCTTACAACAGCTTGCAGCACATTCAGGATGGTCAGGGCCAGTTCATGATCTATAACTCCCTGCTTTCAGAGTATGGTGTTCTTGGCTTCGAGTTCGGCTACTCAATGGCCAACCCGAATGCACTGGTGATCTGGGAGGCACAGTTTGGAGACTTTGCCAATGGTGCCCAGGTGATCATCGATCAGTTTGTTACTTCAAGCGAAACCAAATGGGATCGCTGGACAGGGCTGGTGATGCTGCTGCCGCACGGATACGAAGGTCAGGGACCTGAGCACTCCAATGCACGTCCTGAGCGGTACCTGCAACTATCAGCGAACTATAACCTGATCGTGGCCAATGTAACTACGCCGGCCAACTTCTTCCACTTGCTCCGTCGTCAGCTCAAATTCCCTTTCCGGAAGCCGCTGATCGTGATGTCGCCGAAGTCAATGTTGCGTCATCCGCTCTGTGTTTCTCCGGTGGACAGTCTGGTGAACGGTTCATTCCAGGAAACAATAGGGGATACCTATGCTGATCCTGCCAAAGTAAAGAAAGTGCTCCTGTGTACAGGCAAGCTTTATTATGAGCTTTTTGAAAAACAGCAGTCAGACAAGCGGGATGATGTCGCAATTATTCGTCTTGAACAAATGCATCCGTTCCCGCAAAGCCAGATAGATGCTCACCTGAGCCGCTACCCTGATGCGAAGGTGTACTGGGTGCAGGAAGAACCGTTCAATATGGGCGGGTGGACATTTATGCTGAGAATGTATAAAGGAGAAAAACCACTGGAAGTAATTGCCCGCCAATCAAGCGCGTCGCCTTCCACAGGTTTTGCAAAAATTCATACAAAAGAGCAGGCAGAGATCATCAGCCGCGCTTTTGAATGATATCCTTAAATATTGAAATTAATCCGACAACAACATTGCTCATAAAATGGCTGAAATTGAGATAAAAGTACCGCCTGTAGGCGAGTCAATTACCGAAGTTACGATAGGGAACTGGTTTAAAAATGATGGCGATTTTGTAAAAATGGATGAGGTCATTTGTGGCCTGGATTCAGACAAAGCCACATTCGAATTGACTGCCGAGGCGGAAGGAACGCTTCATATCAAGGCACAGGAGGGAGATACGCTAAATATCGGGGATCTTATCGCAACAATTGATTCTGCTGGTAATGGTGCGTCATCAAATGGTACGCCCAAAGTGGAGTCTGCTGCACCTGCGCCGGCACCCGAGAAGAAAGAAGAGCCCGCTGCTGCTGCACCAGCTGCCGAGCCGGCCGCACCGGTTGTGGCAGGCAAGGCTTATGAGATGAAAGTTCCGGCAGTAGGAGAGTCGATCACCGAAGTGACGATAGCATCGTGGAGTAAAAAGGACGGTGACCATGTGGAGTTGGATGATATTCTTTGCGAGCTCGAATCAGATAAAGCCACGTTTGAGTTGCCTGCAGAAGCTGCCGGTACCCTGCGGATTGTGGGTAAAGAAGGTGACACGCTGCCGATCGGCGCATTGATCTGCACGATTGAGCCGGGAGCAGGAGCAGTAGCACAAAGTGCACCTGCTACACCACAGCCCGAAGCGACAGCCGCCGATGCTCCTGCTGAGAAGTCATTCAGCGAAAAACATGCTTCTCCGGTTGCTGCCAAAATACTTGCAGAAAAAGGCATTGATCCGAAAGATGTAAACGGATCCGGATCAGGTGGCCGGATCATGAAAGACGATGCATTGAAAGCAGGCAAACCAGCCGCAGCGGCTCCTGCTGCCCAGCCGGCATCTGCTGAAAAGGCATCTGCAACTCCGGCAGCAGCTCCGGCAGGTGGCCGTGCACAGCGCCGCGAAAAAATGTCTTCGCTGCGTAAAACCATCGCCCGCAGGCTGGTGGCTGTTAAAAATGAAACGGCCATGCTTACCACTTTCAATGAAGTGGACATGAAGCCGGTCATGGATCTGCGTGCCAAGTTCAAAGACAAGTTCAAGGAAAAACATGAAGTGGGCCTTGGGTTTATGTCCTTCTTTGTAAAAGCAGTTACCGTAGCGTTGAAAGACTACCCGGTAGTGAATGCATTTATTGACGGGGATGAACTCGTGTTCAATGACTATGCAGATATTTCAGTTGCTGTCTCTACGCCCCGCGGCCTGGTGGTACCCGTAATCCGCAATGCTGAGAACCTTTCGTTTGCAGGTGTTGAAAAGGAAATCATAAGGCTGGCAGTCCGTGCACGTGACGGCAAGCTGGGACTGGACGAAATGTCCGGCGGTACATTCACCATTACCAATGGAGGAATCTTTGGTTCCATGATGTCTACCCCGATCATCAATGCGCCCCAATCAGCAATCCTCGGAATGCATAACATTGTAGAGCGTCCGGTAGTGGTAGATGGTCAGATTGTCATCCGTCCGATGATGTATGTGGCATTGTCCTACGATCACCGTACCATTGACGGCAAAGACTCTGTAAGCTTCCTGGTTCGCGTGAAGCAACTTCTGGAAGATCCGATGCGGCTACTTTTAGATATGTAAAAACTCGAAACGCCCGTTATTTGACGGGCGTTTTTGGTATCACCATATTGAGAAATGACTGTAAAGGTTTTCTCCTGCCGCTTTTTTCTTACACTTACAGGTGTTTGCCAAACTGGGATCTCCGCCTGACGCAAGTGGGGGTAGGCACAATGTAAATTACCAATACCCGTACCACGCTTTGCATGCGCCCTGTCGCGGGCGGCCTCACACTGTGACTTCGCTTCTGAAAGTCAGCCCAGCTTTGGATTTTCCTTGTGGCGATCCTTATCCCGCTCTGTTTTTTTAGCAAGATTTTTTTCAAATGCCTCTGTCAGGTTAATGCCGGTTTGATTGGCCAGACATATCAGTACCCACAGCACATCAGCCATTTCGTCTCCGAGATCCTTTCCCAAATCCGACTTTTTAAATGACTGGTCTCCGTAAGTCCGGGCCATGATCCGCGCCAGTTCACCTACTTCTTCGGTAAGTATTGTCATATTCGTGAGTTCGGAAAAGTACCGGACTCCATAGGTTTTGATCCATTGATCTACTTGTTGCTGGGCTTCCTGGATGGACATGGATGAGTTGGTTAGTGAGTTAGCGAGTGAGTGAGTGAGTGAGTGAGTGAGTGAGTTTGGGTCAGATGCGGTTTTTGGAGTCTATGTGGATGGTTACCGGGCCGTCGTTCAGTAGGGCAACCTGCATATCTGCACCGAAAATGCCGGTATGAACTGGTTTTCCGAGCTCATTTTCCAGGAAAACGATCATGCTTTCATAAAGCGGAATTGCCACTTCGGGACGTGCAGCTTCGATGAAGGAAGGCCGGTTTCCTTTTTTGGTACTGGCGTGCAGGGTAAACTGGCTGATCAGCAAAATGTTTCCGTCCACCGATTTCAGGTCAAGGTTCATCTTGCCTTCAGTATCACCAAAAATCCGCATACCCACAATTTTCTTTCCAAGCCACTCAACATCTTCGACGGTATCATGGTGCGTAATGCCCAGCAATACCAGAAAACCCGTACCGATTTCTCCATTGACTTTCCCCCCGATTGTAACCGAAGCTTCCCTTACGCGCTGAATAACTGCAACCATAATTTTCTGACGGATCCGACTTACATCCCTTATTTTCTGACTTGTCAAAAATAGGCCTAAAACCGTCAGGATTGCAAAGGTTACTTTTGAGTTTGAAAAATGATAAATTGACAAAATTTACACGCTGTCGCGCATGTTGTGTCAGCTTACTAAGCCCGGTCTGAAGTGAAAGAGGAACCCATTTCCGTATTCGATATTTTCAAAATCGGTGTAGGCCCTTCAAGCTCCCATACCCTGGGGCCGTGGCGTGCGGCTGAAAGGTTTGTCAACTCGCTGATTGGCCGCAATCACCTCGATACGATTGTGTCGGTGAAAGTGCTGCTCTATGGTTCGCTGGCCAAAACCGGCAATGGGCACGGGACGGATACAGCTGTAATACTGGGCCTGTCGGGCTATGATCCTGTAACAATGGATACCGGTACCATCCCCCGGATTTTGGAAGATCTTGCCCAAAGTAAAACAATCAATCTGGCCGGCCGCCGCAAGATTCCGTTTGACCCAGCTGTTCAGATTGTCTTTCTAAATACCCAAACATTACCTTTTCATCCGAATGGGCTCACATTCGAAGCCCAGCTTGCCGACGGAGATTCGATCATTGAGACTTATTTTTCAATCGGTGGAGGGTTTGTGGTGAAAGAAAACGATGAAATCACGGCATCTATACCGGCTGTAACATTGCCGTATCGTGTCAATACCGCAGAGGATCTGTTGAAGTGGCACCGGGAGACGGGCAAGGCTATTTGGGAAATCGTCCTGGAAAACGAGAAAAGCTGGCGGAGTGAGGCTGTGATCCGGAAAGAGCTTCTCCATATCTGGACCGTAATGCAGCAGTGCATTTTCACGGGCTGCGAAACAGGAGGTACTTTGCCCGGCGGCCTGCGTGTGCGCCGGCGTGCTGCCGAGCTCAGCCGTAAACTGCTGCAGGGTGCAAGCTGCCTGGACTACCAGGAATGGCTTGACCGCGTAAAAACGACAGGTGCAGGTTTCAACTATACGCTCGACTGGGTAAGCTGCTTTGCACTGGCTGTGAATGAACAAAATGCTTCATTTTCGCGGGTTGTCACGGCACCCACCAATGGTTCCGCAGGTGTTATCCCGGCTGTTCTTCAGTTTCATCTGGCTTTTTGCGGCGGTACTGACGATGACGTTGTGCGTTTTTTGCTGACTGCGGGTGAAATAGGAAGTATTTTCAAGAAAGGCGCTACCATTTCTGCTGCTATGGGCGGGTGCCAGGCAGAAATCGGAGTCTCGTCGGCGATGGCGGCAGCGGGCCTGGCCGAAGTATCCGGCGCCAATGCAGAACAATGCCTGATGGCAGCAGAAATTGCCATGGAACATCACCTGGGACTTACCTGCGATCCTGTGGGAGGACTTGTACAAATACCCTGCATTGAGCGAAATACCATGGGCGCGATCAAGGCAATCACAGCCTCGCAGCTTGCTTTACAGAGTAATCCTGAAAATGCGAAGGTTTCGCTGGACAATGTGGTGCTGACGATGTGGCAAACCGCCCTCGATATGAGCAACCGCTATAAAGAAACATCGGAAGCGGGCCTGGCGGTGAATATTCCGATCAGTTTGAGCGAATGCTGATCAGAGATTGAGCAGCAGGTGCGCAAGCCCGAAATAAACCCCGTAACCAATCAGATCATTGGCTGTGGTTATAAAAGGACCCGATGCCACGGCCGGGTTGATTCCGACTTTTTCCAGTAAAATCGGCGTCAGTGTTCCCATGAAGGATGCCAGGAAAACGACCGAAAGCAAAGCCACAGAAACAACCAGCGCCAGCTGCATTTCATTACCGATCAACAAGTTAAAGCCAAATACAATGCTGCTGATGATCAGTCCGTTGATGCCCGCTACCGCAAGCATCCGCACCAAACGCTGACCTACGGAGGCATCGAGGCCTGTCTTGTCGGCCAGACTTTGCAGGATGATTGAAGAGGTTTGAATGCCGACATTCCCGCCCGTAGAGCCGATGATGGGGATAAATGCAGCCATCGCAGGAATGATTTTCAGGTCGCCCTCAAAAAAGCTGATAAACTTGGCTGCCAGAATTCCGCCCATCATTCCTACCAGCAGCCAAGGAAGGCGTGCCCGGGTTTGCTGCCAGATCGTGTCATTTTCTTCCACGTCACCCGTAATACCCGCCATTGCAAGCGTATCGGAACTGGCCTGTTCCGTAATTACGTCGATAACGTCATCGATGGTAATGCGGCCCAGCAGTTTACCCTGTACGTTCACCACCGGAAGCGCGTCCAGGTCATAGCGCTGCATCAGCTCGGCCACTTCTTCTGCCGGACGGTAAGTCTCCACAAAAATCACATCCTTGTCGTACAGACTTTCGATTTTCGTGTTTTTGTGTGCAAGGACAATTTTTTTCAATGATAAAATCCCATGCAGCTTCCCGGAATCGTCCACTACGTATACGGCATACACTTTTCCTACATCTTCCGCCTGCTTGCGCAGCTCTTCAATGCATTGGTTTACAGTCCAGTTGACATTTGCCTTAACCAGCTCTTTCTGCATCAGACCACCCGCAACATCTTCGTCATAATGCAGCAGGTCAAGGATAAAACGCGCCTGCTCCCGGTCTTCCAGCAATGCAATAACTTCCTCCCTGACACGGATCGGCTGCTGGTTCAGCAAGTCCACAGCATCATCGGAATCAAAGAGGTTGACGAATTGGGATATCTCTTCTGACGTAAAAACTTTAAGAAACTCCCGCCGCTCATTCGGGTCCATATCGGCCAGGATCTCAGCACCGGTTTCAAGGCGTACCTGGCTGATCAGGAACTTGGCACTTTCGGTTTCGAGCTCATAAAGCAGGCCGGTAATATCTGCGGGAAACAGGTTTTCCATTTGCTGCATGAGCGCATCGGAATCCTGTTTATTGATTAAGTCCTGAATGTGATCAACATATTCCTTGGTCAATTCAAACGTCATTGTTCCTCGTTTTTGACGGTTAACGATAGAGTTCCAGCGGGGTTCAGGTGTCTATGGGGCAATAACTTGCTCTGCCATCCGGGTAAGCTCCACAAATTCGGCCACACTCAGCTGCTCGGCACGCCGGGTCAGGAGGGGATGCTCAGGAAATTCGCCGATGGGCTTTAATGCATTGCGCAGTGTTTTACGTCTCTGGTTAAAAGCCGTTTTTACTACCGTAAAGAAAAGCTTCTCACTGCACGCAAGGCTCTGTACTTTATTCCGTCGCAGCCGGATCACGCCCGATTGCACTTTGGGGGGAGGATCAAACGCGCCGGGAGGAACAGACACCAGATAGTCGATGTCGTAAAATGCCTGCAGCAGCACACTCAGAATTCCGTAATCCTTGTTTCCCGGCGGCGATGCAATGCGCTGCGCTACTTCTTTCTGCAGCATACAAACAATCTCGGGAATCTGGTCCCTGATCTGCAATGCACGGAAGAAAATCTGGGAGGAAATATTATATGGAAAGTTGCCGATGATCGCAAAGGGAGCATCAAAAACGGTTTTTGTATCAAATTTCAAAAAATCACCTTCCAGTATGCGGGGCGTGAGCTCCGGATAATGGGCTTTCAGGTAAGCTACGGATTCGGTATCAATTTCAATGACGAAGGTGCTGTAAGCAGGCTCTTTCAGCAGAAACTGCGTGAGTACCCCCATGCCGGGGCCGATCTCGAGTACCTGCTTGTACCCGTCATGTCCCGACAATCCCCCGACGATCCGCTCGGCAATTGAAATGTCTTTTAAGAAGTGCTGGCCGAGGTGTTTTTTGGCCCTGACTTTTGAATCGTCCCGGTGCTTATAATTTACTTTCACGAACCAAAATTACGGCTTAATTCGTAGATTTATTGAATAAAGAATTGGAAGGAAACCTAAAAGTACGATTGCTCGCGCACCATGGAAACCATTACTTCTTACACCGACTGGCAGAGTATACATGCAACTTTGCAGCACCTCAACCTGATCGGCGTTACGTTTACCCCTGATTTTATCATCAGGGAAATAAGCCAGCATGCGCTGAAAAAAACAGGCTGGCAGGAGTCGGACCTGGTGGGTAACAGCATCTTTGATAAGCTGATCCCCAGGGAGGAAGCAGATGAAGTGCGGCAGATGCTCGAAGAGGGGATCCAGGGTAAAAGGAAGCTCGAACAGCGCGAAGTGCCTTTTCTTTCACAGCAGGGAGCGCTGCGTACTTTTTCTATCAATTCCGTGCTGATCCAGTACGAGGAGGACGAGGTTTCATGCATTACGCTGGTGGGTGACGATATTACCCGTCGCCGCCGCATGGAGTCGGCGATTGCCAAATCCAACTCGCAATTACAGGATCTCGTTGATAATACCAGCGACCTCATCCAGCTGGTGGCGATCGACGGACGATTCATTTTCGTCAACAAAGCCTGGCGGGAGGTACTCGGCTACGGACTGGATGAGATTGCAGCCATGCGCGTGGAAAATATCCTGCATCCGCAGCACAGGGAGCAGGCTCTGGCCCAGTTCAGGCAGATCGTTGATGGTACTTCAAACGGGCATTTCGAAACCGTATTCCTCAGCAAGGAAGGTAAAAAGGTATTTGTGGCGGGTAGCGTAAGCTGCCGGTACGACAATGGAAAACCAACTGCTCTCCGCTGCATACTCAATGATTTTACAGAAAAAATAAGAGCTGAAAAAGCCCAGAACCTGTATTATAGCATTGCTAACTGGACGGTCACCACGCCCAATCTGGACGATTTTTACCAAAGCATACACGAAGAACTGGGCAAGATCATTGATGTGCAGAACTTTTTTATTGCATTGTACAATCCCAGCCAGAGCTACCTGTACTTCCCTTATTATGTCGATCAGTATTTCAGGGGAAATGTTCGGTTTACGAAGCGGAAACTCGGGAACGGAGTAACAGAATATGCGATCGCGTCCAATAAAGCACTGTTTTTATCAGGAGAGGAAATCCAGGAGCTGGCAAAAAGAAACAGCCTGCATTTATATGGCATTGTGCCCAAGCTGCTGCTTTGCGTGCCGCTGCGCATTGGTGAGCGGGTGACGGGGATCATTGGGGTAAAATCCTATGACGATCCGAACATGTTTGACACCCGCGACCTGGAACTGCTGGAATTTATTTCCGGCCAGGTGGCCATGGCTATTGCTAGGAAGCAGAGTGAGCAGGAACTGAACAAGTACGTAGCGCGCCTGAATGCTATTTTTGACAGTAGTACCCACTTGATCTGGTCTGTGAACAAATCGCTGCAGCTCACGTCATTTAACAAAAACTACGCAGACCTGATCCAGAGCCAGATGGGTACGCGGCCATCACTTCAGTCCAGCCCCGAAAAGTTCGGCTGGCGTATGGTAGGCAACAGCAATCGCCGCACGCTGGAAGCCAAGTACCGGCTTGCGCTGAAAGGAGAGCCTCAGTATTTCGAGTTTAAAATCGAGCGTAAGAATGCAGGTGAAATGTGGCTGGAATTTTACCTGAACCCGATCCACTATGCCGAAGGGACGATTGAGGAGGTAAGCGGGATCGCACGCGACATTACCAGAAGGAAGGAAGCAGAATTGTCGCTGCGGCATAGCGAAGAGCTTTTCAGGGGTATTTTCGAGAATTTGCAGGACATCTACTGCCGCATCAACCGGCAGGGTGAGGTTACCATGATCAGCCAGTCGATCCTGAAACGTATGGGATACCTGCCGGCCGAGGTGATCGGACACAAGGTTACCGAGTTTTTTACCGACCGCAAGCGCATCCATTCGGCCCTGATCCGGCTAAGGAAAACGCGCAGTCTGCGGAATTTTGAGATTACCATGTACCGGAAAGATGGTACGGAGCGTCAGTTTATGATCAACATGCTGATGTTTACCAATGATAAAGGCAAGCCGACCGAGGTGGCTGTGCTCGCCCGCGACATTACCGAGCTGAAACGAAATGAACAGGAGTTGCTCAAAGCCAAAGAACATGCCGAACGCTCTCTGAAAGTGAAAGAGGGTTTCCTGGCCAATATGAGCCACGAAATTCGTACGCCTATGAATGGTGTGATCGGGATGATTGACCTGCTGGGCGAGACGCCGCTCAATGTAGAGCAAAAGGATTATGTGATGACTATTAAACGCTCGTCCGAAACCCTGCTCAACATCCTGAATGATATCCTCGATTTGTCTAAAATCGAAGCCGGCAAGATGGAGTTGCACGAGGCACCGATCGGCGTGGAAGACCTGCTGCTCAAACTCGTCTCCCTGTTTGGGCAAACAGCGAAAAGCAAGGGTAATACCCTGGTGTACGACATTGCTGCGGACATTCCGAAGTTTGTTATCGCCGATCAGACCCGCCTTTTACAGATCCTCTCCAACCTGACTTCCAATGCATTGAAGTTTACTGAAAACGGGGAGGTAAAAGTGTCGCTGACGCTGGTGAAAAAGATAGACCGCTTTCACAAGATCAAGGTTGAGGTGCAGGATTCCGGGATCGGGATCAGTGCTACCGACCGGCAGATCCTGTTTACTTCCTTTACCCAGCTCGACAACTCGTCGCGAAAATCGTTTGGCGGTACCGGCCTGGGGCTGGCTATTTCCAAGCAGCTTTGCGAGCTGATGAACGGGGAGATCGGGGTGGAATCGGAAGTTGGGAAGGGTAGCACGTTCTGGTTTACGTTTGAAACACAGGAAACATCCGGCGCGCAGATCAGCACGGTTGCAACCCAGGAAGACGGCTCCATTGAGGACGTTTTTGCCACTTATCATCCATTGATATTGCTTGTCGACGACAATGCGGTGAACCGGAAAGTTGCCAATGAAATCCTGAAAAAGTCGGGCTGCGTGGTTGACCTGGCGGAGAGTGGTTTCAAAGCCATTGAAAAGGTAGCTGAGCGGTTTAGCGCAGGCACGCCTGGTTACGATATTATTTTCATGGACATCCAGATGCCGGACATGGATGGCGTGCAAACCTCGCAGGAACTGAAAAAGCGCTACCCGGACAAGCTGCCGCCGATTGTGGCCATGACAGCTTATTCCATGAAGGAAGACAGGGATCGCTTTATCAGTCAGGGAATGGACGATTATATTGCCAAGCCGATCCGCGCCCAGACATTGGTATCAAAGGTGCGCGATCTTGTTCCCGGTACTGAAAAGGAGCAGAATAACGCGCCGGTGCAGGCAGCGGAGCCGACAGTCGCAGCATTGCCTGTTCTGGACAAGGAAATTATAGATCAGCTGAGCACAATCGGCGGTGCCGATCTGGTATGGTCGGTTTTTGAAGATTTTGTGACTGAATCCAATGAGCTGGTTGCAGATGCGGTGAAGGCTTTTGCTGAAAATGATATTGCAACCGTAAAAAGTAACCTGCATACCCTCAAAGGAAGTGCAGGAACCATTGGTGTGTCGCAGGTAGCCGAGATTGCGCGGGATGCCGAGTGGCGGCTTAAATCTGACGACCGGTCTACCTTGCCCGAAGCAATTCCCCAGCTTGAACAAGCTTATGCCTACTTTTTGGAAGTATATGAAGACATTCTGAAAGGCTGGCTGAAATAGCCTATCGTATTGATCCCAATTTCCATCGTACAATCCGGCTTGTTGGTCTATAAAAATAGCCTGTTCCGTCGATTGCCTGGTTTATGCGCCCCGAATGATTAAACTTTCATCCGGGGCAATGCTCTAAAAGCCATAAATCTTGACGGATCATGAAAAGACTTACCCTACTTATACTCCTGATGCTTGCCGCAGCGTTGCCGGCAGCATTTTCCCAGACACCTTCTGCCCGCCTGCAGGGAACCGTGCTGGACAGCCTCAACCGTTTGCCGGTTGTGGGTGCCTACATATCTGTGACCCGGAATGTGCCTGATGCCAAACCCGAGTATGTAACCACGGATGCTGATGGGCGGTTTGTATTTACAGGTCTGGCAAAAGATGCATCCTACCTGGTAAAGATTTCCTATCTGAGCTATCGCGACAAAAGCACAACTGTCACCATCACGCAGGATGTGCAGGACCTGGGTACCTTCCGGCTTTCAGAAGCGATAGCAAACCTGAAAGAGGTGAAAGTAGTAGGACAAGTGACGCCTATGGAGCAAAAAGGCGATACAACCCAGTTCAATGCAGCGGCATTCAAAACCAATCCTGACGCTACAACCGAAGATCTGATCCAGAAAATGCCCGGCATTACAGTGACCAATGGTACCGTAACCGCGCATGGCGAGACCGTCAATAAAGTACTGGTAGACGGAAAACCGTTTTTCGGGGACGATGCTGCATTGACATTGAAATCACTGCCAGCCGAAGTAGTTGAAAAAATTGAAGTATTTGATAAGTTGAGCGACCAGGCACAATTCACTGGTTTCGACGATGGCAATGCACAGAAGACCATCAACATTGTCACCAAAGCCGACCGGCGTACGGGTCAGTTCGGAAAGGTATATGCGGGTTATGGTTTGGATAACCGCTACCAGGCCGGCGGCAATGTCAGCTACTTCAAAGGCGATCAGCGCATTTCGGTAATCGGGCTGAGCAACAACATCAATATGCAGAACTTTTCGAGCCAGGATCTGCTGGGCGTGAGCGGCAGCACCGGTGGCGGCAGAGGGAGCGCTGGCGGGGGAGCGTCCAATAATTTCCTGATCGGTAATCAGAGCGGAATTACGGGTACCAACTCGTTTGGGCTTAATTATGCCAACAAGTTCGGGAAGAAGGTAGATGTGTCGGGCAGCTATTTTTTCAACCGTACCGGAAATACCAACATCCAGCGTACAGCCCAGGAGTACTTTCTTTCAGGCAATACTTCCAATCAGTTTTATGATGAAGACAGCCGTACTTCCTCCACTAACCTCAACCACCGGCTCAACTTCCGGGTTGAGTACAATATCAATCCTAAAAACTCGCTCATCTTTACGCCGCGACTGAGCTTTCAGGACAATAAATCGGGGAGTACCAGGGAAGGCTTCACGGCACTTGCAAACGGTAACCTGCTCAACAGTTCCGATAATACGCAAACGAACAAGAACAAAGGCTACAACTTCGGGAACGACATTCTCTTCCGGCATTCATTTGACAAAAAAGGGCGGACACTGTCGGTTAACCTGAACACGCAGGTCAATGACAGGAATGGTACCCGCAATCTTTATTCAAGAAACCTGTACTACGATCCGCTCATTTTGTCGGATACGGCCGTCCGTGGTGATACGATCGATCAGCGTACCTACAACTCGTCGAACGGGGTTACCCTGGGCGGAAACGTGATCTACACGGAGCCGATCAGCAAAACGGGGCAGCTGCAGTTCAACTACGGGCTTACGCTCAGCAATAGTAACTCCGACAAGGGAACTTATAACATGAGCTTTGACGACAATGCATATACAAGCCTGGATACACTTTTGTCCAATACTTTTGATAATCGTTATGTAACGCAGCGGGCCGGGGTAGGCTATCGTTACCGCAAAAACAGCTGGTCGGCCAATCTGGGGATGGATTTTCAAAATACAGGTTTGTACAGCCAGCAACTTTTCCCGGGTGACGCGAAGGTAGACCAGACATTTACCAACTTCTTACCCAACCTGATGCTGAGCTACCGCTCCAAAACAGGCTCACAGTTCCGTGCATTTTTCCGCAGCGCTACCAACCAGCCTTCGATAACGCAGTTGCAGAATGTGGTAGATAACAGCAATCCCCTGGCACTTACCGCCGGAAATCCTGATCTGAAACAGGAATACCGTAATACGCTCAACGTACGCTACTCTTTGGCAGGGGCCAGCCGACCATACAGTTTTAATGCCATGGTTTTTGTTACACAAACAAATCACGCGATTGTGAACTCGACCTACATTGCGCAGGAGCCTACTACTTTGCCGGGTGGTATTGTGCTGGAACAGGGAGCAAAGCTGACCGCGCCGGTCAATGTGGATGGAAGCTGGAATGCACGCACCTTTGTTGCTTATGGGAAGCCGGTAGCACCATTAAAACTCAATCTGAATGTAACCACAGGCTTTAACTACGTGCGCTCGCCGGGCCTGATCAACAATGTGCCCAATTTTTCCAATACCTATGCCATTTCTCAGGGACTGGTATTGAGCAGCAATGTAAGCGACAAGCTGGACTTTACGCTGTCGTACTCGGGTAATTACAATGTGGTGCGGAATACCATTCAGCCCAATTTTAACAACAACTATTATACACAGGGCATTGCCGGCCGGGTCAACTGGATTTTCGGAAAGGGGTTTGTACTGCAGTCCGATATCAGCAACCAATCGTACCGCGGGCTGGGTGCAGGTTATAACCAAAACTTTACGCTATGGAATGCAAGCATCGGCAAGAAGTTCCTGAAAAATAATGCGGGCGAGCTGAAACTGACCGTATTTGATATATTGAAACAAAATAACAGCATATCCCGGAACGTCACCGAAACGTATGTACAGGACGTGACCAACCGCGTGCTGACCCAGTATGCAATGCTGACTTTCACATATACGCTCCGCAACTTCGGCAAAATGCCTGTGCGCCAGGATGAAGGAGGTTTCCGCCGCAGAGACCTGGAAGGCGGCGGCTTTCCCGGCCGCGAGCGCGGGCCAGGGTTTTAATGGGAGAGGTTAAAGGAGGGACTATCGCTTGGTCAGCCTGAGCGGAGTCGAAGGCCGGAACTGCCTTCGACTCCGCTCAGGCTGACAAGGGTTGGTTGCTCAGGCTGACAAGGGTTGGTTGCTCAGGCTGACAAGGGTTGGTTGCTCAGGCTGACAAGGGTTAGTTGCTCAGGTTGGCAAGTTGAGTTGCTCAGGTTGGCAAGTTGAGTTGCCCAGGTTGGCAAGTTGAGTTGCCCAGGTAGCAAGCTGGGTTACTGCTACTTCCTGTTTTTGAAAGGAATAATCAGCTTTTCGCCCCGCTCGGCGAAGTCCTTGGTTTTTCCATTGGCTTTCATGATCGCCTCTTTGGAAACGGAATATTTGCTGGCAACTACGCGCAGTACGTCGCCGGGACCTACGGTATGGGTTGTCTGCACGCGAACTTTGAGTTTGGTAACATCTGCCTTCACATCACTCACACTCGGATTCAGACCTTTCAGTGTTTCCAGTTTCAGATTATAGCGGGATGCAATGCTTGAAAACGTCTCTCCGCTTTTTACAGTATGCGTGATTTCCTCGCCGCCAATGGAGCTGGGAGAAACAGCAGGTGTGGTGATTGCAGCCGGAGGTGTGTCGCGGGTTTCTTCTACCGGCTTGGCTTCGGCTGATTCCTGAGGCTGATTAAGTGCCTCCGGCTCCGGGGCAGTACGCTCATCAGCATCATCGTCAAGGGTGGAGTCCACGACAACAGAAGTAAGTTCTTCGGAAGTAGAGGAGCTGTCGGAAATGTATTCATAACCTACATAGAGCATTGCAAATACCAACAGGACCAGAACAAGCAGCGTAACAATGGGCAGATTTGATTTCTCAGTAGGACGGATATTTCTTCTTTTCGGGAACTCATCTTCCATAGCGCTTAGCGGCTTCAATGTTTCTTGTAGCGTTAAATATGCACGAAAATACTAAAGACAGGATACTTTACAAGTTGATTTTTAGTTCCTGGTTCATGGCTGCAACTTTTTGTTTCAGACCATCTTTGAACAGATCCAGACGTCTTGCAAGCTCCACATTACTGGCTCCGATGATCTGTGCAGCGAGTATTCCGGCGTTCCTTCCGCCGTTCAGCGCAACGGTAGCAACAGGTACTCCGGCAGGCATTTGGAGGATGGAAAGTACCGAATCCCAGCCGTCTATCGAGTTGCTGGAAAGTACCGGTACGCCAATCACCGGCAGGGAGGTAAGTGAGGCGACCATACCGGGAAGGTGGGCTGCTCCGCCTGCACCGGCAATGATTACTTTCAGTCCCCGGCTCCGCGCGGACGATGCATATTCCAGCATGCGCTCGGGTGTGCGGTGTGCCGACACGATCTCCATTTCGTAAGGTACCCTCAGTTCATTGAGAGCATTTGCAGCTTCCTGCATAATGGGCCTGTCTGAAAGGCTGCCCATGATAATTCCAACCATTGAATTTCTATTTTCGGCCGGTCAGGCCATTTTTTGTGAGTGCTGATTGAGATACTTGCGGATCGTCCTTCACTTAACAGAACTGATCACACGGATATTGTCCTTCACGAAGGCTACTTTCTCCTTTAATGCGTCGAGGCTATCGTCCATGATGGTAATATGGCCCATTTTGCGAAATGGTTTGGTGATGGCTTTCCAGTACAAAAAAGGAAATACCTGGGGCGTGCCAAGAATTTTTTCCATTCCTTCATACAGTGCAGGCCCTTCAAAGCCGTCCTCTCCCAGCAGGTTGACCATGGCGGAAGGCGCATAGGCGGCAGTACTTCCCAGCGGCAGATCGAGGATGGCACGCCAGTGCTGCTCGTACTGGGAAGTAGCATTGGCCCGGATCGTATGGTGACCGCTATTGTGCGGCCGGGGAGCTACTTCATTGATGAGCACTTCACCTTCGGGCGTCAAAAAGAGCTCTACGGCGAGCAGGCCCACGATCTGAAATGCTTCTGCTGTTTTTATGGCAATTTCCTGCGCTTTTGCATCAATCTCCGGCGTGATGGCTGCTGGTGCAAAAAGGTACTCTACCAGGTTGTGCTCGGGATGAAACACCATTTCCAAGGTCGGGAAAGTTTCGGTTTGTCCCGATGCATTACGGGCCACAATGACGGCCAGTTCTTTGGTAAAAGGTACTGCTTTTTCAAGCAGGCCGGGTTTGTCAAATGCCTTGTCGAAATCCGCCGGAGTCGCTATGCGCTGTACACCCCTGCCATCGTACCCGTCTTTGCCCAGCTTGTGAAAGGCGGGCAGGAATGATGCATGCTGCGCGGCGTCCGCTTTGTTGTCGGTCAGGATAAATTCGGCGGTGGGAAGCTGCCGGTCGCTGTAAAATTGTTTCTGGATGCGCTTGTCCTGTATCTGTCTGATCACCGCCGGCTGCGGGTATACCCGCTTGCCTTCTTTTTCCAGGGCTTCCAGCGCTTCTACATTTACTTTTTCGATCTCAATCGTGATGACGTCCAGATTTTTACCAAACTCGTAAACTGTATCAAAATCCTGTAATGAACCTTGCTGAAAATGTGGGGCGATCTTTTTGCAGGGGGCGTCCGCATCTGGGTCGAGAACGTGAATGTCTAGGTTCCAGTCTACTGCGGCCTGTAAAAGCATCAGGCCGAGCTGACCGCCGCCAAGAATTCCTATTCGGGATGAAAGCATTGAAGTAAAGCGTAGTGTCCTGCAAAATTGGATTAAAAACCGCTAATGTTAAAGCAGAAGATCCGATTTTAACCAAAACTCACCGCATAAACCGGATCAGTGCGATTTCTGCCAGCAGGAAAAACAGGGCACCGTAGAGAAAGTACTTCCAGAGGTTTGTGTTCATATTCTGCTGCTGGAATGTGCTTGAAAACGCCGAATCATCAATTTTATCAAACACTTTAACATTCTTCTGACCTGAAAATGCTGCCCGCAGCTCATCCGGTGTGTAGTACTGAAGCTGTGACTCCGTACTGCTATGATTGAGGGCAATGATCTGCTCCACCTTGTTTTCACGTACCAGCTCGTAGTACCCCGGTCCAAGCTCTTGCCCGGCCTGCTCATTCTGCGGAATTTCCATCAAAAGCTGATTGCCCGCAATGCGTTGTACAGGTATGAGGGTCGTTTTGTCGCGCCGGAGCTGGTATACGGTGCTGGCTGCCGCGCTGTCGATATTCAATGCAATCGGATTTTCATTGAAAGTATAGGAAGTACGCTGAGCCCGCACGCTCGAAGCAGCAAGCTTGTACATCACAGGCACAAAAATTGCATGCTGAGCCACATTTCCGAACTCCCGGTCCAGCGGCGCGGCAAACAGGTACACCCTGCCTTTTCCGGCCGAAGCCTGCGTAAGGTACGTTTTGCCATCCCGCAATGCGAGCAGTTGCTGCCCTGCACTGGCCCAGCTCCACACCGGCGTGACAGCCGGCAGGTTAAGATTGATCTCCTGCCGCACCGACTCTTCAAAAACATCGCTGAAAAAGGGATTACTGCGATTGGGCGGCGCCAGGGGTATCAATGTTGCATTGTCGTCCTGGCCTGTGGTAAGTCCTGTAATGCCCAGCCCGGAGAGCAGCCTTCCATAACCAGCCTGGTCAGGACGTGCTGCGGGAACAATGGCAATGCTTCCCCCACCGCGTACAAAGTCCTGAATATCCTGCGGCAGTGAGCCCGGGAGTCTTTCCACACCTTCCAGTACCACCAGGTCTGCATTGCGCAGCAGGCCGGGATCCACATTCTGGGCACTGAAACTCTGCATGGCAAACAGACTGTCATTGGCATATACGTTTTCAATATAATCGCCACCGGTGCGCTGCCCGTAGATGTGCAGGATGCGGATGCGGGGCGATGCATTGAGGATGAAATAATAGTTGTTGTCGAATGTGACGGGGAAGTCGTCAAAAGTGATCATACCTTTTTTATATCCCTTGCCTTTCAGATTGAAATTGAATCTGGCAGTAGCGCTTCCGTTGGCAGGCACGCTGACGGAGGCAGTGGAGGCCTGGGTATTGTCCAGCGTCAGGCGCAGCGCTACGTTCCGGGCTTCCTCGCTCCCTGAATTACTCACTTTTACAAAGAGTACATTGTTCTGCAATTCCCTGATAAAAGGCGTATTGAGCCAGGCAGAGTCGACAAAGATATTTTTTTCGGCAGCGGCCTGTACCGGTACCAGGAAAAGCTGGCTGGCCGAGTCCACTTTCAGTGCTGAAAGGCTGCCCGACGTGCTTTTTTGAAAATCCGAGAACCAGAAAAGCTGATTGGTCCCCGCACTCTGGTGGCGGGAAATAAGGTTCTGCTGTCTTTTATATACCTGATCCAGGGTGCGGGCGGTAGGGGAGAGGTCGATGGTTGTTAGGCGGTCGCGCAGTTTTTCAGCAGGGTAAAGTCCCTGCTCCTGAGACGAGAAATCGTTTGTGACGAGCTGCAGGGACAACGCATTCTTAAAAATCCCGAGGAGATCACTCAATCTCCCGGTGGCAATATCCAGGTAGCGTTTGTTGTTCAGCTCGCTCTGCATGCTGAACGAATTGTCCAGGTACAGGCTCGTAATGCCACGCCGGGTAGCTGCCTGCGTATTTTCATTGGGTATAAAAGGTTGTGCAAATGCAAGTACCAGGCAAATGATCGCAAGGATCCGGGCAGCCAGTACGAGCAGGTGTTTTAGCTGCCTGATTGAGCGCGTTTGTGTATCAACCGCTTTAAGGAAAGCTACATTGGTAAAGAAAACCCGCTTGGTACGCCGGAAATTAAATATATGAATGGCAACAGGAATAGAGACAGCCAGTAAACCCCACAAAAATGACGGAAAAAGAAAACTCATGTAACCTGGATGTTATCGTGTTTAGCTTTGCTTTGAACGGCCAAACCGTTGCATGTGCCGGCTACCTTCTCAACGTGATTGGAAAAGACAAATTACACTAAAATCTTTTAAGTGGTTTTTATTTGAACAGCTTTCTGATATCTCAGATGGTTTTATCTAAATTTGCGCTTCATTTTGCTTTTGAAAAAGCATTGATCCAATCTTCTCCCGAGTTAGTTTAATTCAACATATATGGCCAAAGTTTCGGTTAACAAACACCAGCCCGTCTACCAGGTACCGACGAATCCCGCAGCAGTACGTACCAAGAAGTATGCGCTTCCCACCAAGAAGTACATTACCATTGCGATGATGTATTTTTTCAAAACACAGCTTAAATGGGGGCTTATTCCGCTGGCACTCATCTTTATCAATGCCGCACTCAATCTCACGGGTGTTTATCCCAACCTATGGATTTACATTACCGTTTTTGTGGGTGCGCTCCTGTACGTGCTTTTCTGGCTGGTACAGTTTACCGGGATTACGCAGCTTGCACAGTACAAGCCGATGTTTGAAAGATTTTCATACGAGATAGACAGCCGCCAGATTCTGATGAAGCTGAATCAGAAGGAAGGCAGCGTACTGAAATGGGAGCAGATCCTGGACGGTTATAAAGACAAGGATGCCTACGTGCTGGTGATTTCCAAAGGTCAGTTCCTGCATCTTCCCTTTTCGATCTTCACCTCCGAGCACGATCTGAAAGTTTTTGAGCGGATTTTAAAGCAAAAGGAGGTAATTAAAGCCTCATAATTTGCAATACAAGAAAGAGCCTGGTATATATGCCAGGCTTTTTCATTTTTACCTGCCATGAAAAATGATTGATCTGGACAAGCTGGAAATTTCAGATATTATTTCTTCCGACCGCCCTGCGTTAAAGGACATTTATTCCCGGGTAAGACAGGAAACCTTCGGCTGGATGAAGCTCGACAAGCTTTCGAGGGACACTTTTGATGAAGATACTGCCGGTGAGCACGTGATGGTGGCCCGGTACGAAGGAATGGTGTGCGGCTTCGTGTCGATCTGGCGGAATGATAACTTCGTGCACCACCTGTATGTAGACTCTCGCTTTCAGCGGCGGGGAATCGGGGCAGCCCTGCTCCGGTATGCCCTGAAAACCATGAAGGGCTCTGCCACGCTCAAATGCCTGGAAAGCAACAAAGAAGCCGTGAATTTTTACGGCAAGAATGGTTGGAAGGTTAAGTCAATGGGCGTGTCCTATGAGGGCCACTTCGTCCTATTTGAAACGGTTGCCTGCTGAGCGCGCAGTTTGAAGCTGCGCCTGTTCTTGTCCTTTTTCAAACTTCTTTTCGCCTACCGGTATGGCTATGGACAAGTGGTTGGCACTGGGCGGTATCGGACAGTTGTAACCTTCCGAATAAGCACAGTAAGGATTGTAGGCCTTGTTGAAATCGAGCACGTAAGTGCCGTCGGCAAGGTCGGTGGTTTTAAGGTCGAGGTAGCGACCGCCGCCGTAAGACGCAGTACCGTTGGTTTTGTCTTTAAAAGGGATAAACAGGTAATCCTTGTACCTGGCCAGTGACTGCAGGCTCAGGCTGCGGTACACATTCAGGCTTTGCCTCCGTCCATTGATCCGGAATTTCAGCTCGCCATATTTGACGTACGTTTTATTGGTGCCGCTGTACGTCGGCATTTCGAATGATTGTCCCCTGGTTTTTTCAAAACGTGCTACCACCCGGTATGCAGAGTCCGGCTCAAAGAAGTTCAAGTATCCGAGATCACCTTTTTTCAGGGGTGAGTTCTCGGAGCGTAAAAACTCCTTCTTGTAATTTTCTCTGTACGCTTCGGTTTGTTCCCGGAAGCTTTGCGCAAAAATCACCGTTGTTGCCAGCAGGCAGAAAAGCAGTGTACATGTAGGGCACTTCATCATTTTGAAATAAATCCGGTAATCAATATTACCGGATTTTATTTAAAAGTTTTGTGAAATCCAATTTATATCAAATATTCTTTTGCTTACTTAGCTTTGATCTTCACAATCTTCGACTCGTCGATGTTGAATTGTTTCACCACCGCATTGTAGTCGCTGTAATCAACCTGGCCGCTTGTGCGGGCCGCAAAGTCAGCCGGAATTACCACTACTCGGAAGCTCTGGTCAGTGGTGTAGCTGCTGGCTACTGTTGCTCTGTTTACGGTACCGTCCAGGAAAACAGAAAGGTCATCCCGGGTGCGGTCGAAATTGTAGGTCAGTATACCATTGGTAAGGAATGCAGTTTGCGTAAGCAACCTGTAAGCCGGCAGGTTTTCAGTTCCCACCTTTACATCTCCCCAGTTAATGTATACCAGTACCGCATCCGATTCCAGCACTTCAATATCCGCATCGTCGAAGGATAGCGATACCTGAAAATCATTGGCAGTGGTAAAGTCCACATCGACAAAGTCAAAAGTCGTGCCGGTGACGTTTGTGCTCGTTCCTTGTTGTCCCTGAGGTCCCGGAGGTCCTTCGGGGCCGCGGCAGCCTTGAAACAGTGCTACCAGGACTAAGAGCAGAGGGATCAGTTTTTTGTTCATGTTCGTGTTGGTTGAATTGAAAAATTTTCTGAAAAATATGAATTTTGACCATGTTACCATCGTCAGGTTTAAGAGCCGGGGCGACATTAACAATTGGTTAACTAAAATAATACCCGGCCTCACGCCGCCCCATTCATTTTACAGGGGAACAATGTTTGCGTAGTTGATGCGTAGATATTACTTTTCAAAAAATGTTTGAAACCATTCATTCATAAAAAAGCAAGACAATGATCAACCGTAAAGCAACAGCTATCTGGAAAGGTACAGGCAAAGAAGGAAGTGGAACAATCAGCACACAGAGCACAGTGCTTGAAAACACGCAATATTCATTCAATACCCGTTTTGCAGAAGGAAAAGGCACTAACCCTGAGGAACTTATCGCGGCGGCTCACGCAGGTTGCTTTGCGATGAAGCTCAGCTTCGAACTGAATGCAGCCGGATTTACTGCGGATGAACTGAATGCAACCGCAACCGTCAGCCTCGACCCGAATAAAGGTCAGGTTACAAAAAGCGCGATTGACCTTAAAGCGACAATCCCGGGTATTTCGGAAGGACAGTTTAAAGAGATAGCTGAAAAAGCGAAAAAAGAGTGTCCTATTTCGCAGCTGCTGAATGCAGAACTTTCACTGACTACAGAGTTGATCGCCTAAAAGGCTCATAATCTGTGAACTGGCCGGTAACATGCATTGCAGCAGTTACCGGCTTTTTCATGCAGTCATAAAAAGATCGCTGGCAATTCTGTCGGCAAAGAGCTTGCCAGACTCGGTCAGGTATACCTGCTGATTTTCTACTGTCAGCCAGCCTTTCCGGGTGTAGCTGCTGAGTGTAGCCGCACTGAGTGCGTGGAATTTTCCATGAGAGAGCTGTTCCAGTTTCCCCATCTCCACACCCCATTTTGTCCGCAATCCGGTAAGCAGGTACTCATTGACCTGGTCTTCGGGTGAAAGTATTTCCAGCGTGGCGGGTACCTGGCCGGCTGTGATTGCCTGCACATAGCGCCCATTGTGCGAGACGTTGTACTCGCGCATGGTACCATTGTAGGAGTGAGCCCCCGGCCCGAGCCCCAGGTATGCTTCCTGCTTCCAGTACGAACTGTTGTGGCGGCTGTACTTTCCGTTTCTTGCAAAATTGGAAATTTCGTACTGCTCATATCCCTCCGCAGCCAGTGCGCTGACAAGCAGCTCAAACTGGCTGGCTGCAAATTCCTCATCAATGGGCGTGATCCGGTTATTCTTCAGCCAGTTGCCGAATGTCGTGCGCGGCTCAATGGTAAGGCAGTAGGCCGAAATGTGCGGAATGTCCAGTGAAAAGGTTTTATCCAAATCATTTTCAAGAATATTGTGGCTTTCGGCAGCGATAGCGTAAATGAGGTCAACGGACAGGTTGGTAATACCCGCATCCTGTGCATTCCGTACGCATACTTCGGCTTCCCGGCCGGAATGTATCCGGTTGAGGTAACGTAAATGGGGCTCATGGAATGACTGTATACCGATGCTCAGGCGGTTGATACCCGCTTTTGCCAGTGTGCGCAGCTTGTCGGCCGTTAGGTCATCCGGATTAGCTTCCAGGGTAATCTCTGCATCTTTTGCTACTTCAAAATACTTGTGGATCTGGTTAAAAAGCAGGTCAAGCTCTCGGTTGTCGAGCATGGAAGGCGTACCGCCTCCGAAATAGATCGTGTCCAGCTGCCTGCCCTGCAAGTAGTCCTGCCTCATTTCCAGCTCCCTCGCAATTGCCTCCACCATGGCAGCTTTGCCCGAAATATTTGTACTGAAATGAAAGTCACAATAATGACACGCCTGCCTGCAGAAAGGTATATGGATGTAGAGATGCATTACTTATTGTTTTTCTGCCATTCCCAGCCCACCTTAACACCCGCCCAGAGGTTGTTTTTGGGTGCCGCATTATAGTAACGGTTTCCAAATGCATTGAGGTCATAGCCCAGGCTGTAAATACCGGCATGTACCTGCTCAGCGGAGGCGGATAGCTCGCTGTACAAATGTCCGCCCCAGCTTTTGCGCCAGCTTATGCGGGCAATCCACTGGTTGTATGGGGTATTTTTAACTGTATTGGCATCATTAAGAAAAAACGAACTTCCGCTCTGGTACGTGAGGAATGCCGAGAGACCCCATTTGGTGATTATATCCACGCCGGTATATTGCGAAAAACGGGGGATGCCAGGGATCAGTTTGCCGGTGAGGTCGGCTTCTCCCTGGATAAAACTTTCATAGGTGTACTTCGTGTACGTTCCGGTGTTCCAGAGTTTGAGCGAAAGAGGAAGGTCTGTACCGGACAGGATTTGATAGTTGATATTCCACTCCATACCATTCTGGCGTGTTTTTCCTGCATTGATAAAATACTCCGCTCCGCTTTCTTCTGTACGTCTTACAATAGCATCTTTCAGGCCGAAATGGTACAGGCTGATCTCTCCTGTGATCACGCGACCTGCCTTCCGGAGCGAAATTTCAGTATTAGCACCTCTTTCCGCTTCCAGGTCCTGCCTGAACCCGCCGGCCGAGGGCCGCACTTCCTGCAGGGTAGGGGGTGAGAAGCCTCCGCTGTACGAGGCACTTACTGACCAGTTGCCTGCAATAATTTTGTTCAATGCAAATCGTGGAATAAAAATGCCGTCGAATGTGCGCTGCTCCCGGCTGTAAGGAAGCTGAAAAAAGCGCTCGTACCGGTATTTGGAGGCATTGTAGCTTACGCCGGCACTGGCCGTAAGATCAGAAAACAGCACGGCTTCAAGCTGCGTAAAAACCGAAATACTGCTCGTGCGGATATCTTCCGCAGTTTGCTGAGCGCCGGGAATGCCGCCTAAATTGTCATAGTTGCGCTGGGCCGATTTTCCATACTGCCATTCGAATCCGCTGGTCCAGTTGGTCCTTACATTACCGATAGACGAGCGGTTCTGCCAGGTATTACGACCGCCGAAGCCCTGCTCGTCGCGTTTTTCGTAGTTACTGATAAATGGATTAGCAAAGTCGGTGCTTGTCAGGTAAAGAGAGTTGGACTGGGTCCAGGTATCGGAAAGTTCGAGGGCATAATTAGCGCCGATCATGGCCATTTTGTTATAAATAGCGGCATGTTGCGACTCACTGCCGGGCACGGTGGCAGTAGGCTGCCGGGCGAGTTTGGGGTTGGCCTGGTATTGAGCCAGGGTAATGCCTCCCGGTGTCTGATAGTACAGGTCGGAGTACATCCCGAGGAGGGATAACTGGCCTTTGTCCCCGATTTTGGACGACGAGCTGAACCTGATCGCATCCCTTGCCATAGCGCTCTGGTTGCGGTAGCCATCCTGCTGGGTATGCCCGTACTGAATAGACACGTCGCCGACCTGCAGGGTCGTATTCCGGTTCTGGAAGCCATATTTGCCGAAACTTACACTTTGCTCCGCCCGGTTATTGGTGTCGCTGAACGGCATGCTGCGCAAAAGTACCACGCCGCCCGTACCTGCTCCATAAATGCTGCTGCCCGGACCTTTGATGATCTCCATACTTTGTACAGCACCATAGTCCAGCGCATTAAGGGGCGTATTGCCGCTGGCATCGGTGAATGGTATCCCGTTCCAGTAAAATTTTACATTCCGCACCCCGAAAGGAGAACGGATCAGACTTCCCCGGACCGAAAAGCGGTAACTTCCCGGTGAACGTTCTTCCATTCTGACGCCGGGGATTGCATTTACCGCATTGGCCCAGGTAACAGGGGAGTAGCGTTCGAGGGACCGGGCATTGAGCAGTCCTACACTCGCGGTGGTGGACAGGTAGCTCGACCGGGATTCGAACGCATTAATAGTTACTTCTTCCAGGCTTTGCGTCCGCAAGGTATCAGGCTGGCTTTGCGCGCCGGCTGTTTTTGCAAAAAATGATAGTAATAAAAAAGCAGGAACGGAAAACTTGTTCATATCAGCTGGGTTAAGGAATATGCGCGTGCGGCAAAGATTTACTCAGCAGCATAACCAGTTTGCAGACTTGAAAAATTCCATGGTGCTGCTTTGCTATGCAATAATTTCCTTGCTGAGGCACATGCGGGTGCCTGAAAAATGCCGGCCAGGGCCAGGTTGCTGATGGCAGGGTTTTTTTAAACATTCCATCGGAGTATTAACCTGATTTAATCAACACCTGACATGAAAAAACTTACCTGGATGGTTGCTGCCATGCTTTTTGCGGGTACTTTCACTTTTACAGCTTGTTCTGAAAAGACCAAGGATTCGGCCGATGAGACGGTTGAAAATGCCAAAGATGATATGAAGGAAGATGTAGCGGACGCCAAGGCTGACATCAAAGAAGCCGGTGACAAATTTGAAGACAAGGTAAGGAAGGACAAGGATGACCTGAAAGCCGAGATCGACGAAGCTGTCGCCAAGGTGGACGAAAAAATTGAAGAGGCCGATGCCAAGATGGACAAGGCATCCGAAAATCAAAAAGCCAAATGGGCCGAGCGTAAAAAGGAGCTGAATGCCGAAAAAGAAGAGCTGAAAGCTTCCTGGAACAGAACCGAGGCTGAAACGGCTGATAAATGGGATGACTTCAAAGCAGATACCAGACAGAAAATTTCCAAAGTAAAGGCAGACCTGAATGACTAGCTTTGTGCAGGTATCAATAGAAAAAGGCCCTTACGAGGGCCTTTTTCTATTTTACGGGTAAATGGATTTCGGTCATCATGCAGCGGGCGGAGCCGCCCCCGGTTTTCTCAATAACAGACAAATCACTGTGCAGCAGCTTGGCATAATCGCTGAGTGCTTCCTTTTGGCGGCTGTTCAAAGACTCGTAAGCCTGGGTGGACATCACCAGGAACATACTGCTGTTTTTGCTCCGCACCAGCAACATATTGCCTGCAAAGTGCCGGACCTGATCCAGGGATATTTCAATAATAAACTTGCCTGTTTCTTCGAGCGCCGAGCGTACCAGGTGACGTTCGTCGGGATTTTTGATGGCTTCCAGGCAGATCACCGCAAACACGTCGCCGATGCACATCAGTACATTGGTGTGGTAAATGGGCTGGTCATTTTCGTCTGAAGCCGAAAACGGGATCACTTCGTAACCGAGTGCCTCACCAAATGCGTCCAGTACTTCGGGGTGTGTGCGGGGTGAAAGGCATGCGTAGGCGATTTTATATCTTCTGTCAAATACCATACTGCCGGTACCTTCCAGGTATTTGCCCTGAGATTCAAAATGGGTAAGATCCACCACTTCCTCTATCTTGAAATCCTTTCTGAGATCTTCCACAATGTCGGGCCGCCGCTCCTTGCGCCTGTTTTCGGCCATCATCGGGTATAATACCACTTTGCCGCTCTGGTGGAAAGAGATCCAGTTGTTTGAAAAAACGGCATCGGGACGGGCTGTTTCCTGGTTATCATTATAAAGCCGCACATCAACACCTGTAATGCGGAGCTGGTCGAGCAGCAGATTAAACTCTGCTTCGGCATCCTCCCGTGTTGCAGTACGGTTGCCGCCTGCCGCAGAAGTCTGCTGGTATGCATTGCTGGCGGCAGTTTCAGTATTGAATGCGAAGCTGGCCGGCCTGATCATCATGATCCGCGAGGTCGACTGCGGCTGGGTCTGGGTGGATGATGTGATGACGCGCATGGGAGTAATATCAGGTTGGTAAATGCAATTTATCACCGAAATATGGCGATTACAATATTATAAATCACGCAAAATAGGCATGCTCATGCAATGTGAGCCGCCTCTTGCCCTCGACAGCTCGGCCGAAGGCAGGGTAATGAATGTGTCTGTAAGGGTATCAGGCGAAAGGGTTCCAAGCTCGAACTCATCCAGTAAGTCGGCGGCGCTGATGATGCGGAATCCCTTTTTCCGGAAAGCATTAATGGTCCGGTCATTGCGGTCATACCCGATCACCACACCTTCCTGCAGGGCCAGGAGGTTGCAGGAGTCTGTCCATTGTTCACGTTCGCCAAACGGAAATTCATTGTCGCCCGAATAAATGAATTGCACGGGACTTGTTACCCCCAGGTCATGCACGCTGATTTCGGTCAGGAGGTCTTCCAGGTTGTCGATTTCCCGCGGACTTTGTTCCCGGCCCTTCTCAAACTGTATGATCCTGAATTCGGCAGCCGTGTTTTGCGGAGAGAAAAAGTGCAGGAGGTCTTTTTGCCTCGATTCGTCGCCGAGCCTTGCCAGTGAGCCCAGCAGTACCCAGGTATCTTTTTTAACCTGAGTAAAAATGGTATCGATATGCATGTAGTCCCGCTTCTTGGGGATTTTAACAATCGTGATCTTGGTGACAACCTCTTTATCAAACAAAATCTGCATGACCTGCTGCGCAGCATACAGGGAGGTGCGCTCACTGCACCCGATCATCAGGTGGTGGGGTGCGACCATCATTACGTCCCCGCCTTCAAGGGTACAGCGGTTCAGGTCACTGGCTTTTTCATCATCTGCAAGCAGGAAATGCCGCTCGTTTTCGGGTATCTCTATGATATTTTCCCTCGCATGCGCGAACATCGGGTGGTAAAAAAAGATAAACTGGGCCAGGATCGTTTCCCGCGTCCGGGCGTTTTTGGCAGGCTTGTTGAGCAGGATATGATCATTGATCACAATGCCGATATCGCGCATGAAGATCAGGTTGGGCAGGGGCGCGAAGAGCATTTTTTTATCAGAATAATAACCTGAAATAAACACGCTGGCAAGCTCGTGCGCATCGCAGGTATTGAGCTCTTCCTGCAAATGAAAGGATGTACGTTCAATTCCGCATATCGCTGCCGTGAGCTTGGTGCGCACACCGGAGTCCAGCAGGATCTCGCCCAGCAGCTTCTGCATGTCTACCACCTTGTCCGAATCAAAGTAGCCTGGCGTACCGGGAATGTAAAAGCCCCTCGTGGCGTCGCTGTCGATCTGCCTGATCCTGCCGCGCACCTTTTCAGGGTCAAGAAAGTAGAGCAGGAGCTTCACATAATAGTCGTACTCCTTCCGCCGCATGGTATCCAGGTGCACAATATCTTCAAAGAGCCAGTCCTGCGCTTTGCTCGGTATTACCTTCCCCAGGCCACGGTCAGGACTATGGATCAGGAGCCTTCTGAGTTTGCCGGTTTCGGAGGAAACATGTATAGGGTTATTATGAAAAGAATTCATGCTTGCAGTTAGGTTGAAGTCTGTTACAGGGAGTGCAAAGTAAAAGCTTTGGCATCATAAAAAACCGCGCGTGCACCGGACTGTATTTCAGATGGGTAAATACATGATAAATATCAGCTTTCGGGGAACATCCGGTCATTGAAAAAGGTTGTAGAATAAGGGCAGTGCGGCATCAGGCGGCTGCTGGTCAATTTTCTTTTACGCTCAAAGCGTGTTACTTTTGCGGTAAAATTACCACGAACTATATTATAAGTATAAAATCGGTTATGCTCTCTATAAACGAATTACGTGCCTCAGTAGAAGGTAAGGAGATATTAAAAGGCATCAATCTGGAAGTAAAGCCAGGCGAGGTCCACGCGATCATGGGCCCGAATGGTTCCGGCAAAAGTACGCTGGCTTCGGTGCTTGCAGGGCGGGAGGAGTATGAGGTTACCGGAGGAACTGTAGTATTTGATGGAAAAGAGATTCTTGACATGGCTCCCGAAGAAAGGGCTGCTGAGGGGATCTTTCTGGCATTCCAGTATCCTGTTGAAATTCCCGGCGTGACCACGATCAACTTCCTGAAAACGGCTGTTAACGAAATTCGCAAATATAAAGGCGAAAACCCGCTGGATGCTGCGCAGTTCCTGAAAATGGTACGCGAAAAGGCCAAGCTGGTAAGCATGAATGACTCTTTGCTAAAACGTGCCCTGAACGAAGGTTTTTCGGGTGGTGAGAAAAAGAGAAATGAAATTTTTCAGATGGCAGTACTGGAACCCAAGCTTGCTATTCTGGATGAGACGGACTCCGGCCTCGATATCGATGCGCTGCGTATTGTAGCGGAAGGTGTTAATTCATTGCGCTCCCCGGATCGGGCGGCGATTGTGGTAACACACTACCAGCGACTGCTGGATTACATCGTGCCTGATTTTGTACACGTACTTTATAAAGGAAGGATCGTGAAGTCGGGCTCCAAAGAGCTGGCCTTCGAACTGGAAGAAAAAGGGTACGACTGGATCAAGGCAGAAGTGGAAGCTGTCGGTTAAGAAACGGAAAACGGGCAATGCCCTCAGGAGGTTCTTGACAACACATTTTTTACAGACTCAATGAGTAACGAAACCATAGATTTAAAAACCCGGCTGATCTCTGATTTTTATGCCCGCGAATCGGTCATGAATGGAGAGGCAACGTCGGCTTTTCACCAGAAAAAACGCCTTGCCCTCGCCAGGTTTGAGGAGCAAGGTTTTCCTTCCGTCAGGAATGAAGAATGGAAATACAGTAATGTAAAGGACCTGATCAGCGCTTCTTACAATTTCAACCTCGAAAGCAGCATCGGTCAGGCTGAGCTGGAAGACCTTAAAATACCTGCTCACGAGGCAAATATCCTGTATTTTGTAAACGGGCAGTATGCTCCCGAGCTTTCCCAGCTGGTATCGTCATCGGATCAGGTAGTGATTGATTCACTGCAGAATGCATACAAGAAAAATCCGCAGCTGGTCAATTCGTTTTTCAACGAACTTACAAAAGACGATACGGACTCCTTTACTGCATTAAATACTGCTTTTGCGCAGGATGGTGTGTTTATCCATGTGCCCGACGATCAGGTTGTGCCGCAGCCGGTAATCCTTCGTTTTATCAGCGATGCGCGTTCGCAGAATGTAGGCAGCCAGCCTCGCAACATCATCGCCGTAGGACGAAATGCACAGGTAAAGGTTGCTGAGGCATACAGGACTTTGGGTGCTGAGCGCAGCTTTATCAACACGGTAACTGAGATCCACGTGGGCGAAGATGCCATAGTGGAGTATTATAAAGTGCAGAATGAAAGTGAAAGTGCCTACCATGTGGGTACTACCCAGGTGCGCATGCTGGACCGGTCCCATTTTTATTCGGGTACGGTGTCACTCAATGGTAAGTTTATCAGGAACAACCTGAACATAGTCCTGGATGGTGAGTACTGCGATGCACACATGTATGGGCTGTACTTTCCCGATGGTACCCAGCATATCGATAATCATACGATTGCCGACCACCGGAAACCGAACTCGGAGAGCAATGAGCTGTACAAAGGCATTCTGCGGGATAAAAGCAAAGGCGTGTTTAACGGAAAGATCTTTGTTCGTCCGGATGCACAGAAGACCAATGCATTTCAGTCGTGCAAGAACATTGTGCTGTCACCCGAGGCAACAATGAACACCAAGCCGCAGCTTGAAATTTTTGCGGATGATGTAAAATGCTCGCATGGTACTACGACCGGTCAGATAGACGAAGAGGCGTTGTTTTACATGCGTTCGAGGGGCATTTCGCAAAAAGAAGCTATGTCGCTCCTGATGTATGCATTTTGTGCTGATGTTGTTTCGCAAATCAAAATAGATTCTATCCGCGAGTATCTGGAAGGTGTAATTGCTGAAAAGCTGACTACCAAGTAGGCCCGCCGCATTTATCCAGTACGAATTTTATAATCGTGCCCAACCTGCAAAATCTTTGGGGTTGGGCTTTTTTCTTAAATCAAGATTCAAATGAGTACTTCCCTGAATATTGCTGCCATCCGTCATGACTTTCCCATTTTGAATGAAATGGTGAATGGAAAACAGCTGGTTTATTTTGATAACGCGGCTACTACCCAAAAACCGCGGCTTGTACTGGATGCGATTTCGGGATATTATGAGCATTACAATGCCAACATTCACCGCGGCATCCATCATCTCGCCGAAAAAGCGACTTCCGCATTTGAGCTGTCTCGCAAGCGGTTGCAGGCTTTTCTGAACGCACCTTCTCCGGAAGAGGTCATTTTCACGTACGGTACTACCGACGGGATCAACCTGGTTGCGCAGACGTACGGCCGCAGGTTCCTGAAAGAAGGCGATGAAGTGATCATTTCCACCATGGAGCACCATTCCAATATTGTTCCCTGGCAAATGCTTTGTGAGGAAAATGGCTGCATCCTGAAAGTTATCCCGATCAATGAAGAAGGCGAGCTGCTGATGGACGAGTACGAAAAGCTTTTGACAGAGCGGACCAAGCTGGTGTCTGTCGTGCATGTTTCGAATACATTGGGCACGATCAATCCGGTAAAGGAAATCATCAGCAAAGCGCATGCAGCAGGGGCCAAAGTACTGCTGGATGGAGCACAGGCCAGTTCACACCTTGGAATTGATGTTCAGGATCTGGATTGTGACTTTTATGCATTGTCGCTGCACAAGATTTATGGTCCTACGGGTATGGGGATTTTGTTTGGAAAAAGAGAGCTGCTTGATGCCATGCCGCCTTACCGGGGTGGGGGAGAGATGATCAAGGAAGTGACATTTGAAAAAACGACCTACAATGAGCTTCCCTACAAATTTGAGGCAGGCACACCCAATATCGCGGATGTAGTGGCAGCCAAGTATGCGCTGGACTACGTAGACCAGCTGGGCAAACCCGCTATTGCTGCCTATGAAAATGAATTGCGGAAATATGCGACAGAGGCTGTTCAGGAGATTGGCGGGTTGCGGATTGTAGGACAGGCAAAAGAGAAAGTCAGTGTACTTTCGTTTGTGATTGATGGCATTCACCACCAGGACATCGGTGTGCTGCTCGACCAGCAGGGGATCGCTGTGCGTACCGGGCACCATTGTACGCAGCCGCTGATGAACCGCTTCAATATCACCGGAACCACACGGGCCTCATTTGCTGTTTACAACACAATTGACGAAATTGATTTGTTCATCCAGGGTCTGCATAAGGTGAAGCGCATGCTTGGATAGTATTGCTCAAAAAAGTTTTTTCAAACTAAACTATATACACATAATGAACGACACAGTACAGGAAGCAAGGAGGTATCTGAGCAATGCGAAAGAGATATTGTCTGAGAAAGCCAGGAAAGAAGGTAATTACTATCAGGATATTAAGTACGTCAAGCTTGCGGGCCATGCGGCTTATTCGGGAGTACTCGTTGCATTGGACGGTATACTTGGAAAAAAGCACGGCAGAAAAAGTGTAGAATGGTACCAGGTACAACTTGGTAAAATTGATAAAAAAGCATTAACTGCCTTTAATTCCGTTTACAAGATCCTGCATTTATCAATGGCTTACGATGGTATTGAGCTTGCAAGTGTATCAAAGGATGGATTAAAACAGGCAGAAGCATTGATAGCGTGGGCCGAGAATCGGACGCCCGCGGCAGCGTAACCGAAATTTAACAATGACCATAAACGAGATTCAGGACGAACTAATTTCAGATTTTGAATTGTTTGATGATTGGGAAAGCAAGTACGAGTACATCATTGATCTCGGAAAGCAGCTCCCGGCCTTGGACGAACAATACAAGACGGACGAAAATATTATTAAAGGCTGCCAGTCTAGGGTATGGTTGCATGCTCATATGGACGGCGAGCTGCTGAAATTTGAGGCAGACAGTGATGCGATTATTGTGCGTGGACTGGTAAGTATGCTCGTCAAAGTGCTTTCGGAGCATACGCCCGAAGAGATCATGCATGCAGACCTGTACTTTATGGAACGCATCGGCCTTCATCAACATCTGGCACAAACGCGGTCCAACGGGCTGGCGTCCATGGTGAAACAAATGAAAGCTTATAGTGTTGCCTACCAGGCCAAATCAGCGAGTATCGGATAGTCAGAAACTCCAAAAAGCAAGAAAATGTCTGAATCGGAATTAAAAGAAGAAGTTGTAAAAGCAATCAAAACGGTCTACGATCCGGAAATTCCCGTAGACGTGTACGAACTTGGACTGATCTACGATCTGAAGGTATTCCCGGTTAACAACGTATTTGTCTCCATGACCCTTACGTCACCTTCATGCCCGTCTGCCGGAACATTGCCGGGTGAGGTTGAACAAAAAATCAGGGAAGTGGAAGGGGTTAATGATGTAAGTGTTGAGCTTACTTTTGATCCTCCCTACACCACCGAGATGATGTCCGAAGAGGCTAAGCTGGAACTGGGATTTATGTGAGAGGGCCTCTGGCTTTCTATGAAGGATATTGCCGGCAACAGAAAGCCGACGGCCGACAGCCGAAGTAAATAGTATAACCATAAAATTTTTAAAAAGATGTATCCACCGCAATTAGTGGCCCCCATGAAAGCCGAGCTGACCAACGCTGGTTTTCAGGATTTGACAAGTGCTGAAGAAGTCGACAACTTCATGCAAAATACCAAAGGAACTGCGCTTGTCGTGATCAATTCGGTATGTGGCTGTGCCGCTGGTGCTGCCCGTCCGGGTGTAAGAACTGCCTTGTCACGCAGCGAAGTGAAGCCTGATCATCTTGCAACTGTTTTTGCAGGAGCCGATGTGGAAGCAACAGCGAGAATGCGCGAGTATACGCTTCCTTATCCTCCTTCTTCACCGGCAGTAGCGCTTTTCAAAGATGGCGAGCTGATCCATTTTGTAGAGCGCCATCACATTGAAGGACGCTCGGCAGAAATGATCGCTCAGCATTTGCAAATGGCATTTGAAGAGTTCTGCGCAGCAGAAGCGTAATTTCTTTAAACCTGATGCGGCTACTTTCTCGAAATTACCTGAAAGTAGCCGCATTCTTTTTATATGATCCTTATACCCGATAACCATGCGCGGTCACCTTTTTTCTGAATTCATTCCACCTGAACAAAGTCCAAACAACAAGTTTGAACAGCTTCTGGATATATTTCAACAACTGCTGCTCATGACGTCCGGAGACGTAAGTGAAGCAATGTCGTGGCTGAGCGAGCTCGACAGGCAGTATAACCTGACCAATGATTCCTACGGCATCGGTGACTTTTTTGATGACCTTAAAAAGAAGGGATACATCACGGAGGAGCGGCAGGAAGATGGCAGCAATGCGATTGTAATGACGCCCAAGTCTGAAAAAAGTATCCGCCGCAGTGCATTGGAGGAGATCTTTGGAAAGTTGAAACGGTCCAACTCCGGCGGAAACCACCATACACCGCATATGGGTACAGGCGATGAGCTCAGCAGCGATATCCGCCAGTTTCAGTTTGGCGATACACTGGACCAGATTGCCATGACCGAGTCGATCAAGAATGCACAGGTGAACCATGGTATCGGTGATTTTCTGTTAATGGAAAATGACCTGGAAGTAGTGGAGCGGGAGCAAAAGACCACTACCGCCACCGTTGTGATGATCGACATCAGCCACTCCATGGTGCTTTACGGAGAGGACAGGATTACTCCGGCCAAAAAAGTAGCCCTGGCCCTGGCCGAGCTCATCCGCACCAAATATCCCAAGGACTCGCTGGATATCATTGTTTTTGGAAATGATGCCTGGCAAATCCAGCTGAAAGATCTTCCATACCTGGAAGTGGGGCCGTACCATACCAATACCGTAGCCGGGCTGGAACTGGCAATGGACCTGCTGCGCCGCAAGAAAAACCGTAACAAGCAGATTTTCATGATCACGGATGGTAAGCCTACCTGTCTGAAAGAAGGATTAAGGTATTATAAAAACAGCTTCGGTCTTGATAGAAAAATAATCAATAAAACACTGACCCTGGCTGCACAGTGCCGGCGCCTGGACATTCCGGTAACAACGTTCATGATCGCCACGGATCCTTACCTGAAACAATTCGTGCAAAACTTCACGCAGGTCAATAATGGCCGTGCGTATTATAGCAACTTGCAGGGACTGGGCGGTTTTGTGCTGGAAGATTTTCAGCGTAACCGGCGCAAGAACGTCAAGTAGGTTATTTTGCTTTCCCCGCCGAAATCAGGTTGGCGAACAGCCTGTATGCACCGGTAACCCCGGCCGGAAGTTCCCGGAAAAATGAAAGCCCGGTGAAGATGTAGTGTCCCTTGCCATACTGGCAATAAAGCAGGCTGCCGTCTTTCGGGCTTTCATTTTTATCATTCATAGACAAAGGTGCCTGGTAATGCGCCTTGTCCCAATTCTCTGCAAAGTACAAGCCCCGTTCCTGGATCCAGCCCGTAAAATCCTTTTCAGTGATACGATTCGGAAAGTTCAGCAGGGAATGATCAGGGAGTAAAAACCGCGCTTCGGCATTTTCCTCAGCCACGCGGTCCCGGCCGATGTTCATGGCAAAGGGCCCTACCTGGTTCACCTTCATGCCGCCGGGCACGTTGTACTGAACAATCATGGTTCCCCCATTTTTGACATATTCCATCAGCTTGTCCTGGTAGTTCGCCAGTCTTTCCCAAGTATTATAGGCACGTACCCCCAGTATAATAGCCTCGTAGTCGGCCAGGTCGCCAGCCAGCGCTGCTTCGCCCAGCATGGTGACGTCGCAATTCATCTGCCGTAGAGCCGCAGGAACTTCATCGCCTGCCCCGGCAATATACCCGATCTTTTTTACGGCTGTTTTTACATCCAAACGTGCAATCCTTGCTTCTGCCGGAGGGAAAATAGTTTGGGTGGGAATGTGCCGGTGCGCAATTGTTTTGATAGACTGATAATAATCTTTTCCATCTACCCGGGTCGCCACTTTCAGTGTGGCCTCATCGGATGCGGCAGGTGGCGTCACTTTGAAATAGAAATACTGGTCGTGGTATTTTTCCGGAATATCGAAATCAGCTGACGCAGGTTCCGACTTCCATCCCGTAGGAAGATCGAGCCGTACAGTTCCGACGGTACGGGTTTTCTGTGCCTGGACAATTACCGTCACGGTCTTCGGATTTTGATCCGGGAATATGAATACGGGCTCCGTCAGGGTAGCAGTTACGGGAGGTCTTATTTCAAATGGACGGTAAATTTCACCTTCTGCGGGATCGGTAGACTTGTAAATCCAGGCACGATCAAAAGTCAGCGTTTGCCCGCCGATTTCAAACGTAAACCGGGTGATAGTCTCGGGTCTGTTTTCAGGAAAGCCGATGTCCTGCTGACTGCCGATATCAAACATACCCCTGGTAATAGGCTTTTTAAGCCAGTAAGGCTGACTTACTGCAATGGTTTCTGGCAGTTTGGGTTGCAAAGCTGCGGTGAACATGGTATTAGGTGCCAGTACTGCATTAATCACTGAGTCAGCTTCAGCGCCTGTCCAATGCAATGCTTTCAGCCTGACAGGATAGTCGGAGCGCTTAACTACCGAAATACGGACTGGCGTCACCATCCCCGGCACGGAGGAAAAGTCTGTCGGATTGGTCTCAAACCATAGGCCGGCACATTGCAGGATCAGATCCTGTACTTCACTTTTTTTGGTTTTTACATAAATATCGGTAGTGTCCAGGCGGGCAAGTTCCTGATTGATTTTAAGTAAGATATCCATTGAAGCTTCCGGCTTCTGAACATTGTAGGTACTGATTGCCTGGCTCACCAGCCCCTGTACTTTGGCAGATCCTTTAACCCTTTTCCAGGTCATATCTACATCGTCAAAAAGACTCTGGCGTGCTGCGGTGCCCATTTTATGTAAAAAGTAATCCTTACGCTCGCCCCGCACAGGCGCCGTACCAAAAGCCTGGCTCTTGTGCTGGCTGCGGCTCTCGGCCGCAATTTCAGGGTACGATTTCCCGAGTACGGCATTGTATCCGCCGATTTCAACACCTAAAAAAGAAGCTTTTTCGTCGGCAGGGGGCTGATTGGTGAAACCAGGCGTATAGGTATTCCATACGAGTCTCCTGGCTTGCCAGGGTTTTACAAATTTCAGCTGGTCAGCGTAAGACTTAGGATCAGCAGCCAATGAAAATGCCTTTTCAGCCAGGTAGGCCGAGGTTTGATGATGGCCGTGCCCGGCGCGGGGGTCAGGCGGAAATCGTGTAATAATTACATCCGGCCTGAACTTGCGGATCATCCACACTACATCTCCCAGTACTTTATCCTCATCCCAGAAGTTCAGTGTCTCTTCCCGGGTTTTGGAAAAACCAAAGTCATAGGCCCTTGAAAAAAATTGCTGCGCGCCATCGGTCCGCCGGGCACCCAGCAGCTCCTGCGTCCTGATCACCCCGATATTGTACCCCTGCTCTGAGCCGATCAGGTTTTGTCCGCCGTCACCTCTGGTCAGTGAAAGGTAGCCGGTACGCACCAGCTGATCCTTCGACAGGTAGGCGAGCATGAGCGTATTTTCATCGTCGGGGTGTGCGGCCAGGTACAATACCGAGCCGAGCACATTCAGTTTTTTTATGTTCTGGTAAATTTCGCCGGATGGTAGTGAAGGTGTTTGCGCAGCCAGCGACAGCGAAATGCATTGCAGGAGGATTATAAAGCTTTTCTTCATAGTGAAGCTATAAATGGATAGGTCAGCAGGTCCAGGTAAGTACGTAATCATCAAAGTTCTCAAAAGCCATTCTGACGGTTTGAGGCTCCTTTTTCAAGATAGAAACCTCAATTTCTTCTTTTTGGTTGCTTTCAAAACGGGAGGTCACTATATGTTTTTTCAGGTCGAGCTCCGGATCGCCGGCATACTTGAATGCAGCTTCCTTTGCCGACCAGATGAGATGGAGCAGCAGGTTATCGTCCATATTCACCCATTGTTGTTCCGTCTCATGTAAAAAGTAGTCGGATCCTTTGGCAATCGACGGCTTCATCTTTTGAATGTCGGTGCCCACATCCCGCTTACGGCTGACGTAAATACAGGCATACTCCCCGGAATGTGACAGCGATACCGCATAATCAGATCGTTCGAGGTGCGGTTTCCGGTTTTCATCGTGAACAATGTGCATGGCGCCTCCGGTCATCGCTTTCAGCAAAGCCCGGCAGGACGTCCATTCCAGCTTACGCAGGTCGGTTCGTTTTTCGTTCAGCTGCTGCTGCTCACTTTCGGTAAGGTCGAGTGCCGCGGCCAGCTGCTGCCAGCTTTCAGTCATTTTCCAGAGGCCGAGGTACGTTTCTTCCGAGATCGTTTTGATAGAACTAACGGGCATTATGCTTAATTTTGATGTCCAACTGCCTGACCAATGTGGCTTAAAAGAGCAAAAAAAATTCTCAGATTCACGGGTATCTTCCTTTTCATTGCCGGCATTTTGTTTGGCCTTTTTATATGGCGGATCAGCGTGCCGGCACCGGAACTTGAAAGTACTAAATCCATTAACAGTTACAAACGGGTTCAGCTCGGCCCGGACCATTTTGCAATAGGCAATAACTGGCTGAAAAAAAACCAATATGGGATCTGGGAAATGTACCTGGAAGGCGCTCCCTATGAGCGGGGCCTTATATATGGATTGCTGGCCAGGGAGTTAATGGAAAAACAGGAGGTGCATTTCGTAGCGCAGATCAACGAAATGATCCCGAGTAAAATGTTCCTTCAAGTGCTGAAAGGTTTTGTCGGATGGTTTAACCGCGACATTTATAAATACATACCTACCGAAAATCAGCAGGAAATTTATGGGGTCGCACAGTCATTTTCAGACAAATTCAACTACATAGGTCCCAAATATTACCGCATTCTCAATTACCACGCCGCCCACGATATCGGGCACGCGCTCTCGGACCTGAATATGGTCGGCTGCACCTCCTTTGCGGTTAATGGGCCGTACTCGGCCGATTCATCCTTACTGATCGCCCGTAACTTCGACTTTTATATGGGTGATGCTTTTGCAGAAGATAAGCTTATCGTATTTATGAAGCCCGACAGTGGTTACAGCTTTGCATCCTACGCCTGGGCAGGACTTACGGGGGTAGTTTCGGGTATGAATGAAAAAGGGATCACTGTGACGCTCAATGCATCCAAATCCGATATTCCCTATGCAGCAAAAGAGCCCATATCGCTGCTTGCACGGGAAATCCTGCAATACGCCGGTACGCTGGAAGAAGCCCGGAAAATCGCCGCCCGGAGCGAAACCTTTGTCTCCGAATCGCTGCTGATCGGCTCAGCAGCCGACAACAAGGCCGCGCTCATTGAGAAGTCGCCCCAGAAAATGGATCTTTTTGAATCGGGGGAAGATTACCTTGTATGTGCCAACCATTACCAGGGGCAGGCATTTGTGAAGGATTCCGTTAACATCAACAACATTCGCGATACGGATTCCAAGGCGCGGTTCGACAGGATGAACCAGCTGATTGCGCGCTCTTACCCGGTCGATTTTCAGGAGGCAGCGGGTATTTTACGGGATAAAAAAACAGTCGATGATAAGTTTATAGGCTATGGAAATTCCAGTTCGCTCAATCAGCTGATCGCACATCACGGGGTTTTGTTTAAACCATCTAAAAGAGAATTCTGGATCTCGACGCCGCCTTACCAGCTGGGCGCATTTATCTGCTACGATTTGAACCTGGTTTTTGGATCAGGCGGACATTTTTCAGCAGTAGATTCATTGAAGATTAATGAGGATCCATTTCTCAACTCAGCAGATTACCGGAAATTCGAGGCTTTTAAAAAGACGCGGCAGAAGATTACCCGGTATGTAATGCTGGACATTCCTTTTGAGCTCTCTGCCGCGGCTGAGCGTACATTTATCACCAACAATCCTGAGAGCTTTGTTACTTACCTCGCCCTGGGCGATTATTATCAAAAAAACAAGAACTACAACAAAGCAGTGAGCTACTACCGGCAGTCGCTCCGTCGCAATGTGGCTTCCCGGCAGGAAGAGCAGGCGATCCGTGAGAAAATCCGCGACTGTCAGAAGCAATAATCCGCTCAGCATTCAGCCATGAAAATGAACGATCCTGATTTTCAACATGCTGCCTTACAGCAACTGATGACGCATGTGGCTGCAAATTCAGCCTACTATCAGCGTCTTTTTCAAGAAAACAACATAGATCCGGAATCCATTGTCACTCCGGCTGATCTTCGCCGGCTTCCTTTTACAACCAAAGACGACCTGGCGGGCTTTAACGATGATTTTCTTTGTGTTCCCAAAAGTAAGGTAGCCGACTTTGTGACTACCTCGGGCACATTAAGCGATCCGGTGGCTTTTTACCTGACAGACGCAGATGTGGAGCGGCTTGCATTGAACGAGTCGGAGTCGTTCCGGTGCGCGGGCGGATCGGAAAGCGATATTTACCAGCTCATGACCACCATCGACCGCCGCTTCATGGCGGGGCTTGCTTACTGGGTAGGGGCACGCAGGCTGGGCGCAGGGATGATCCGCGTGGGGCCAGGCGCGCCTTTTCTACAATGGGAGTCGATCCGGCGCTTTTCGCCTACGGTATTGATCGCGATTCCTTCTTTTATTCCCAGGCTGATAGACTATGCGGAGGCAAACGGAATTGATTACCGGGCGTCGGGGGTGAAGTCGGTGATCTGCATTGGTGAGCCGATCCGTAATCCTGATTTTTCGCTCAATGCATTGGGCCGGCGCATCACTTCCCAGTGGGATGTAAAGTTATATTCTACCTATGCCTCTACCGAAATGGGCGCGGCATTTACGGAATGTACCGAAGGAAAGGGCGGCCACCTGAATCCCGATCTGCTGATACTGGAAGTGGTGGACGAAGACGGAAGCGCCGTGGGGGAAGGCGAGCTCGGCGAGGTAGTGGTAACTACATTGGGCGTGGAAGGAATGCCGCTCCTGCGGTACCGCACGGGCGACCTTTGCCATGTATATTATCAACCGTGCGCATGCGGCAGGACGAGTCCGCGCCTCGGGCCGGTTGTAGGCCGCAAGCAGCAGATGATCAAGTTCAAAGGGACGACCATTTTTCCACCCGCTTTGTTTGACGTGCTCGATATGGTGAAGGAAATAGAGCTGTACCAGGTGGTGATATCCAGGAATGAGTACGGGAATGACGAGATTACCATATTGCTGCCTATTCACCTGCAAACGCCTGTTTTCAGGGAAATGCTGCATTCATTATTCAAGTCGCGCCTGCGCGTGACGCCGGCTCTGGACTTCATAACCGCTGAAGAACTCTCGTTCAGAATCCACAAGCAGGAAAAACGCAAACCTGAGAAATTGATCTATATTTGAAGCCTCTATAACCATAAAAATAAAATAAGAAAAGATGAAAAAGTGGATTCTGGCTGCTGTTTTTGCGGTGGCTGTATTGGACAACGTAAGTGTTTTTGCTCAAAGAGTTGATCTGAGATCCGGTGACCTGGCGGTACTTTCGGGACAAAAAACGGTGAATGTGGAGTACGACTATTCGGAGTTCGGAGTAGGGAAATTTGCTACCGAAAAAGAATATGTTGACAAGAAAACGGCCGAGTATAATGCCAAAGAAGCCGGCAGGGGAGATACCTGGCAAAAGTCCTGGGTGGATGACCGCAAAGCCCGGTTCGAGCCCAAGTTTGAAGAACTTTTTAACAAGGGAGCAGAGGATAAAGGAATCACCATGCTGCAATCCCGTCCTGATGCTCAGTACACCTTTATTGTACGTACAAAATTTGTTGAGCCGGGTTTCAATGTAGGTGTAATGCGGAAAAATGCATACGTTGACTATGAGATCGACCTGGTGGAATCGGCCAATAAATCCAACAAAGTAGCTGAAATTGCGATGCGGAACGTGCCGGGCGCCCAGGCTTTCGGAATGGATTTCGATACCGGTCAGCGCATTGCGGAGTCCTACGCCAAGGCTGGCAAGTCACTCGCTGCTTTTATTGATAAAAAGCTTAAATGATTGTTTTTGCATGGCGCAGATTGTTGCAGCCATGCATTTTCTTTTTAACTCAACTATTTCCGATCATGAAAAAGATTCTCTTGCTTATCGTCCTTCTTGCGGCCGCGGGCCAGTCTGATGCGGCTACCATGGCTGACCTTTTTTCAGGCAAAACAAAGCTTGTCTTCCTCGGACTTGATTTTACCCAGGCCAAATACATCGGAAGGGCAGGCTTCAATGATCCGTCCGCGATCGAAAACCAGTACATCGACAGCTGGAATAACCTCCTGGAAATCGAACCCAAGAAGTTTTCTCTTCAGAAAGCATTCAACCTGAGAGACGAGCAGTACAAAACCAGGGTGGAAGACATGCTCAAACACAACAGGTCTGTAAAAGTGGCTGAAAACATTACCAACGACAGTTACAGTATCACCGAAGATCAGGTGAAAAAATCAGTAGCGAAATACAGCTTGAGTGAAAAAGAAGGCATTGGTATCGTGTATGTTGTTGAAAGCCTGAGCAAAACGGCCGAGCGGATGACCGCCTGGGTTACCTTCGTGGATCTTGCGACCAAAAAGGTACTCTACACGGAAAAGGTGGAGGGCAAAGCGGGTGGCTTCGGGTTCCGTAACTATTGGGCCGGTGGAGTTTACAAGATTAATAATGCGATTGATGCAAAGCTTTACAAAAAATGGAGCAGGGAATTTGGCGCGTAGGTGCAGGAATTCTATAATTTTAAAGTAAATCTAATTACCGGTACCATACCAAATTGCGTAAGCTGTGATATGTTTGTCATCAAGGCAAATGGATCACAGCTTGCTGTTTTAGACCGACTTATTGTTGTGCGTATACGATCGTTGATTTTTTCTGTCTTGCTGATGTTCCTGTGTTCGGGATGCGGCAGACTGCTTTACCGCTCAGCTGCGAAGGCATATAGCAAAGACCTGAAAAACCAGCCTTACGATGCGATCATTGTGCCCGGCTTTCCCTTTAATGGTGAAAAATGGGATATGATCCTGCAAATGCGCATTCACTGGGCGCACTACCTGTACGCCAAAGGTTATACCAAAAACATCATTTTTTCTGGGGGCGCCGTGGCAACTCCCTATATCGAAAGCCGCGTGATGGCTGCTTATGCGCATGCACTTGGCATTCCCCGTGAGCACCTGTTTACCGAAGAAAAAGCCCAGCATAGTGTTGAAAACGTATATTACTCCTACCGGCTTGCGAAGGATTCGGGCTTTTCCAAAATTGCACTCGCTACGGATCCGATCCAGAACAGCTATATGCGCAAATTTATCAAAAAAAACGGGCTGCCCATTGCGCTGCTTCCCACGGTGATCGATACGCTTAAAGTGATGAACCTGTACGAGCCGCGGGTTGATTTTAAGCCGTATATGCAGGCAGGTTTTGTCAAATTGTCGGACACCGAAGGTTTTTTCAAGCGGTTCCGGGGCACCATGGGCCAGCATATTGTCTGGTATGAAGAAGATCTGAAAAAGAAAAAATACCGGCGGAAATACAAAGCGCGGACCGTTCCCTCCGAAAACAGCAGGAACCTTAAACAAGCAGAATGAAAAAGAAAATGTCGGCGGTTGAAGCCAAGTATGAAGCTCAGAAGATTGCATTCGGACCCATGTTTTTCCAGGCCGTAGTTGCGCTCCGTGAATTGGGGATCCTGAAATTCATATCAAACCACCGCACGGGAGTTTCTGCCGAAGATATCGTTTCAGCGCTGGGCGTATCCGAATATGGTGTAAACCTGCTGCTGGAAGCCGCCGAAGCAATGGGTGTTGTAGAAACTGAGGACGGTTTGTTCAGGATCACCAAAGTAGGTTTTTTCCTGATAAAAGATGAAATGACCCGCGTCAACATCAACTTCATGAATGATGTATGCTACCTGGGTGCCAGGCACATGACCGACAGTATTGTCCGGGAAAGGCCCGAAGGATTACAGGAATTTGGCGGATGGCCGACGATTTATGAAGGATTATCCGCTCTGCCCGCCCCGGCCAAAAAGTCCTGGTTTGAATTTGATCATTATTACTCCGACACTGCCTTTCCAGAGGCATTGAAAGTTGTTTTTCGTAAAAAACCAAAAAAGCTTTTTGACGTAGGCGGTAACACCGGCAAGTGGTCTTTTGCCTGCTGCGCCTATGATCCTGATGTAGAAGTTACGATCCTCGACCTGCCCGCACAGCTGAAAGTAGCCCTGGCAAATACCGAAGAAAGGGGCCTGAGTAATCGCATAAGTTTTCACCCGATTAACCTTCTAGACGATGCTCAGCAGATTCCGCAGGGCGCCGATGTGATCTGGATGAGTCAATTTCTGGATTGTTTTTCCAAAAATGAGATCGTTCGGATACTTGAAAATGCCTGCCAGGCAGCATCAGCAAATACAACCCTCTACATTCTGGAACCATTTGTCGATAACCAGAATTACCCTGCTGCACATTACAGTCTGGTAGCTACGTCCATGTACTTCACCGTCATGGCCAATGGAAACAGTAAGATGTACCAGATTGAGGAAATGAAAAAGCTGGTTGCACAGGCGGGATTTGATGTGGTACAAACTTACCCACTCATCGGCGACAGCTACCATACCATTTTGGAATGCGTAAAAAAAGGCTGAAATACGTATTCAGTTTTCCGGTAAACCTAAATTCCCGACTATGAGAATGCCCGCATTGATTTGTCTTGCACTTTTATTCACCTTTGCCGCGTCGGCATTCAGGCCGGTTGACAAGCAGGCCTTCTACAAGGTACTGGAAGCCGGAGACGAAAGCCGGATCGATGAGATGGTGGCTGAACTGGAAAAGGAAAGTTCCTCCGCTACGGTCAAAGCCTACATGGGTGCTTTAATCATGAAAAAAGCAGGATTTGTGAAGGGAGCAAGCGCCAAGGTTAAGACGTTTAAAAAGGGCGCTCAGCTGCTCGAAGATGAAATCAAAAATAATCCCGGAAATACAGAATACCGTTTTTTGCGGCTGACAATACAGGAGCACGCGCCGGGCATTCTCAAATACAACAAGCAACTGGAGGAAGACAAAGCGGCTGTCGTAAAAGGTTACTCAGGACTCGAACCGGCGCTGAAAACAATTATCAGGGACTATGCCCGGGATTCGAGGGTGTTGAAAAAAGAAGATTTGAAATAATTAACGGATGTGGGGATATAAATGAAAAAGATCCTAGTTGTCAGTTACTCGCAGTCGGGACAGCTCACTGAAATTCTCGACCGGTTTACTTCCCCATTCGATCCTGCATTGGTTGAGCACGTCAAAATAACGCCCCGGGAACCGTTTCCTTTTCCGTGGACTACGGATGAGTTTTTCGACAAGATGCCCGAATGTGTTGAGGAACAAGCCATTGAGCTGGAACCTGTACAGTTTTCATCATTCCGGTACGAACTGATTGTTTTTGGTTATCAGCCCTGGTTCCTGTCGCCCTCACTGCCCGCCACTTCCCTGCTGCAAAGTCCCGCGTTTAAGATGTTACTGTCGGGTACCCCGGTGGTAACCGTTATCGGTGGACGTAACATGTGGCTCAACTCGCAGGAAAGTATTAAAAAGTACATAGCAGATGCCGGCGGGCGCCTTGTAGCCAACATTCCGTTTATGGACCGCACCACCAACCTTGTCAGTGCGGTGACGATCCTGCACTGGATGCTGACCGGCCGCAAGGACCGCAAGTGGAATATTTTTCCGTATCCCGGTGTCAGCAGGGAGGATATTTCAAATGGGGCCAGGTTCGGGAAGATCGTTAGAGAGGCCTTTGACAATGACGATTACTGGCATCTTCAGCAAAACATACTGGCGCTCGGACTAATCCATATTCCTACGGACATCCTGTTTATAGAGCAGAGAGCCAAAAAGTTGTTCCGGATCTGGGCAGGTTTGATCCGGAAAAAAGGCACTACACCTGTCAGGCGCAGGAGGCTGGTGACTGCTTTCAAGTACTACCTGCTGGTAGCGCTGTTCATCGTCGCGCCTGTGGTAGTAACTATATACCGGCTGCTGATCGCCCCGTTTTTCCGGCGTGCGATTAAGAAGAAAAAAGAATATTTTTGCGGTGTAGAAACCAAACCATAATGTCAGAAGCATACATTACCAGAATTGCCAAGTTTTTGCCAAATGAACCCGTTTCTAATTATGAAATGGAGGAGTACCTGGGCTACATCAACGGAAAACCTTCGAAATCAAAAGCCATAGTATTAAGAAACAACGGGATCAAAAAGCGTTATTATGCGCAGCTTAAAGACGGTACCGTTACACACACCAATGCGGATATGGCTGCCCGGGCGGTAGCTGAGCTTTTTAAAAATGAGCCCGATGCAATCAGTACTGTGGACCTGCTTAGCTGTGCCACTTCCAGCCCCGACCAGATCATGCCGTCACATGGTGTGATGGTACACGGTCACCTTCCCGGTATTCCCTCGGTGGAAGTAGTGTCGCCCTCAGGCGTATGCTGCGCCGGAATGCATGCTTTCAAGTATGCCTATATGTCCGTAAAGCTGGGCGAAAAAACCAGAGCCGTAGCCTGCGCGTCGGAGCGGCTGTCGCCGGTACTGCGCGCTGATCGTTTTGAGGATGAGGTACAGCAGCTTGCAAGACTGGAACAGAATCCGTACCTGGCTTTCGAAAAAGACTTTTTGCGCTGGATGCTTTCGGATGGGGCCGGAGCGTTTCTGGTGGAGCCGGAGCCCAATGCCAGCGGCATTTCATTGCATATTGATTGGATAGAGGCATTTTCGTATGCGAATGAGGAGCAGGCGTGCATGTACATGGGTGCCGAGAAGCTCGCAGACGGTACCCTCAAAAGCTACAAGGATTATACTGCCACGGAAGTGCAGGAACTCTCCATATTAAGTATCAAGCAGGACGTGAAGCTATTGGGTGAAAAAATCGTTAATTTGGGTTTTGTCAAACTGGCAGAAATCATGCGGCGGAGGAAGCTTAGCGTGGATGATATCCAGTATTTTCTTCCGCACCTGTCAAGCTATTTTTTTGAAAAGAAAATTGACGAGGCACTTACCAGTAATGGTATGGGGATACCTAAGGAAAAGTGGTATACAAACCTGGCAACAACCGGGAATATAGGAGCTGCCTCTATTTATACCATGCTCGAAGAGGTTTTCAACAGCGGCACTTTGAAAAAAGGAGAAAGAATACTGCTTGCCGTACCCGAAAGCTCGCGATTTTCGTACGTATTCTGCATGCTTACTGTCTGCTGATATTACGGAGGTATTGATCACACTCAACTTTCTCTGACCAATGAAAAAAGAAGACCTGCCCCAGGATCCCGGCGCACTGGCCAAGTTTACCAGGGAAGTATGCTATGTAAAAAATGGTGACGGCAAGTACGAAACAGCATTGAGTGTAGGATGGGACATTAAAAAGCAGGCCCTGGATAGTGCCTGGGACGAGGTGAACCAGCGCGTGGAGGATGCGCGCCAGGCCGTACTCGCCGGAGAAAAAAGCCCCATTCATTATTTTATGGAACTGCGGCTTATGGACATTCCGGTACTGGCAGGGTACACGGGATTCTTTCCATTTTTTATTAAACGACACCTGAAACCGGCTGTGTTTGCGTCGCTGAGCGAGCGGAAGCTGGAAAAATACGCGCGCGCCTTCGATATCCCGGTCAGTGAGCTCAAAAACTTTAAAACATCAAACCCGTGAACACATACACTCAGACGGATGCGTTCCGGCACGTTCAGACTGCGCACTGCGAGAATGGCGTAACAACTGCATTGCTGCGCTACCACGGCCTTGATTTTATGTCCGAGCCACTGGCTTTTGGAATGGGGTCGGGGTTGTTTTATATACAAATACCGTTTATGACGGTCAATAACGGACCGGCAATATCCTTCCGTACCATGCCGGGGGCCATTTTTAAAAGAACCTGCAAGGCACTGGGCGTAGCAGTTACGCGCAAAAAATTCAGCAGCCAGCAGGCTGCCGAGGCTTTTCTCGACCAGAAAGTAAAGGACGGAGTGCCGGTAGGCTGCCAGGTAGGAGTGTTTCACCTTACTTATTTTCCAAAAGAATACCGCTTTCATTTCAATGCCCATAATCTGATCGTGTTCGGCCGCGAAGACGACCACTACCTCATCAGCGATCCGGTGATGGAAGATGTAGCCTCGCTGTCGCGGGAGGAGCTGACACGCGTACGCTTTGCACAGGGGCCGCTGGCGCCCAAAGGACATATTTATTTTCCCGAAAATGTAAAGCCGGTTACCGATGAGATGATCCGTAAGGGTATAGCGACCGGTATCCGCCGGAATGTACGCGACATGATCCGCATTCCCGGCAACTTCGCAGGCGTCAATGGTATCCGGCATACATCCGGCCACATTCGGAAGTGGCGCGACAAGCTGGGGCTGAAAAAAGCCGGTCTCTACCTGGGGCAGATCGTGCGGATGCAGGAGGAAATCGGCACGGGTGGGGGAGGTTTCCGCTTTTTATACGGAGCTTTCCTGGAAGAGGCAGCGGGATACATGCAGGATGACCGGCTGGCTGTGATTTCGGAGGATTTTACCAGATCCGGAGATATGTGGCGCGCCGCAGCCATCAAAATGGCCGGTGTGTACAAAGGAAGGCTGACGGAGCAAAAAGATTTTGATGAGATTGCAGATATGCTCCTGGATATTCGCCTGATAGAAAAAGACGCTTTTCAAAAGCTTTCCCGCCTGAACCTGGGAAAGTGAGAATTCAATAATTTATGGCCGATCCGGTATGCATTGCGATAGAGGACGTCAGCAAACGTTATGCCTCCGCACAGGAGAACAGTCTGTCGGATATTTCCCTCAACATTAGCAAGTCGGATGTTTATGGCCTGCTCGGACCCAATGGAGCCGGCAAAACCAGCCTTATTTCCATTCTTTGCGGCATCATACCACCAACTTCCGGAGAAGTCACCTATTACCTGGACGGGCAGGCAGTCAGTAATCGTGCGCGCAAGCAGCTGATCGGTTTTGTCCCGCAGGAATATGCATTTTACCAGGAGCTGACGCCGCGTCAGAACCTTGACTATTTTGGCGCTTTGTATAACATGCCTTCCGGCAAATTGCGGGAAAGACGTGAACATTTGCTGGAAGTACTTGGGCTCGGCAAGGCAGCCGACCGGAAGGTAGGTACTTTTTCGGGAGGCATGAAGCGGCGGGTCAATCTGGCGATCGGTATTATACATGAACCACAAATTCTCTTCCTGGACGAACCTACCGTAGGTGTGGATGTACAAAGCCGCAATGCAATCATCCGCTATCTGGAATTGCTGAACGAGCAGGGTACTACCATTATTTACACCTCACACCATTTGTCGGAAGCCGAGGCTTTTTGCCGGCATATTGCGCTGATTGATCATGGAAAGGTTATTGCAGAGGGGGCAATGGAAAATCTGAAAGCCGTTCATCAAGTACCCAGTCTGCACGATTTGTTTATTAAGCTGACAGGGGAGGAATACCGGGACTGATATGTTTAAGCTGTTTGCATCTTTACGAAAAGAGTTTTTGCTGCTGGTCAATGATAAAACCGGCCTTGCATTGATGTTCCTGATGCCTTTGCTGCTGGTTTTCATTATTACGATCATCCAGGACAGCGCGTATAAAATGGTGAACGAGAACCAGATCCCGATCCTGATTGTAAACCGGGACCAGGGAGGCGAGGGAGAGCACCTGATCCGGGTACTGCGCGAGTCGGGTTTGTTTAAAATAGAAAAAGGTACGTCGCTTGAACGTGATGCACTTAAAAGTGAGCTGCTTTCAAGCGGTAAAATGATCGCGCTTTTTATTCCGCCTGCCTTCACCGCCGGGCTGGAAAGCAATGCTGAAAGCGTCAGCAATATTTTAATGGACGATCTCGGGCTGGAATACGATGCTGCAAAGTCAGACAGCCTGCCTATGCCCACACTTTCCTTCTTCAACGATCCGGTTTTACAGGAAAATTACAGCTATTCTGTGATGGGCATTGTGCAGTCGTACATGAGCGTAATTGAAAATTCCCTGATGATCGACAGGATGTACAGCAGGATGGATATTGGGGCTAAGTCGGAAAAGCTAAAACAGAAAATGCTGTCCAGCCGCGTCAGGATCGAGCAGGTTATTGCCAGCGACAGCCAGGCCACTGCTGTACCCAACTCGACCCAGCACAATGTACCCGCCTGGACCATATTTGCCATGTTTTTTATGGTTACGTCACTGGGCAGCAACATTGTCAAAGAGCGGGTTAGCGGCAGCTTCCTGCGGCTGAAAACCATGCCGACCTCTTTTATGCTGGTGATGTTCAGCAAAATGGGCGTGTATGTGATTGTGGCGATCATGCAGGTGGCACTTACATTTTCAATGGGCATCTGGATATTGCCGCAGCTCGGTTTGCCGCAGCTGACCATCCCCGGCAATTTTCCTGCCTTCGCGGCGGTGGTTTTTTTGAGCAGCATGTCGGCGGTGAGCTATGCATTGATGATCGGTACCATTGCCCGCACGGAGGAGCAGGCGAATGGTTTTGGCGCCATTTCAATTATTATTTTCGGAGCGATCGGTGGAATACTGGTACCTACATTTGTTATGCCCGGCTTCATGCAGTTTGCAAGTAACTTCTCACCCCTGCACTGGTGCCTGGAAGGCTTCTACGTGCTTTTTCTTAAAGGAGGAAGCTGGTATCAGCTGCGCTATGTGATCGCATTTTTAGGAGTATTCATCCTGATTTGCCAACTTAGTACCTATTTCAGGCTTAAACTTGAAAAAATAATCTGACCGGGCCGGTACAGGAGCGTTTTGCCCGGAAGCCGGCCGGATCCGGCATTGATCAAATGATAGACATGGACGTAACAAGCTTAAAACCGATCCTCAAAGAACAAATCGTACAATACCTCAACCTGCTTGACATCAACCCTCAGGATATTAAAGATGATGAGCCGCTTTTTGGGGGAGACCTGGGCCTCGACTCCATTGATTCGCTCGAACTTGTCGTGCTGCTGGAAAGAGAATATGGCATCAAAATCAAGAATCCTGCCGAGGGACGCAAAATACTGGTGGATGTGAACCACGTAGCCGAGTACATACTCGCGCATACCAAGCCTGCCTGAACATGAAAAAAAGGGTGCTGGTTACCGGTATGGGCATTATTTCAGCCGCAGGCGACAACCTGACCGAAAACTTTGACAGTTTGCACCAGGCCAGGACAGGCATCGGAAAAGCAGTGCACTTCCGGTCCAGGTATGCGGACCAGTTACCTTTCGGTGAATGCAGGCCGGGAAATGAAATGCTGAAAGCATGGCTCGGCTTGGAGCAAAGCCGGGGTTATACCCGCACCTGTCTGCTGGCATCGGCTGCATTTGAGGAAGCCGTGCGGCATGCGGGACTTGCTCCGGAGCTCATCAGCTCGCCCGATACTGCTTTTATATCTGCAAGTACCGTAGGTGGCATGTGCCTTACCGACCAGCTTTACCACGATGCCAACCTCCGCTCCGAAGGTTCCGAGTACCTGGAAGCTTATGGCGCCGCTGCCCATACCATGCGGCTTATTGAGCGCTACCGCATCACTGGTTTTACCGATACCGTTAATACCGCCTGCTCTTCTTCTGCCAATGCAATCCTTTTGGGCGCCAGGCTTATTGCTTCGGGCCGTGCGAGGAGAGCGATTGTGGGCGGTGTGGATAGTCTTGCAAAATATACGGTCAATGGTTTTAATGCATTAAAAATCCTCTCGGAAGAACCCTGCAAGCCTTTCGACGAGTTCCGCGACGGGCTTAACCTGGGCGAGGGAGCGGCATACCTGGTGCTCGAAGCGGAAGAAGATGCCGCGTCTAAAACAACCTATGCGGAAATCTGCGGTTATGGTAACTCCAATGACGCTTTTCATCCTTCGGCCATGTCTGCGGAAGGTACCGGGGCAATCCTGTCCATGCAGCAGGCTGTACGCACTGCCGGGATCGGGTTTGACGAGGTAAGCTACGTGAATGCACACGGTACTGGCACGCCCAACAACGATGAGGTAGAACTGTTTGCATTGAAAAGCGTTTTTGAAAAAGTCCCGCCATTCTCTTCCACCAAGTCCTACACAGGGCATACGCTGGGAGCAGCAGGTGCTGTGGAAGCCATTTTCAGCATTCTGAGCATTATGCATTCCAAACTGTTTCCATGCCTGCACCTTACCCGGCCAATCCATGAAGCGCCACAGCCTGTTGCTGTACTTACCAGCGGCGTGGCTGTTAATTATGTGCTTTCCAACTCATTCGGGTTTGGCGGCAATTGTACTTCTCTCCTCATCGGAAGGGTGCAGCAGCCGGTTGCCTGATACTGGTACCGTAATCTTTAAGCCTGCATTTAGTTTATTTCAGTGTTTTCACATCCGGGCTTGGAGATCGGGGTGCGAGGTA